>BJGT01000102.1 GCA_014190675.1 Comamonadaceae bacterium | reverse complement strand
GCGGCGCGCTCTAGGCAGCGGGCAAAGTCTTGCGCAGCCTGGGACAGGGCTTCGCCTTTGCGGCTCATGATGCCAAAGCTGGCGAGTTGCTGGGCAATGGCCAGGGGCAGCACCTTGAACAAACCGGCCTTGACATGGTCGCGCACGATGGTCTCTGAGAGTGCGGCCACCGAGTCGGTTTTGAGGATGAGTTGCAACAGGCCAAACACCGAGGTGCATTCGACCGAATTGGTGGGCGAGCCGACACTGGCGCCGGCCAGCGCAGATTCAAGCAGCTGCCGCGCAGCGCTGCTGGGCGCCTGCAAGACCCAGGGCCAGGCCAGTAGCACGGGCCAGTCGAGTTTGCGCTGGCGCAGCAGGGGGTGGCCCTTGCGTACCACCAACACAATGGTCTCGTTGGCCAGCGGCGTGAAATTGAACTGGTGCTCATCTTGCGGACCAGCCAGGCGGCCAATGGCCAGCTCGACCTCTCCGCGCGCCAGCAAGAGCGAGACTTCATCGCTGGTTTCACCCATGATTTTCAAATCCAGCAGGGGCCGACGCTGTTTCAAATCGGCCACGGCTCGCACCAACACATCGGGCGCAGCGCCCATGATGGCGCCAATCACCAACTGCCCATGCCCGCCCAGGCGCCGGTTTTCAATGTCGGCAGCAAAGGCCTGGGTGGTGTTTTGAATGCTCCGCGCATAGCCCACCACATGCTGGCCCAGCGGCGTGGGCCGGACACCGCGGGGATGGCGTTCAAACAGAGCAAAGCCAAAGGCGGTTTCAAGGTCGGCAAGCATTTTTGTCGCGGCCGGTTGCGAGGTGTTGACCAGCCGCGCGGCTTGGTTCAAGACCAGGGTCTCGCCCAGTGCGGCGAGAAACTTGAGGTGCTTGAGCCGCAGGCGATTGACCAGGCGAGACAACACATCCGCATCTGGTGCGAGCGCATCGCCTGTGGCCTGGGGGATGAGGTGTTTCATGCGCTGTTTGCAAGGGGTGGTTGCCCGGGTTTTGGGCTGGCATTGCTCCTCAGCATTTTTCTTTGGTATTCTTTTTTCTTATGTTTACTGATGAATTTATGATTTGAATCATATAGCAGCGGCGGTTACATTGACTCAAAGAGACAAGTCAAAGTTGCCGCAATTGCGGATACAACCGGAGACCGACATGATCAGCGACGAGACAGTTGCAGAGTACCAGCGCGAGGGCTACATCGTGGTCCCGGATGTTTTGGATGCACATGATTTGGCCGACCTCAGACGGGTGACCGAGGCCTTTGTGGAGCGCTCCCGCGCAGCCACAGCCCATACCGAGGTGTTTGATCTCGAGCCCGGACACAGCGCAGCCCAGCCCCGGCTGCGCCGGATCAAAAATCCCAATCTGCACGACCCGGTTTATGCGCGCATGGTCAGGCATCCCAAAATTGTGGCAGTGCTCAACCGGCTCTGGGGCCCTGATGTGCGCTTTGACCTCTCCAAGCTCAATCTGAAGGCGGCAGGCTTCGGCTCACCCGTGGAGTGGCACCAGGACTGGGCTTTTTACCCGCACACCAATGACGACCTGGCGGCGGTGGGCATCATGATCGATGACTTCACGCCAGACAACGGCTCGATGCTGGTGATGCCCGGCAGCCACCGCGGCCCAATTTACGACCACCGTGCCAAAGGCCGCTTTGTGGGCGGCATGGAGCCGCTGGAATGCGGGCTGGACTTTTCCAAAGCGGTGATGTGCACTGGGCGCGCCGGCTCGATCACGGTGCACCATGTGCGTCTGGTGCATGGCTCCTCGGCCAATACCTCGGGCAAGCCACGGCGGTTTTTGTTGCACCAATACCGCGCCGCTGACGCCTGGCCGCTGGTGCACCCGCCCACCGACTGGGACGCCTGGGGCGGGCTGCTGGTGTCGGGTCAGGAGACCCTGCAACCACGCATGACGGCGGTGCCGGTGCGCCTGCCCTTCCCGGCGGCGAGCAAGCAGGGCTCGATTTATGAAAACCAGGCCGACCTGAACCAGCGCTATTTCGAGCCGGCGCAATGATGAAGGGCATGGTTTTGGGCCAGCCGGTGCCAGCGCAGCTGCTCGGCGAGTTGCGCGACAGCAGCGACTTGCAAGGCAGCCCGGAGCGCTTGCGCGAGCGCCTGCGCACTGACGGCTATGTGTACCTCAAGGGCGCGCTTGATGCGCAGCGGGTTCGGGCCGCGCGCAGCGAGGTGTTTGCCCGCTTGGCCAGCGTGGGCGAGTTGCTGGAGCCGGCCGAGGCAGGTATTTTTTCAGGGCTGAGCCGGCGTGTCGAGCTGCAGGCCGACCTTGGTGGGTTTTGGCAATCGGTCAGCGAGGGGCCCCGGCTGCGGGCACTTACCCACGGACCCGAAATGAAGGCGCTGATGGGCAGCCTGCTGGGGCAAACTGCGCGGGCGCATGACTACATGTTTTTGCGCGCCGGCGTGCAGGGCCGGGCCACCGGGCTGCATTTTGACTACCCGTTTTTCACCCGCGCCCACGACCAGGTTTACACCACCTGGACGCCCCTGGGCGATGTGCCAATCGAACAGGGGCCGCTGGCGCTGGTGGAGGGCTCGCAACAGTTCAAGGACCTGATTGAACCCATGATGGGCTTTGATGTGGCGCGTGACACCGACCGCAAGGCCACCCTCAGCCAGGACGCGGTTTCACTGGTGCGCGAGCGTGGCACACGCCTGCTGACGCGCAACTTTGAGGCCGGCGACATCGTGATTTTTGGCATGTACACGCTGCACGGCTCATTGGAAAACTATTGCCCCTTGAACCGGGTTCGCCTGTCTTGCGATGTGCGCTGGCAGCCCGAGGCGCTGCCGCTGGACACCCGTTATTTTGGCAACCCGCCAACGGGCACCACCGGCGCAGGTTATGCAGAGCTGGCCGGCGCCAAGCCGCTGACCCAGCCCTGGCATGTGCGCTGAGCCGCCTAAGCCAATCAAGCTATCCGTTCCCCCCTTAACCGCAGATTTTTAACGCTGTAAAACCCAAGGAGATGACCATGACCCTATCCCGCCGCTCTGTTCTGAGCTATGCCGCCGGCTCTGCTGGCCTGATCGCTGCGCCATCGATCACCCGGGCGCAAGCCGCGCCCATCAACCTGGTTTTTTCACACCACCTGCCCACGGCACACATCGGCCACAAGGCGGCTGAGAGTTTTGCCAGCCGTGTCAAGGCAGCGAGCAACGGGCAGGTGACGATAGACATCAAGCCAGCCTCGCAACTCTTTAACCTGCGCACCTCGGCCGAGGCCTTGCAACTCGGCACGCTGGACATGTGCTGGAGCGATCTGGGCACCCTGGCCAACTGGACACCCGCCTTGGGCTTTGTCTCGCTGCCCTTTTTGTTCAATGATTTCGACCATGTCAGCCGGGTGCTTTACGGCCCCACCGGGCGCCAGGTGGTGGACACCGCCAAAGAGGCCATGGGGGTAGAGATCCTCAGCCTGGGGGCCTCGGGGTTTAGGGTTTTCCTGTCGCGCAAGCAAATCGACAAGGCCGACGATGTGCGCGGCATACGCCTGCGCGTTCCCGAAATTCCAACCTGGGTGGAAATGGCCAAGGCCATGGGCGCCAACCCCACACCGATCCCGGCCGGCGAGATGTACACCGCCTTGCAAACCGGCGTGATTGACGCCATCGAGGTGCCGGCCGACTACATTGTGTCGGCCAAGATTTACGAGGTGGCCGGCTTTGCTTGCAAAACCCACCATATCTTCACCGAGGTCTCGATGATGGCGAGCGCCAAGCGCATGGCTGCCCTGCCGCCGAATATTCAAAAAATCATTCGCGACAACGCAGTGCAGGCGGTGGCCAAGGACATGTGGGCCGAGAACATCAAAGAGCAGCAAGCGGCCTGGACCGAGCTGGCCAAGCGGGTCAAGGCCAACGATGCACCCGACATCGCCAGTTTCCGCGCCAAGATGGGCCCGGTGTTGACCAATTTCATCACCAAGACCGGCCCCAAGGGGCGCGCGCTGGTTGAGGCGGTGCAGGCCGCGGCCAAGGCTTGATCGGCACGCCGCCGTGCCAAATGCAAACCAGCCAGGCGCACTTGTGAACGGGGGCGCGGCGGCGTCCCCGCCGCAAGCGCTGCTTGCGGCCCTGCAAAGCCTGCTCAAAGCCATATCGGTGACTATGCTCGCGGCCTACTTTGTGCTTATTTTGATGCAGGTGTTCTACCGCTTCGTGATCAATGACTCTTTGTTTTGGGCCGAAGAGCTGGTGCGCGGCCTGTTGGTGTGGGGCGTGATGATTGGCTCGGTGTTGGTGGCCCGGGCGCGCGGGCATATTCGGGTAGAAATGCTCGAAACAATGGTGCCCGCAGCCTGGCGGCGCGCGGTGCTGCAACTCAATGACCTGCTGTCGCTGCTGTTTTGTCTGCTGCTGCTGTTTGCCAGCATTCAGCTGATGGACCGGGTCTGGTACCAGCTCTCGCCGATGCTGGAGGTGCCCAAGTGGACGGTCTACATGGCGCTGGCGGTGGGCCCGGCGCTCGAGGCGCTGATCATGGTGTTGAGCTGGAACCAGCACCCTGAGGCAACACAGCCTGGAGCCGAATTACTATGACCATCGCCTGGATGCTGGTGCTGTTTTTTGTGCTCATGGGCCTGGGCATGCCGATTGGCTTTTGCCTGGGGCTCGCAGCAATTGCCAAGGTTTTGCTCGACGGCCAGGTGCCGGTGCTGATTTTGGCGCAGCAGGTCTACGAGGCGCTGGACAATTTTTCCCTGCTGGCCGTACCGCTGTTTGTGCTGGCCGGCGAGTTGATGGGGGTGGCGGGCATCACCGAGCGGCTGGTCAATCTGTCGCGCGCTTTGATCGGGCATTTCAGGGGTGGCTTGGCACAGGCCAATATCCTGACCAATATGTTCATGGGGGCCATCTCGGGCTCGGCGCTGGCCGACCTGACCGCCATCGGCTCGATGATGATCCCCGCCATGAAGCGCGAGGGCTATCGGCCGGCCTTTGCGGTGGCCGTGACCGCCTGTGCCTCGATGATGGCGCCCATCATTCCGCCCAGCATCATTGCTGTGATCTACGGCTCTGTCACCGGGGTGTCGATTGGCGCACTGTTCATGGGCGGGGTGATACCGGGCATCCTGGCCGGCCTGGCCATGCTGATGCTGGTTTGGTACATGGCCCCGAGCGTGGGGGCCCGGCCCTCGCCCAAAGCCTCCTGGGGCGAGCGCGGGCGGGTCACGCTACAGGCCATGCCGGCCATTTTGATGCCATTGATCATCATCGGTGGTATTTTGTCTGGCGTCTTCACCCCCACCGAAGCCGGTGCCGTGGCAGCCTTGTATGCGCTGCTGTTTGGCTTGATCAGGCGCCAGCACTCAGCGCGGTCTGTGTACGAGAACTTTGCCGCCGCTGCCTTCACAACGTCCAGCGCCCTGATCACCCTGGCCGGTGCCGGCCTGTTCAGCTGGGTGCTCAGCCGCGCCGGCGTCGGGCAGGCGGCCTTGCAGCTGATGCTCTCCATCACCTCTGACCCGAAGCTGGCCATGCTGGTGTTGATTTTGTTTTTCTTTTTGATGGGCACTTTTTTGGAGCCGGTGCCCGCCCTGATCATTGTGGTGCCCATCATGGCCCCGCTGATCGCCCACCTGGGCTACAACCCGGTGCACTTTGGCATTGTGGTGATCATGCTGCTGGTGCTGGGCTCGGTCACGCCGCCCGTGGGCATACTGGCCATGGTGGCCTGCAAAATTGCCGGTATCACCTATGGGCAGTCGCTTAGCATGCTGCTGCCCTTTACCTTGGTGTGGCTGGCCGTGATCCTGCTGGTTGCCTTTGTGCCGGAGTTGGTACTCTGGCTGCCTCGAATGATTCAAACCCCGGGATGACCCCCATGCAATTTCTTATCGGTATCACCCCGGATGTGCGCATGTCAAATGGCCAGCCGATTTTTGGCACCGAGGTCCTGGAGCTGCTCAAGCGGCCCGGCATCGCCTGGGAATACATGCAAGATGGCAGCCAGATCACACTTGCGCACGCCCAGCGCTATGACGCGATTTGCGCCATGACCACCCGGCTCGGGCCAGACAGCCTGCCGCCGGGGCCGCACCGGCTGAAGCTGATTGCCCGTTTTGGCGTGGGCTACGACTCGATTGACGTGCCCACCTGCAGCCGGGCTGGCCTGCTGCTGACCATCGCCCCAGATGGCGTGCGCCGGCCCGTGGCCACCTCGGCCCTGACCTTTGTGCTGATGCTGGCGCAAAAGGTCTGGTTTAAAGACAAGCTCACCCGCAGCGGGCGCTGGTTGGAGAAATCTGACCACATTGGCACCGGCCTGACACACCGTGTGCTCGGCGCCCTGGGGGCCGGCAATATCGGCGCTGAGATGTTTCGGCTGGCGCAGCCGCTGCAAATGCGCGCCATCGCCCACGATCCGCAGGCCGACCCGGCGCTGATGCGCTCGCTTGGGGTGGAGCTGGTCAGCCTTGACGAGTTGTTCAAACAAGCCGATTTTTTGGCCATCCACTGCCCGCTCAATGCGCAGACCAAGGGGCTGGTGAATGCCCGCCTGCTGGCGCTGATGAAGCCCTCGGCTTACCTGATCAACACCGCGCGCGGCCCGATCGTCGATGAAGCTGCCCTCTACGAGGCCCTGGTGCAGCGGCGCATTGCCGGCGCCGGGCTCGATGTGTTTGAAGTCGAGCCGACTCCGGCTGACAACCCGCTGCTGCAGCTCGACAATGTGATCGTCACGCCGCATGGCATTTGCTTTACCGACGAGTGCATGCAGGGGCTGGCACAAAGCGCCTTCAAGGCCGCGCTGGACATGGCCGCCGGCCGCATGCCGCCCTATGTGGTGAATCCGCCGGCCCAGGCCTGAGCCGCTTGAGACCGAGCCCCCGATGCAACTGCCGTTTCAAAGCCCGGTTGATGGGGTGCTGCTGGTCACCGGGGCCGCACGGGGTATTGGTGCGGCCTGCGCCAGGCTGGGCGCGCAGGCTGGCTACCGGGTGGTGGTGAACTATGCCCGCAGCCAAGCCGCAGCGCAGGCGCTGGTTGACGAGATTGCGGCTGCAGGCGGGCAGGCTATGGCGGTGCAGGCCGATGTGTCAGACCCGGCCCAGGTCAGCCATCTGTTTGAGACCACGGACCGCAGCTTTGGGCCAGTCAGCGCGCTGATCAACAACGCCGGTATTGGCGGCACCATTGCGCCGCTGCTGGCCCACACGCCAGAGACCATGGCCCAGATCTTTGCCACCAACACCATGGCAACCCTGTACTGCGCGCAGGCTGCGGCCAAGCGCATGTGCCACCACCTGGGCGGGTCGGGCGGGGTGATTGTGAATATTTCTTCAGCTGCAGCCAGGCTGGGCGGTATGCCGGGCATGGTGGTCTACGCTGCGAGCAAAGGGGCGGTGGACAGCCTGACCATCGGCCTGGCCAAGGAGCTCGGTGGCGACGGGGTGCGGGTGCTTGGCCTGCGCCCGGGGGTGATTGATACCGACATCCTCACCCCCATGGGCGGGGCTGCGCTGATGGCCCAGCTGGCCCCCACCATCCCGCTGGGGCGGGTGGGCCGTGCCGAAGAAATCGCGCAGGCCGCCATCTGGCTGCTCAGCCCGGCAGCGTCTTACCTGCATGGCACCACGCTCGATGTCTCGGGCGGGCGCTAAAGCCTTCCGCCAACAACACCCCAGCTGCCGCTATGCCGACCATGCCAACCATTCGCCATGTGCGCGCCTTGACTGTGCGCGGCGGGGGCGCCGACTACCATGACCAGGGCAGCGACCACTGGATTGATGACCATGTTGCGAGCCCCATGGCGGTCTACCCAGAATACCGCCAAAGCCGCCAGGCTTTTGGGCTCAATGTACTTGGCACGCTGGTGGTAGAGATCGAGGCGAGCGACGGCACGGTTGGCATCGGGGTGACCACCGCCGGCGAGATCGGCGCCTTTATTGTGGAGAAACACCTGGCCCGGTTTTTGGAGGGCCGCCTGGTCACCGAGATCGAGAAAATGTGGGACCAGATGTACCGCGCCACGCTGTTTTACGGGCGCAAGGGCGTGGTCATCAACACCATCTCGGGGGTTGACCTGGCCTTGTGGGACCTGCTGGCCAAGGTGCGCCGGGAGCCGGTGCATGCCTTGCTTGGCGGGCCGGTGCGCGACGAGTTGCAGTTTTATGCCACCGGGGCGCGCCCCGACCTGGCCCAGCAAATGGGCTTTATTGGCGGCAAGATGCCCCTGCACCACGGCCCTGCCGAGGGCGACGAGGGCCTGGCTAAAAATCTGGCCCAACTCGAGGACATGCGCCATCGCGTGGGCCCCGATTTCTGGCTCATGCTCGATTGCTGGATGAGCCTGGATTTGCCTTACGCCACCCGGCTGGCGCAGGCGGCCCGGGCGCACGGGCTCAAGTGGATTGAAGAGGCCCTGCCCCCGGACGATTACTGGGGCTATGCCGAATTGCGCCGCTCGGTGCCGCCCGGCATGCTGGTGACCACCGGCGAGCACGAGGCTACCCGCTGGGGTTTTCGCCTGCTGCTCGAGATGGGCTGCTGCGACATCCTGCAGCCCGATGTGGGCTGGTGCGGCGGCCTGACCGAACTGATCAAAATATCGGCCCTGGCCGACGCCCATAACGCCATGGTGGTGCCGCACGGCTCGTCGGTTTACAGCTACCACTTCGTCATCACCCGGCACAACAGCCCGTTTGCCGAGTTTTTGATGATGGCACCCCAGGCAGACCGGGTGGTGCCCATGTTCACGCCGCTGCTGCTTGACGAGCCGGTGCCCGTGAACGGCCGCATGCGGGCCAGCGCCCTGGACCAAGCCGGCTTTGGTGTGCGCCTGAATCCCGACATCGCACTGCACCGGCCTTACCCCCGGTGAGGGCGGCGCAGGATCCTTTGATTAACCCATTGAAAGAACCAACACCATGATTGAACGCCCTAGTCTCAAACCCAGCCTGATGGCCGCCGAGGTGGTACCGGGTGCCATGGTGTTTGAGTTTTTCACACCCGGCATGTCGAGCATTTTGGTCAACGCCGGGGCGCGCTTCGTGATCTATGACATGGAGCACACCGGCCTGGGTTTTGAAACCCTGAAGTGGCTGTTTGCCAGCTGCCGCGGGCTGCCACTGGAGCCCATGGTGCGGGTACCGCGTGGCGATTACACCTGGCTGGCGCGTTCGCTGGATCTGGGCGCACGCGGCGTGATGATCCCGATGGTGGAGAGCCGGGCGCAGGCGCAAGATATTGTTCAATCCTGTCGCTACCCGGGGCAGGGACGGCGCGGCGCGGCCTTCGGCTTTGCCCAGTGCGATTACCAGGGCGGCGATGTCAGCCGCAAAATGGACGCCTACATCGCCCGCACCCTGGTGATTGCCCAAATTGAAACCGAGCGCGGGCTCGAGCAGGTGGAAGAAATTGCCGCGGTTGACGGCATCGATGTACTGTGGGTGGGCCACTTTGATCTGTCGAACTTTATGGGCATCCCGGGCCAATTTGATCACCCCGACTTTGACCGGGCCATGACCCACGTGGCCACGGTGGCGCGCCGGCACGGCAAGATTGCCGGCTTCATGGCCACCGACCCGGCCTGGATGGCGCGGGCCCGCAAAATGGGCTACACCATGCTGGCCGCCGGCACCGATACCGGCCTGCTGCAGGCGTCTTACTCGGAACTGATCAAAACCATGTAAGGCAGCCTGGCCTCGGCGGGGTGCGCTCAGCCGGGCTGGGCCGCTGCAAGCGCCTGCGCCCATTCGGCGCGCAGCCAAGTGGCGCATGCCAGGTTTTGCTCAAAAATAGAGTAGCCGTGGCCCGCGCCGTAGTCTATGGCCGGGATGTGCTCGCAGGAGATCTGTCTGATCGGGCTGGCCGCGTGGCTGGCATGGTGCGCCAGCAGGTCGCGCACCACGCGCTTCCAGGGCTCAATGCGTTGCTCATCCCAATCGTCGTCAACATAGTCGCCAGGATTTGGCCGCACAAAGGGGTACTGGATACCCCGCCCGAAGCTGCCATCGGGATGCCTGGCGCGGGTGTTGATGGGGTTGGCCGGTACCGCACAGCGGGCGTGCGCATGGTGAACAAAATTGGCATCAATCCACTTCTTGGCCACATTGCCGTTTTGGAAGGGGTCAAGAATCAGCCGCCCGGCAGCCATGTCGGCTGACATGTTCTGCACCTGCTGCTCTTTGGGGTTGTCAATTTTGAAGATCACATGGCTGTGGTCCAGCGTCATGAAAAACGGCAGCCCCCGCTGCCGGACCAGTTCAGCCACCTGCTCAACCCGCCCGAGGTGCTCGGACCACATGTTCACGTGGACCTCAAAGCAAGGCACCACGCCGTGGCGCATGCCGATGTCGTGAGCCCAGAGGTAGAAATCGGCCACCTCCTGGTTGCTCGCCACATGGCCGTCGACATGCTTGGTCAAAACCTGCACGTTGTGTACCAAGCTACCCAGCAGACGGGCCTTGTGAATGTTTTGCTCAAACAGCGCATTGTCCCGGCCCAGCGTGTAAAACCAGCCGCTGGCGAGCACCGGCATGTCAAACTTTTCCGACGCTTTGAGCAGATCTCGAAACTCATCGTCCGGCGGCGTTCGGTCAATGTAGTCAAACACACCGGCATCCTTGACCATCTGCACCTTGGTGCTGATGTCGGGAATATCGGTGTCATGGTGGGTCGCACCGCCAGCGGTGCAGCCAATCTTGAGGTCGCTGATCTGCTTCATGCTCAATCCAGTCCGTAAAACTCGCATCATAGGGCCCGTGCTGATGCGCCACAATGCGCCGATGAGCGCCCCGCAAGTGATTGTTCTGGCAATGCCGGTTTTTCTGTTGCTGATTGCCCTGGAGTTCGCATGGGGCCTGGCGCGGGAGCGACGGCGCAGCGGGCGCAACACCTACCGCCTGAGTGACCTCATCAACAGCATCAGCCTAGGCATGCTCAGCCAGCTCAGCGGCGTGTTCAGCAGCCTGCTGACCATCGGCATTTACAGCGCGGTCTATGCCTCGGTCGCACTGTACCCGGATCAGGCCTTTTGGCACAGCTTGAGCGGCGTGTTGTTGGCGCTGCTGTTTTATGATTTTTGTTACTACTGGCTGCACCGCGGCGGGCACCGGGTGGCGCTGTTGTGGGCGGCGCACAGCGTGCACCACCAGAGCCAGCACTACAACCTGTCCACCGCGCTACGCCAGACCAGCA
>BJGT01000101.1 GCA_014190675.1 Comamonadaceae bacterium | reverse complement strand
AGTGCCGAACCCGGCTACGACAAGCAAAACAATGGTGAGCGCGACAAGGTGCAGCCCGGCAACAATGCGCCCATGTGGCGTCAGGTTGGTGCTGGCGCTACGGGCTACAGCAGCCTGCCGACCCCCGAGGCCGGTAACTTGATTCAACCCTTTGTGCAGTACCCGGGCTCGCGCCTGACTAGCGCAGGAGAGGCCTGGCGCCAAGTCCGCAACAACTGGGTGATTCCTTACGGCGGTGCGGTCATTTTGATCGTGCTTGGCGCTATCGGTATTTTTTACTGGCGCAAGGGCAGCATGCTCTTGCATGGCGCCGAGACCGGCCGCAAAATTGAGCGCTTTACGCCCTTTGAGCGCTCCGCCCACTGGGCTAATGCCATCACTTTTTGTATTTTGGCCATCTCGGGGGTGGTGATGGCTTTTGGCAAGTTTTTCATCTTGCCGGTGATTGGCGCCACCCTGTTTGGCTGGCTGACCTTTGCCTTGAAGAATGCACACAACTTTGCCGGGCCGGTGTTCGCCGTATCGCTGGTGGTGGTGATCATCACCTTTGCCCGCGACAACCTGCCGCGCCCAGAAGACCTGCGCTGGCTGCTGCATGGCGGCGGCCTCTTCGGTGGCAAAGAGATCGCTTCGCACCGCTTCAACGCCGGTGAAAAAGTGCTGTTCTGGGCCGGGGTGTTTCTGCTGGGGCTGGTGGTTGTCGCCTCTGGTTTGGTACTCGACAAACTGCTTCCCACTTTGGTGTATGAGCGCGGTACCATGCAAATCTCCCACATGGTGCATGCGGTGGCTGCGGTGCTGATGATGGCCATGTTTTTGGGCCATATTTACATGGGCACCATTGGCATGCAAGGCGCCTACAAGGCCATGCGAACCGGCTATGTGGACGAGACCTGGGCCCGGGAACACCATGAGCTGTGGCTCGCTGATGTCCAGTCTGGCAAGATTCCCGCACACCGATCAACACCGCCCAATGCTGCACAACCCATTTCCGTGAGGCCCGCTGTATGAAACCTGCTGCCAAACTCCTGCTGCTCGCTGCTGTCACCCTGCTGTGTGCGGGTGCCGCATTGGCCAAGCTGCCCGCGCTCTCGGACGAGGCCAAGGCCAAGGCCGCCGAGGCTGCGGCCAAGACCGCCTGGAATGGCAAGATCGACGGCTACCTGCTGTGCAAGGCGCAGGACCGGGTCGTGGCCCACCACGCCAAAACCAACAAGGCTGCCAAAACCCCTGTGAAGGATGTCAAGTTGGCCAAGGATGCTGCCAAAGACGCTAAAGTTGCGCCGGCCAAGCCCGCCGCTTGTGCTGACCCCGGCCCCTATGTCAGTGTCGCGGCCGCACCTGCGGGTGCGCCGGCTGCAGCTGCCGCGCCGGCAAAGAAATCCTGAGCGCCCTGCCCCGAATCACCTGCGCCAGTGCACCGCTGGTGCAAGAGGTGAACGCTGTCAATGAGTTCGGTGAGACCTGCGCCGTGTCTATTCCTGCCGAAAGAGCGCTCACGGTTTATGTCGACAAGCGCGAATTGGTCACACTCATGACCTTGGGCGCCCACCCCGAACTGCTGGTGCTGGGTTTTTTGCGCAACCAGCGGCTGGTGCAATCTGCTCATGAGGTGGCGTCTATCACTGTGGATTGGGATGTTGGTGTTGCCGCCGTCAAAACCCGCCAGGGCATCTCCGATATCGAAGCCCGCACTGCTAAAAAAGTGGTCACCACCGGCTGCGGTCAGGGCAGCGTTTTTGGTGATTTGATGGCCGAGGTGGAGCAGCTGCAACTACCTCCCGCCACCCTCAGCCAGGGGCAACTCTACGGTATCGTCAACGCCATCCGGTTGCAAGAAAGCACCTATAAATCAGCTGGCTCGGTACACGGTTGCGCGCTGTTTCAGGGCGAGCAGATGCTGATCTTCGTCGAAGACGTCGGTCGCCACAATGCCATCGACACCATCGCTGGCTGGATGGCTATGCAGGATGTGGCCCCCACGCTTGCCGCTGCGCGTGCTGCGCTGCCCCCCGAGGGGGCGAACCCCGCCTTGGGGCGGCCCGGCGGCGGGGTTGTTGCCCCCACCGGCTCGGGGGGTGTGGGGATGTCTGGCGCGGACAAGGTTTTCTACACCACCGGGCGACTGACCAGTGAGATGGTGATTAAGTCGGCTCAGATGGGTGTGCCGATTGTGGTGTCGCGCAGCGGCATCACCCAGATGGGCCAGCAGGTCGCCGAGCGCTTGGGGCTGTGTACCATCGGTCGGGCGATGAACCGGCGATTCTTGTGTTTCAGCGGTGTGCACCGACTGCTGCTGGAACCCGGTCTGGCCGGTGAGCGCGCGGAGCTACGGGTTGCCAGTCCCAGGCGTGAATCATCGGGCGCAGGCGGGCAATGACACGGTGGCGCCGCTGGCAATTTGGCCGGTCGGCAAGCGGGTTGAGGGCAGGCTGACTGGTATTGAGGCTCACTGTGTGAGACGTTTTTTATTGGAGTTTTGACAATGAATCCGATCTTGTTTGCAATACCTGTTTTCTTGGCGTTTATCGCTCTGGAAGCCTGGCTGGCCTGGCGGCGTGGGCTCAAGGTCTATCGGCTGCATGACGCGCTGACCAGCATCAACATCGGCGCCATGAGCGAGACCATCCGCGCCTTGCTCAAGCTCCTCAGCGTCGCCATTTATGCCATCGTGGTGGAGCGGGTTGGGGCCTTCAGTTGGGACACCAAGAGCCCCTGGGTCTGGGTGCTGGCGTTCTTCATGTACGACTTCTTTTATTACTGGGCACACCGCAGCGGCCATGAGGTCAACCTGTTGTGGGCCTCGCATGTGGTGCACCATGCCAGTGAGGATTTCAACCTGTCCACCGCGCTGCGCCAGTCCTCCACCAACCAGGTGTTTTACTGGTTGTTCTACCTGCCCATGGCGATTATTGGCATCCCGGTCACTGTGTTTGTGATCATTGCCCTGATCAGCTTGGTCTACCAGTTCTGGAGCCACACCCAACTCGTCGGCAAGCTCGGCTGGGCCGACCGGGTGTTCGTGACACCGTCCAACCACCGCTGCCATCACGGCCGCAACGCCTATTGCCTGGACCGTAACTACGGCGGTACCCTGATCATTTGGGATCGGCTGTTTGGCACCTATGTGGCCGAGCGTGACGATGAGCCCGTGGTCTATGGCACGCTGGTGCCGCTGCAAAGCTGGAACCCGCTGTGGGGCAACCTCAAGAACTACGCGGGCATCTGGCGCCAGGTGCGCAGCACCCGGGGCTGGGCCAACAAGCTGATGCGGGTATTTGCCCCGCCCGGCTGGGGCAGCGCCGATGCAGCGGCGCCGGGCTTGCAGCCAGGTGCGGCCTTCACCCGTTTTGACACCCCGGCGCTGAAATGGCAGCAGGTCTACGGCCTGCTGGCCAGCGCGGTGATCCTTGGCCTGTTGATTCATCTGCTGTTGGCAGCGCCAAGTCTCAGTGTGCCTCAGCGTGCGGGCTATGCGGCGCTGCTGGTGCTGCACGCGGTGGGCATGGCCTGGGTGTTTGAGGGTAAGCGCTGGGCCCTGGTTTTTGAGGTGGTCCGTGCCACGCTGGTCTTTGGTGCGCTGGCAGCGGGCCTGTGGTTCGGGCCGGTGCTGCCGTCGGCCCAGCTTGCAGCGCTAGCCGTCTGGGCCGCATCGCTTCTGGTGCTGGTGCTGGCCCGGTCTGAGCGCAGCCGGCTCGGGCCCCAGTTTGTTGCCGCGGCCAGGCTGAGCGCATGAACTTGCAGGCCGGCTTCGATGGATTGCTGGCGCTGGCGGCCTTGTGGGTGGCCTTGGGCCCGGCCCGGCAGCGGCCGGCGCTGCGGCTGGCTTGCCTGCTGCTGGGCAGTGCTGCTGTGTTGGGCACCCTGCGCTTCTCGGGCTTGCTGCCCCTGCCGCAATTGCACCAATTTGTATCCATGCTGGGTGCCGGCGTGGGCCTGCCACTGATCGCTTTCGCGGTGATCAAGCCTGCCGGACTGGTGGCCACGCAGCCCCGCTATACATGGATAGTCGCTGTGGTGCTGGCGGTCTTGTGCGTGCTGGTCGGCGTGGTGGCAGGTGTCAAGCTCTGGGCCCAGGTGTGGGCGGTTGGCGCAGCCGTCTGCACCGCCGCGGTGGCCCTGCGACGCCGGGACCTGCACGCACTGGGCGCCGCGGTGTGCATGGTGTTGGCCTTTGCTGCCTTTGTCGCTCAATTGCGCTCTGGCCCCCTGCAGCCCGGCGATTTCTTGCACATCGGCATGGCTCTGGCCATGCTCTTGCTGGGGCGCTGGGCGCTGGTGCGGTCGCAGCGCCCCATTCCCGCTCTCCAGCAGGCCCAGGGCGAAGCAGCGCCAAGTTGAGGGCCGGCTGAGCTACAGCCCGTAGCCGAAGACAACAAGCGTCGCCCGGGGCCTAGCTCTGCAGCCGCTCAGCCCGGCCCAGAGCTTGACTGGCAGGCCCAGACACGCGTTTGTGGCTCGGGCTGAGAGCTCAGGCTGCCACTGCAGTTTTACCTAGCACCACCGCCTCATAGGCGTGCAGTGAGGGCAGCCCACCGGTGTGCAGGAACAGCACGTTCTCGCCGGGCTTGAAGAAGCCTTGGCGCACCAGCCCGATCAGGCCGGCCATGATCTTGCCGGTGTAGACCGGGTCGAGCAGGATGGCTTCGGTGCGCGCCAGCATTTGGACGGCTTCCACCATCTTCTCGTTCGGGATCGAGTACTTGGGTTGCCAAAAGCCGCCCACGCTGACCACCGCCTCGCGCGGGATGGTCAGGCCCAGCCCCAGCAGGTCGGCCACGGCCTGCGCTTCCTTGTAAACCAGCGGCTCCTGGTCGGCCGGGTCGCGGCTGACGCCAATGCCAACGATCGGAATATTGATGTGGTTGCCAATAAACCCGGCCACCAGCCCGCCGTGGGTGCCCGAGCTGCCCGAGCCGACCACCACCTGGTCGATGCGCACGTTTTGCTCGTAAAACTGCTGCTGCAACTCTTGCGCGCAGGCCACATAGCCCAGGCCGCCGAGTGCGTTGGAGCCGCCGCCGGCAATGATGTAGCCCTTGCGGCCCTGCGCGGTCAGCTCGTCGGCCACCTGTTGCATGGCCGCGCCCATGTTGCTGCCCGCTGGCACCACGGTCAGAGCCTCCACGCCCATCAGGCGGAACATGAAATGGTTGCCGCTGGCGTCTTCATGGAAGCTGCCAGGCACCCGCTCCTCGATCACAAAGCGGCATTTCAGCCCTTCTTTGACAGCGGCTGCCAGCGTGATGCGGCAGTGGTTGGACTGTGGTGCGCCGCAGGTGATCAGCGTGTCGGCGCCCTGGGCCAGCGCATCGGCCACCAGAAACTCCAGTTTGCGGGTCTTGTTGCCGCCGGGAAACAGCCCCAGCATGTCGTCACGCTTGATCCAGATGTTGGGGCCTTGGCCGTCCGGGCTCAGGGCCCGGGTGAAGTTGGGCAAAAACTCCAGCGGCGTGGCGCCAACGGTGTAGCGGCGGCGGGGAAAACGGGAAAGGTCCATGGGTCAGGGGTTCCAGGTGGTGTGGTCGTCAATCGGGTACATCGGCCTTGGCAGACAGCGCCAGGGCAGCGACTTGAGGTTGGGTGTGGTCAAGCCTGGGCAGTCTACTTCGAGAATGCGCTCAGGCGGCGCGAAGTCGTCAAACGCCGCGCGGAAATGGCCTCGGCTTTTCACCACCAGGGTGCGCACTTGAGCCAGATCCACGCCCAGCACGTCTAGCTGGGCTGGGTCGATCAGCTGCTGGCGCTGGCTGATCACGGCCACCTGCACGCCGCCGAGTTCCAGCAGGGCGCTGGGCCCCATCGTCCGCAAGGAGCCTTGCACCATGCCGCGCCGCCCGGTGAAATCGCCATTCGATAACGCCAGCACCCGGGCTGGGCGCGTCAGGGGCCAGGCAAACGCGTCGTCGCCAGTGGCGCGGTTGAACACCGCCTCAAAGCTGGCGCCTACGCCGAGCCCATGGGCCTGCTGTGCCAGTGCGGCATCGGTGAACACCGCCATCAGTACGCCCTGCGCCTTGGCGTCCAGCAAGGCCTGCAGCAGCGCCGTGGTGTTGCCGCCACCGCCACCTCCGGGGTTGTCGGCCACATCGGCCAGGATCAGGCGGGGTTGGTCGGGCGCAGCTGCAAGCACAGCGGCTTGGACCGCGGTGGCCAGCGGTGTCAGGGGGGCCACAAAGCGGCTGCGCGCGTCCCACACGGCCTGGGCCAGCGTCTGGGCCAGTTGCCGGGCGGGGGCCGGGTCAGCTCCGCGCGCGCTCACCACCACTGAGAAGCCGCATTTGGCGCAGTCGGCCAGCGCAAAGCCACCGCACAGCGACACGTTCAAAATGTCACCGCCCACGTGGGTCTGCCCCAGGGCGATCAGCGCGGCATAGGGCGAGCCGGGGCTGGTGAGCTGGGTGGTCGCCGGCGGCACAAATGGCAGCTTCACCAGCGCCACCACACCAGGCCCTTCGGCTCGTAAGTTGTGCAGATGCCGCGCCGCTTCAACGCCGCGTTCGACCAGGTCGGTGTGCGGGTTGCTGCGGTAGGCGACAAAGGCCGACAGCGCGTCGGTCATGCGCGGGGAGACATTGGTGTGCAGGTCTAGCACCGCCACTACTGGTACATCGGGTCCGACGATGGCCCGGATGCGTGCAAACAACTCGCCGTCCGGGTCGTCGTTGGCGGTGCTGAGCGCCGCGCCGTGCGAGGAGATAAAGACGGCGTCCAGCGGCGCGGCCTGGCGCAGCCTCTGTTCGATGTCGGCCACCAGCGCCTCAAAAAAATCCTGTGCCGCCGGGCCGCCGGGCTGGGCTGCAGCCATGCGTAGCGGCACCGGTTCCCAGTCGCCGATGCGGTTCATCTCGGCTACAAAGCCGACCGTATCGCCCAGGGTGCGTGGCACCGGCCGCGCGAGCTCCTGGGCCAGCGCATCACCTGCCTGGTCGAAGGCCTGGGCAAACATGGCGCCGGTGGTGACCGGGGCCCAGCGGTTGCACTCCAGAAAGAAGCCGGCCATGCCCACCCGCAGGGGTCGCGTTGGCGCCTGTTGCAGCCCGGCCAGGCTTTGCTGGTACACCGCCAGCGCCCGTTGCAGGCTGCCTTCCTGCCAGTTGTCGCTGCTATCAAAGAAAGCCTGGCGCATCTGCTGGCGTACCTGCTCACCCAGTGCTGAGCGCGGCGTGCCGCGCTGGTGCAGCCAGTTGTCCGCCAGCAGGGCCGCCACCACCTGATGTTGGCCTTGGGTGCCAACCTCCATCGCAATCGCCACGACCAAGGCGCGTGGGCATAAGTCCACCAGGGCCATTCGCACATTGCCGCCCAGCACCGCCGAGCTGGACTCGCCCGCGTCAGGCGAAGTCACGTCCTGGCCCCACCACTGGCGGGCCAGGTTCAGCGCTGGCGAGCCGACCGGATGGCGGCAAATCAGCTCGGTGTGACCGTTCGGGCCTAGGCCCGTGTGATGGTCCAGCACGCACAGGGTGTGAGCCCGCTGTAGGTGGCGCTGCGCAATCAGGCTCAGGGTGCAGTTGGACCAGCAGAGCGTGGTGCCGCCGTAAAAAATGCCGTCTGGGTGGCTGTACTGGCCGCCTGTGATGGCAAAGGCACCGGCGCGTGGTCCTACCCGGGCCAAAAAAGCCTGGATGTCACCTTGCACCTGACCCATCGCCTCCGGGCTCAGGCTGTGCAGTAGCAGCAGCGGGTGAACTTCCGAATAGCCTGGGTTGTCCGGCGGCGCCCTGAAGTCGACATAGTTGCGGTTGACGTCGATATTGTCCTCATTGACCCGACGCAGCCACGAAAAGCCAAATGGGTTGAGGGCGTGCACCAGCAGCAGCGCGGTATCGGGCGGCAGGCTGCTGCCGGTTATGTGGCGCAAGAAGGCCACCTGGCAGCCGCTCCCGTGCAGGCCCTCCACCCCGTGCGTGCCTGAAATGCTGAGCAGCACGCGCCTGGCGCCGCGCGGGCCCAGCCACGCGGTGTCCACGCTTAGGTCTTCACCCTGCAAGCCCGTCAGCGGGTGGGGCAGGGTTTCCAGGCTCGCACCCGCGGCGCTGGCAGCACTTCGAAAGGCGGCGCGGGCGCTGACGTAATCCGGCTCAAACAGGGGCGCTAGCAAAGGCGCCGCCGCAGCCCCGTCCGCGGGAAAGTTCTCTGGCGACACGTTTTACTCCGGCTTGATGCGGCTGGCTGCAAACCGGTAGGTGTCGCGCTCGTTGAGCAGAAAAGCCTGTGCCTGTGCTGGCGTGAACGGCCCGGCCAAGGTAGAGCCGAGCCGTCGCCGCTGCTCGCCCATGGCGGGTGACATCACCACGCCGTTGATCACGCCATTGAGTTTTTGCAGCACTGCATCCGGTACGCCCTTGGGCGCAAACACCATGGCCCAGGTCTGCAGATCCATGCCCTTGAGCGCCGGCGTATCGCCAAAGGCCGGCACATTGGGCAGCGCCGGAACCCGTTCGGCCGAGGTGATGCCCAGCACCTTGACACGACCCTGCACACCCATGCCCAGCACGTTGGTCGATGTGGTGACGCCGATGTCGATCTGACCGGAAATCACGTCGCTGACGATGTTGGCGCCGCCCCGGTAGGGAATGTGCAACATAAAGGTGTCGGTTTTGGCCTTGATGGTCTCAGCCACCAGATGCTGGAAGGTGCCGATACCGGGTGAGCCATAAGACAGCCGGCCCGGGTTCTTGCGGGCATAGGCGATCCATTCCTCCATGTTGTTGGCCGGAAAATCCGGCCGAACCACAAACGAGGCCGGGGCGGCACCCGCCATGGCCACGGCGGTCATGTCCTCAGGCTTATAGCCGGCGGATGCATTGATCAGTGGCACCAGCACGCACTCGCTGAGCGAGCCGTACAGCAGGGTGTAGCCGTCGGCGGGTGCACGTAGCATTTTTTGTACGCCCACGGCTCCACCGGCGCCGCCCACGTTGTCAATCACCACCGGCTGGCCCAGCAGGCGGCCGAGCTCCACACCCAGCAGGCGGGCACCGATGTCGGACGCGCCCCCCGCGGTGTAAGGCACGATGATGGTGATGGGTTTGGCGGGAAACGCCGCCTGCGCTTGGCCCGGCCGGGCGACCAGGGCCAGTGCCGTTGCGGCCGCGGCGCCCAACAGCTGACGGCGGCCGATGGCATCAGGCGTCTGGGGCGGGGTGGGTTTTGGGGTGGTGTGCATGCGATTCTCCTGCGGGGCGCCGCCTGGGGCACGGCTGTATGGGGTGAGGGATTGAATCGTAGACCTGCGCGGTCATCGGGTAAAGTGCAACGATGGCCAAAATGAATGCACTCAATGCCAAGCCAGTGCGGCAGCCTGCACCTTTGAAAGTGACCCTGTTGTGGTCACCCCAGGGTGTGCACGGGGTGGCCATGACCGCAGTGGATGTGCTCAAGGTCATGCATGGGTTGGCCAGCATGCGTCAGGCTGGCGCGGTGGCTGAGCCGGTCTGGCGCTGGCGCAGCGGCTCGGGTGGTCTGGTGCCGCGCTGGCCGCAAACGCTGTCCAGCCTGCCCACCACGCCCTATCGGGCCCTGCCGGACCTGCTGCTGGTGCCCGGTTGGCATGCCTTCAATGGCCCGCACCTGGACCAGCTGGTGCATCAGGCGGCGGACGCAGTGGCGCTGATTCAACGGGTCCATGCGGCCGGCGCATGCGTGCTGGCCGTTGGCAATGGCGTGGCCTTGCTGGGCTTGGCCGGGCTGCTGCGAGACCGGGAGGCAGTGGCACCCTGGCAGTTTGTGCAAGCCGTATTGCGCCACAGCGAGGGCGTGCGGTTGCAGACCGACCGGCCCTGGACCGTTTCCGACCGAATCTGGACCTGCGAAACTCCGCTCTGGACCACCGAAATGCTGCTCGACGCGCTCAAGACCACCCGAGGGGCCGAGCTGGCGGTGGCGGCCTCCCATGTGTTGCTGCATTCGCCCGAGCGCCAACAGGTGGCAGCCCAGATCGAGCAAGACGTCCATGCCCGCCGGGTGCCCCCCGGGGTGGTGGCGCGGGCACGGCGCTGGCTGGAGGCCCATGTGGCCGAACCCTACGACCTGGCCCGCTTGGCGCAGGCTGTGGCGGCCAGCCCACGCACGCTGCTGCGCCACTTTGCCAGCAGCCACCAGCAAAGCCCCTTGCTTTACCTGCAGGGTCTGCGCATGGCCCGTGCCCGTGTGCTGTTGGAGACCACCTATCTGCCGGTGGACCAGTTGGCGCTGGCCTGCGGTTACACCGACGCCGGCACGTTTCGCCGCCATTTTTTGCGCACCAGTGGCGAGTTGCCCGCCACCTACCGCCAGCACAACCGGCTGCGCACCAGTCGAGCTCGCTGGCTGGGCTAACGGCCTGGTGCCCGTTGGCGGGCGTGGGCGGACAGCGCGTCGGCGACGGTCTGGGTAGCCGGCAGGGTAGGTACAACGCGCAGCGCGTGATCCGGGTGTAGACCTAAGAATTTATAGAAAATCGGCCTCTAGCCCTCGTGGAATAAAGCTAGTTAGCTATTTAAATGATAGCAATTAGCCAATGTAATCGCGCATGTTAGATTTCATGTTGCTCTGCATGTTTTTGATGGGAGCATGCGATGGCCACAGACGACGAGCAATCCAGCAAGGTGACCCGCTCACGCGAGCGGATGCGGGCGGGCCTCCGCCCGGTTCAATTTTGGGTTCCTGACACGCGGCTGGCCAGCTTCGCCGCCGATTTGCGCCGGCAATGCCTGGAGCTCAATGGCGCAGCCAGCGAGGCCGAAGTCCTAGGGTTGACCGAAGAGGCCGCCGGGCAGGTTGAAGGTTGGACATGATGCAGCGTGGGGACCTGGTCGCGGTATCGCTTCAGGGTGACTGTGGCAAACCCCGCCCGGCGCTGATTGTTCAGACCGACTTGCTGGCTGACCTGAACAGCTTGGTGTTATGCCCTGTGACCAGTGAGCTGCATACGGCAGCTTTTCGGGTGACCGTAGAGCCCACGTCGGCCAATGGTCTGCGCGTGTTGTCACAGGTGATGGTGGACAAGCTGTTCACCGTGCCGCGCATCAAGGTCAGTGAGCCGTTCGGTCGGTTGGAGGACGACCGGATGCGGGCTGTGGACAAGGCGCTGCTGTTGGTCGTGGGGCTGATTTAGGGCATCGGCCTAAACACAGCGCCAAATGAAAAAAACCGGTGTCAGGCGCCCCACGGATTGACAATCCGCGTGTCACTGGTTCGATTCCAGTCCAGGCCACCATTTGCAAACCGTAGTACTACTTTTGGTGCTACGGTTTTTTCTTTTAAGCACACCGTCGCACACTCGCCGCACACTTTTTTGCGGGCATTGACTTGCGACGCTGCTAGCAAGCTGTCAACACAATGC
>BJGT01000100.1 GCA_014190675.1 Comamonadaceae bacterium | reverse complement strand
ACCTGCTGTACGACCAAGGCTTCACCATCAGTGGTGCACGCACCAAAGTACACGAGATGTTGCAACTCGAGCGAGACAAAAAACGCAATGGCGAATTGCTGCTAGATGGCATTGAGCCCATCGGCGTGGCCCATGCAGACAAAGAAGCGCCTGCCGAGGAACCCTTTGCCAGTTTTTCTACCGCCAGCCCCGACCGTTTTTTTTATGTGCGACGCGAGCTTTTTGAGATACGTAATCTGCTGTCCGCTGTTCACTGACACCAGGCATTACTGACACCAGGCACTGCTACTCGCTATAATTTGTGGTGATTTCGGTGTGTGGCGCAGCCTGGTAGCGCACTTGCATGGGGTGCAAGGGGTCGAAGGTTCGAATCCTTTCACACCGACCAAGAGACAGTCTAAAGGCCTCTAAGTAGCGATACCTAGAGGCCTTTTTCATTGGTAAATCAGCTAGTTCCAGTGGAGCAAGGTGCCAGGGCCTCTATTGACTGCCAATGCAAAGCGGGGGTATCTTGGGGTGTACGAGCTATGTCGAGTTTTGTGGTCAATCGAGCATGGCGGCCACCCGCGCCCGCACTTCTTCCACCAAATCGTCCGGCGCTTGCTCAACCAAGGTCAAGCCGCGCTGTGACGGGTCAATCATCCTGAACTGGTGAACCAGCACCACGCCCTGCGTCTGCGTGCCGGTGCCCATGAGGCTCACCGACAAACCGGCACTGCGTGCGACCATGCCACCTTGCGTGATGGGGCAGACGCCAATCATGCCCAGTCGGTTCAAGTCGGCGTGCGTCACCACGATGCCGGGCCTGCGGCCTTGTTGCTCTTGGCCCAGCGTGGGGTCGAAATTGGCGACCACAATGTCGCCGCGCTGCCAAACTCGGCGGCTCAAACAGGAACCTCTTGGCCAACAGCGGGCATGTTGTCCCAAACCCTGTCGATTACCAACGGCTCGTCGCCCTGCATGGCCAATAGGTCTTGTAAGCTGTACCTGCGACGGCTGATTGGCGAAATGATCAAACGCCCCGCTTCAAATTCGAAGCTGACCTTATCGCCGGGGTGCAGGCCTGTGCTCTTGGCCAGCGACTGCGGAATGGTCACGGCGATGGAGCCACCAGCGGCGCGGAGTGTGGATGTGTGCATGGTTTGTCCCGTTAATGGCCAATGGAATTCAAGGATGTAGCATTTAGTTTAACTGAACTGGTAAAAGACTGCATCTGGCCGCCCGCAACGTCACCACATTGGCCGATACGCTGCGTCAGTTTGGCGCAGCCTACCTGGTCGAGCGCATCTTGAGCGGTGCAGGCCGAAGCCTAGCGGGACATTGTTGCCTGTCGCACGGCGCTACTGCGGGGTGGTGGCTTGACTGCGACGAATGTGGTCACAGCCACTCGCAATTCAGCGCGCCGCCACCGCTGCCGCCCGCAGTCCGGCACGCGTGCCAAAGAGGCCTGGCTGCAAGAGCGACTGACCGAAGCGCTTCCCGTGCCTTACCCGCAGTGGGTGTTTACCTTGCAGCACTGTTCCAAGAGACACGCGTGGCCCAAATCCTGGTTTTTCACAGGAGGCATAATCAAATCTGATGCGCGTGTGGCGCGGTCAGGGAGTCATCCTCTTTTTGGGGGGACTTGCATGTGAGCGAAGAACAAAAATCTTTGCCCGGGCACCGGCCAGGTCAGCCCGGCGTTGGCCAAGCAGAGTTTCACGACTGGTGCCTTTGGTTGGGCCAGCACGCCGATGAGCTCATCGGGTGGCCGGCGTTGATCAGTCAGTTTGGCCGTAACCATGCCGACATCAATTCAGTTTTTTTGCACTACAGCAAACTCACGCCCATGAGCTGGCTGCGCCAGCAGCGTGAGCAGGGGCTTGGCCAGGCTGCCCCCATGGCGGGCGATAACATGCTGCAGAGCGCGTCGCCAGCTGAGTCGGTGAGCCGCCGGAGAAAACTCATGGTGGTCGATGACAATGCCTTGCACCAGCAGTTGTTTCGTGCGGCACTTGGCGCCTCATTCGCGCTCTCAGAGGCCCACAACAGCGACCTTGCATTTCAGCGTATCCGCCTTGATCCGCCTGACGGCGTTTTGCTCGATGTTATTTTGCCCGGACGGCGCAACGGTTATGAGTTGTGCCAACTGATCAAAGAAGACGGTCATTTGCAACAGGTGCATGTGGTTATCGTGACAGCCCGCACCCAGCTGCAAGACCGTGAGAAGGCATTTTCTTCTGGTGCCGACGCTTATTTTCAGAAGCCCTTCAGCCCTCGAGAACTGCTTGCCTATCTGATTGAAAAAATTCCTGTCTGAGCGCTTGGCAGTGTGGCAACTGCCCCAGCACCGGCACAGTGGCAGTGCCAAGCGCTCGGGTATGCTGCGCTCGCTGCGCTAGGGGCAGGCCTGCGGCAGCCACAGATGGAGTCTTGCAATGTCCCTCATCCAATTTGACTGGGTTGATATCCCTGGCGGCGCGTTCCTCATGGGCACTGAGCCCCCGCGTGACACCCGCCCGGCTGCCGACGAGCACCCGCAGCACGCCCTTGTTCTGCCGACCTTTGAAATCAGCCGCTGCGCCATCAGTAATGGCCAATATGCGGCTTTTGTGCGGGCCACTGGCCATGCCGCACCCGGGCATTGGTCGGCTACCGATTCAGCGCAGTTTCGCGACCAGCATCCGGTCACGTATGTCGATTGGCATGATGCCCAGGCCTTTTGCGCCTGGGCCGGGGTACGCCTGCCGACCGAAGCCGAGTGGGAAAAAACCGCCCGCGGCACAGACGGACGAACCTGGCCTTGGGGCGAGACGGCGCCCACACCGAAGCTCTGCAACTGCGAAAATTTTGTCGGCGACACGGTGTCTGTGTTGGCCGGAGGCGATGGTGCCAGCGCTTACGGTGCCTTGGGCATGGCCGGCAATGTCTGGGAGTGGACGCAAAGCGCCCACCGCCCCTACCCCTATGTGGCCGCCGATGGCCGCGAAGACGCCGTCCCCGAAGAGCCGCGCGTGGTACGGGGCGGCACCTACAACCACCCCATGCGCCATGTCCGTTGCGCGGACCGGCACGCGGTGTTTGCCTCAGCCAGAGACATCTACATTGGTTTTAGGGTGGTCAGGGACCGGCAGGCCAAAGCGCCCGCCACACTTCACTTTGACTGGCTCGCCATCCCAGCTGGCGAGTTTTTGATGGGCAACGACCGGCTTGCTACCCAAGGAGGCGGGGCTCAAACCAGCTATAGCCTGGCCTCGCGCCACGTCAACAATCGCCCCGCCGACCTTGACAACGAACACCCGCAACACAGCTGCACACTCGCGCCCTTCAAGATCTGCCGCACGCCCACCACCAATGCCCAGTACCAGCAGTTTATCGAGTCCACCGGCTACCCGGCACCGGGCCACTGGCCCGGGGGGCGGGTACCCTTGGCGCTGCTGGAGCACCCGGTGGTCTATGTGGACTGGCATGACGCCAATGCGTTTTGCCGCTGGGCCCGGGTGCAGCTGCCCAACGAAGCCCAATGGGAGAAGGCCGCCCGGGGTGTGGATGGGCGTCAATGGCCGTGGGGCCAGCAACTGCCCGATCTGACCCTTGCCAATTACGCACAAGACATGAACGGCGGTGCCACCCGCCCGGTCGGGTGCTACCCGATGGGCGCCAGCGCTTACGGCCTGCTGGACATGGCGGGAAACGTCTGGGAGTGGGTCAGCAGCGCCTACCGCAGCTACCCATTTGAGCCTGAGGATGGCCGAGAGAACCCGGCCCTGCCCGAGCAGCGGGTCTTGCGCGGCGGCTCGTTCTACAGCGACCAAGCCCGCTATCTGCGGTGCGCCACCCGAAGCATGAGCTACCCGCACCGCCGGCGTGACCATATTGGGTTCAGGGTGCTTGCAGCGCCCTGAGTTGCAGGCCCGGCACAGACGCAGCCCGCGCCCACCGGACCCTACAATCGATGCTGTCAGTCGCTGCCCGTAGCTCAGTTGGATAGAGCAACAGCCTTCTAAGCTGTGGGTCGGGGGTTCAATCCCCTCCGGGCAGACCAATTCAGCGTATTACACCGTGTCAAATAGCGCCTAAACCAGTGGTTTTCCCTCTGGAAGGCGGTTCCCTGTTGTCTCATGCCGTTTTACGACGTATTATGAAATACCGTTAAAAATGAGGTAGTTTTGACGGCATCTACAAATTGCCGAATCCACTTGAGCAGTTCTAATGCCTCATCGGTGTAGCGTAAGTAGTCGCGCGAATCGCCCTTTTTCAGCATGTCCATTAAAGCCATGAAATCCCTAGGTGCAGGCTGTGGTGTAAGTCGCTGAGTCAACCCGTTCATCAGGTCATTGAGCAATTGTTGTTCTGCAGGGCCTTTGCTTTTATAAAACGCCAATGTCGACATTGAACCGCTATTCATGATGAGAGCCGGTGCGCCCTTCGCCAGGTTGCGATATTTGTCAGCCATCTCGCCTGGCAAATTGCGGCTGGCCGTGGCATAGCCCTAGGCCAGAGCAGCGCGTTTTTGGTCAAGTGTTTGTGACATTGCGTTCCTTTACGTTAAATACGCCAATGCGGCCAGCAGCGGCTTTGGCCAACCTGTCGTCGTTGGTCCAAACCTCATCACATCCAGAACTGAGAGCTGCTGCCAGGTGGATTGCATCGGGGGCTTTAAGCCCATACTGGGCTCGTAACTCCGTCGCCACGTCAAAAACTTCGCGGGTTAGTTTCTCAAAACGATAGCCAGGCGTTGAAAACACCCGGTCGTAAGCGGCGAGCTGAATCTGGTTGTCAGTTTGAAGTGGTTTGACGCGGCACTCCATACGGGTCAATTCGGTGAAAACCAGTCCACGCCCCGTAGTGGCATCGGCGGCCTTTACCATCCGCCACCATTGCCGTAGCATGGGCTTGAACGGTGGGGTACGCCACTGATCCTGCTGCTCGGCGTTGCCCAAAAAGGCAGGGGTGCTGAAGCTGACCTGGTAAGTCAATTCACGCATGGTCATCAAATTGCCTCCTTGGACGCCGTGTCTGCGATGAATCTTATCGATGCTGACGGCAAGGCCAATCTGTATTTACCCGGACGGGTTCCGCCGTCGTGGATGCGGTAGTGTGACTCTGGGCATCGCGCATCACGCGGATGTGGTTGCGGTCAAACTGGATGCCGGGCATGTGGTAGTCCGCACAGAGCTTGTGGAACCAGCCCAGATCGTTGCGGAACATGACCAAGCAGCATTGCCGGCATTAGGCTGGTGCGGGTTTATCGTCGTGCGCAAGCATAGGGCCAAATCAATTTGCTGCCGCCGGGCATGGTCTCGCCGTCGAGCAGTCGAAATGGAATGGACACCCGCTTTTCTAGGGGCGGCAACTGGTGCAGTGCAGCTGACTCAAAAGGTGGGTTTTTTCGGTACAAGGCCACTGGGTCCATCCAGCGCCCACCGACCGGGATCAGGCGCCCTCTCCAAATGGCGTAGTTGGGATCTTCGCTGTAGAGAACCGCGAAATGAACTGCGTCGCGCCGCTCCCGCTCCCGCCCCTTGCCGCCAAGCGCCCGGGGCTGCGGGGCTGAGTTGCGCGCTCTTGCTTCTTGGCCGGAGAGGCCCGTGTTGCTGGTTTTGCCAACCTCATCGCCGATTTTGATACGCTGTCCTATTTTCCACGCTGGCAACTCAAGCAGGTGGGCATATTCGGTGTAGATCCAATACGGGTGGCCTGTGTCTGCAGGCGCATGCCGCAAGTAGATCTTCAGGCCTTCTGGCGAATCCAAATCGTCGATTGCCGCAATAAATTCACCGTCCGCAACGGCCAAAATCGGCGTGCCCCTGGGTGCTGGAATATCGATGCCTCCGTGGTAAGCAACTCTTCCACGCTTCTCGAGGTAGTCAATCGCCCAGCCTTCGTCAATTGTTCTGCATCCGCTGCCCGGGATAAATTGCGGTTCCAGCCCCGTGGGAGTCATGCCTAAATCACGCGCGTCCTTGGCATCGCACTGCAGGCAGCGAGTCATCCCGCTGAAGGTCTTGTCGTCGATGGCTTGCCGTTGCACAAGGTTTCGTGTTTGCTCGTCGTCGGCAAGCAGTGGGCCTGTTGCGGCGCAGGTGAGGCTGATGAGCAGGCAAGCCTGTCGCCATTTGGTGGGTATGGAGATCATCCTCAGCCTCCCGTGCGAGTGGTTCAGTAGCCAATGGCCGCGCCGTCGCTGCGCGGGTCGGAGCCACCGAGTCGCATGCCGCTTTGCGGGTCGATCACGATGCCGTGCGCATGGCCGGCGAGTTCGTTCCAGTTGTCCCAGCGGTCGACTATGTGGCCGCGTTGCTCCAGGGCGTCTATGGTGGCCTTCGGGAATCTTGCCTCGATGTGCAGGGTGTCGCGGGGCTCGCCCAAGCCGAAGCGCCCGGACAACCAACGCGGTGATTCGAGCGCCTGCTGGATATCGAGCCCGAAGTCGATCAGGTTGATATAGGTTTGCAGGTGGATTTGTGGCTGCCCGTCGGCGCCCATGCAGCCGATGACGCTCCAGAGCTTATCGTTGCGAAAACCGATCGATGCGATCAAGGTGTGCAGCGGGGTCTTGCCCGGCTCAAGCCGGTTGGGATGGGCCGGGTCAAGCGAAAAATAGGCGCCCCGGTTTTGCAGCACCACACCGGTTCGACCGGCCACCACGGCTGATCCGAAGACGCCGTAGAGGCTCTGAATCAGCGAGACCGCATTGCCCTGGGCATCGACAACGGCAATGAAAACGGTATCGCCGCTCAGGCTGCCATAGGATGGCACTTTGTCCCAGGGCAGGGCGCGTAGCGGGTCGATGATCGCTCGGCGTTGGTCGGCATAGGCTTTGGAGATCAGCCGGTCCATCGGCACCTTGACGAAGGCGGGGTCGCCCAGGTAGTTGTCTCGGTCGTGGTAGGCCAACTGTTTGGACTGCACCATCAGGTGGACCATATCGGCGCTCTGAAATTCGCGTTTGTGCAGCTCAAACGGCTCGAGCAGGTTGAGCATCTCAAGCACCGTGAATCCCTGGGTTGGGGCGGGCGTCTCGTAGAGCAGCAGGTCGCGGTACTGCCCCTTGAGTGGTTCGCCCCAGCGTGCGCTTTGCGCCGCAAGATCGGCGGCGGTGAAGAAGCCACCCTGGTCGGCAGAAAATTGGGCAAGCGCGCGTCCGACTTCGCCGCGGTAGAACCCGTCGGCGCCGCCGGCCGCAATCGCGCCAAGGGTGTTGGCCAGATCTGCATTGGTAAGTTTGGAGCCGGGCTTTGGCGGCCTGCCATCGGGCATGAAGATGGCCATCGTCTGGGCATGGGGCTGCAGGTCGGATTGGACCTGTTCGATCCAGCCGGCCAGGCGTGCGGTCACCGGAAAGCCGTTTCGGGCATAGCCGATCGCACTTTCGAGGTTGCGTGACAGCGGCAGTCGGCCGTAAGCCCGATGGGCCTGGTCCCAACTTGCTACCGCACCGGGCGTGGTCAGGGTCGCTGGCAAGATGCCGCGGAAGGGAATCTCGGTGAGCCCGTGCTTGGAGAAGCTGTCTATGCTGGCGCTGGCGGCGGCGCGTCCTCCGCCGTCGAGGTAGCGCACCGCCCCGGTGTTTGCGTCATGGATCAGCCAGAAGGCGTCGCCGCCAAGGCTGGTCATGTGCGGATAGATCACCGACAGCACCGCACTGGTTGCAATCGCAGCGTCCACTGCCGACCCGCCTGCACGAAGAACATCCGCACCAGCTTGAGATGCCAAGGTGTGGGGTGAGGTGACCATGCCGTTGGGGCCCATGCTTACAGGCCGGCCAGTATCGATTTTCATGTGAGGGATTCCTGGCAAACGACGGCGGATTTGCTAGGGGAGGTGGTCAAACGAAGGCTCATTTCAAGACTGAGATTCATAACGTGCTTTGGTTTCGGTGTTCATGGGGTACAGGCCTGGCAATACGGCGCCGTTGAGCACTTCGGTCATGATCCAGGCTTCCATGCGTTCTTGCTCGGGGGCTAGTTTCAGCACATCTGCCAGCAGGGCGGCGGGGATCAATACCGCGCCGTCGTCGTCAACCACCACTACATCGCCCGGAAAAACGGCCACACCGCCACAGCCGATCGGCTGCTGCCAGTCGACAAAGGTCAGGCCTGCCACAGATGGGGGTGCGGCAGCGCCGCTGCACCAAACGGCCAGCCCCGTGCCCAGCACGCCCGAGACATCACGGACCACTCCATCGGTGACAAGCGCCGCCACGCCCCGTTTTGCCATTCGGGCGCACAAAATGTCGCCAAAAATCCCAGCGTCGGTGACCCCCATGGCGTCGACCACAGCAACGCAGCCGGCCGGCATAGCCTCAATGGCGGCCCGGCTTGAGATCGGGGAGGACCAGGATTCTGGCGTTGCCAGGTCTTCGCGGGCGGGCACAAAGCGCACGGTGAAGGCCCGGCCTACCACGCGGCTTTGCCCGGCTCTCAGGGGTCGCGGCCCGCGCAGCCAGACATTGCGCAGCCCTTTTTTAAGCAAGATGGTGGTCAGTGTTGCAGTGGTGACTTGTGACAATATTTCGACTACGCCGGGGTCGAGTTGCATCTCAGGAGTTTGAATCATTTGTAGGCTCTGGTGAAAGATGGAGAGAGTGGGTTACCTAAAGCCCTTACCTAGCCCAGCTGGGCGAGGCGTTGGCTTTGGCGGGAGACCAGGCGCGCAATGTCGGCTATGTCGGGCGCTGAGAGTTTGGGACCAGGCTTGCGAATGGCGGCGCTGGCTATCACGCCGCGCTGGGCCAAGAGGTGCTTGCGTACAGCCAGGCCAATGCCGGCCTGCTGTTCGTAGCGGGCCAGGGGCAAATAGGCGTCGAAAATATCGTGCGCTTTTTCAATTTGGCCGGCTGCATGGGCGCGGCAGACATCAACCATCATTTCAGGGTAAGCAAAACCGGTCATGGCGCCATCGGCGCCGCGGCTGAGCTCTTCAGGTAAAAAAAGGCCGCCTCCATTGCCCGTCAAAATCGAGACGCGCCTGGCCTCGCCGCGTTCGCTGGCAGCGCGAATTGCGCTCAACTTGGCCAGGCCCGGGCAATCTTCAGCTTTGAGCATCATGCAGTTGGCAGCGTTTTTAAGAATGCGCAGGATGACTGAGGTCGACATTTGCACGCCCGTGGCCACCGGATGGTCTTGTAAAACCCAGGGCACACCAGGACCCAGGGTTTCGCTCACCATGTCAAAGTAGGCGACGATCTGATCGTCGGTGCGCAGGCTAGCCGGGGGTGCCACCATGACGCCGGCAGCGCCCATCGCCATCACGCTGTTGGTGAGCTCGCGCATCGGCGCAAAGCCAGGCGCTGATGCGCCGACCACCACCGGCACGCGACCGCTCACGCGCTTGAGAACCTGCTGCACAAAGACGCGGGATTCTTCCGCGCTGAGCTTGGTGGCCTCGCCCATGATGCCCAACACAGTCAGGCCGGTGACGCCGCAGTTCAAAGAAAAATCCACCATGCGGTCGGTGCTCATCAGGTCGAGTTCGCCGCTTTCTGTGAAGGGGGTGACGGTAATCAGGTAAACCCCGGTGGCCGATGCATCCATGTATTTCAAATCAGACTCCAAATTTTTTTGTACAAGGCGTGCTGGTCATGCTTGTGAAGTTCCGGTGCGCCCAGCGCCGTATTGCATGTTGCTCGGAGCGCATTTTATTGACAGCTTAGTTTCGCACTTTTCGGACTTTCAGGGCCGGTGGCCACACAGCTTGTCCGGCGAGGCGGCGCCAGTGACATGGGTTTCAGGGTGGTGTGCAGGGGGCAGGTTCATGGAGCGCGTCATTTGGGCCCTGGTGCAAGGCTTGAAGTAAAAATGGCAGCAGCAGCTTGATGGTTGCGCCCGGATTTTCCAGACTCACCATGTGGCCCGCGTCTGGGACTACCTCAACGGGTGTATTGCTGGGCAATAACGAGGCCATGTGCTCGTGCTGGGCCACGCTGGCCCAACTGTCAAAGCGGGCACAGACGATTTGGCAGGGTATGCGCAGGCCAGTCAGCACGGGACTGCTGTCGCGCCGCCCAATCAAAGCGCTGATCTGGTTTTCGAAGATCTGCGCACTTTGACGCGCCATCATCGCCACAATGGTCTCAATCAAAGCCTGGTCATCCAGGCGGTCTGGCTTGACCATGCCCTTGACCCATTCCAGCGCCATCGCCCGAACGCCCTGGCTGTGCGCAAGTGCGACCAGACCCATGCGCTTGTCGACTTCGGCTTGCCCCGCCTGTGCCGGTGGCAGAGGCAAACAACCGGTGCACATCAAGACCAGGCTGCTGACCCGCTCGGGTGCAAGTCGGCAAACTTCCAGGGCGACCCGACCGCCCATCGAATGCCCGACCAGGGCAAAGCGCGTTGGCGCAGCCTCCAAAACTTGTTCAGCCATGCGCACCAGGCTGTCCGCCTGGCGATGGTCCGCCACCCGGTTGATGAAAAACGGCTCGAACGCGGGCCAGATCGGCGCCCACACCGTGCGGTCGCACATCAGCCCGGGGACCCAGACCACGCTTGGTTTATTGTTCAATTTATAAGGCCCTCAAAAAAAATGCAGATCACCGGCAGCATATTTGCTCGAAGCAGGCCAGAAATCTCCGCCAGATTAAAGCAGCCAAGAAAAATTCTCCCGATGCTCAAACCGCGTCTATCATGCACCTGCGGCTGCAAGCACCGTTTTTTCCGCTTGGCACTGGCGGTCGACTGAGAGTCTACTGTGGTGTCGCTGATTGCGGCGGTTCAACACCAGTCGACATGACGCCTTAACCGGCAATTAAATTGGTATTCAGTACCCAAGCCAAGAAAAGGCGATACGCCATGACTTCGAAACTCCTTTTAAGCGCACTGCTCGCCCTTGCATGTCAATTTGCACAGGCACTGTCCCTGAATGTTCCCAAGGCGCTTTTCGACACCGCCTTAGCCAAAAAATTCCCCAAGGAAAAATTGACGATCACGCTTGACAAGCCGGTAAGCAAGTTCAGCAAGGATCGTCAAAAAATTGAAATTTGTGGCGTGTGGACCAGTAAATTACCAAAGTACAGCGGCGATTTCTGCGTTGACTTTCAACCCAGCTGGAACAAGGCCAAAGGCGAAATTGAAATTTCAAAGATCAATATTTTGAAGTTGACTTCTGGCGATGCGAAGGAACTCTCAGCCAGTATTTCCGGCACCTTGAACAGCACCCTGCTCACATTGCTTGATGGGACCACGGTCTACCATGTGCCCGATATGATTGGCAGGCATTTGGAGAGCATTGAGGTCCAAGATAGCAGTTTTAAGTTGGCTTTCTAAAAAATTCATTGAAGTAGTCTGGGTTTTTTAATCACTTTGAAAGGAGATCACCATGGGTCTGTTTGACATGTTCAAAAGCGAGCCACTGAAGCTCACGCCGAAGCTGGCACTTGCAGTTGCATTGGTTTACATGATGGCCGCCGATGGCGAAATTGAGGAAGAAGAAATCGGTCATTTACAGTCGGTTCTTGGCAGCGACGATGAGTTAATCAACTCGGCTGTTAAATATGTGCGCACCATGAAGCTAGACCAGTTCTTGGCCGACGCGCCTGCGGTCTTGAATCCGGCACAAAAACTTTGTTTGCTGATCAACATGGCCGA
>BJGT01000099.1 GCA_014190675.1 Comamonadaceae bacterium | reverse complement strand
CGACCCCAGCCTTTTTCCACCATGTCGCTCACCACCTGCTTGGTGACATTGAACATGGAGTTGAGATTGGTTTCGATCACGGCGTCCCAGTCTTCGCGGGTCATTTTCATGAACATGCGGTCTTTGGTGATGCCGGCGTTGTTGACCAGCACGTCGATGCTGCCGTGCTCGGCCTTGGTCTTGGTGAAGGCCTCGACCGTGGAGTCCCAGTTGCCCACATTGCCAACTGATGCATAAAAGCCAAAGCCCAGTTCGGCCTGCTCGGCAATCCACTTGGCATGGTTGCGTGTGGGGCCGCAGCCGGCGATGACTTTGTAGCCCTCTTTGTGCAGGCGCTGGCATATGGCGGTTCCGATGCCGCCCATGCCTCCGGTCACATAAGCCAATTTTTGATCCATGGTGTTGCCTCTCGCGTTGATTGAAGGATTTGAAACTATTGATTTGCCCGAAGCATCAGCGCTCGATGGTCAGGGCCACGCCCATGCCGCCGCCGATGCACAGGCTGGCAATGCCTTTTTTGGCATTGCGTCGCTGCATCTCGTGCAGCAGGGTCACAAGAATGCGGCAGCCAGAGGCTCCGATGGGGTGACCAATCGCAATCGCACCGCCATTGACATTGACCTTGCTGGTGTCCCAGCCCATTTGCTGGTTGACGGCGCAGGCCTGGGCGGCAAACGCCTCGTTGATTTCCAGAAGATCAAGATCGGCCGCGCTCCAACCGGCTCGGGCCAGCGCTTTTTGAGAGGCCGGCACCGGGCCCATGCCCATCAGCGCCGGGTCTAGCCCGCTGGTGGCAAAGCTGGCAATCCGGCCCAGGGGTGTCAGGCCCAGGGCAGCCGCTTTTTTGGCGGTCATCACCATCACGGCGGCAGCCCCATCGTTCAGGCCCGAGGCGTTGCCGGCGGTCACGCCACCGGTCTTGTCAAAGGCAGGTCGCAGCCCGGCCAGCGCCTCGGCATTGGTCTTGCGGTTCAGGTATTCGTCGGCCGCAAACACTAGCGGGTCGCCCTTTTTCTGGGCAATGCCGAAGGGCACGATTTCGTCCTTGAACTTGCCGGCGTCCTGCGCTGCGGCGGCCTTGTGCTGGCTGGCCAGAGCCAACGCATCCTGCATATCGCGGGTGATACCGTGGGCCTTGGCCACGTTTTCGGCAGTGATGCCCATGTGGTACTGGTTATAGACGTCCCACAGGCCGTCCACAATCATGCTGTCGACCATTTTCCAGTCGCCCATGCGTTGGCCGTCGCGGCTACCCAGCAGCACATGGGGGCTGGCGCTCATGTTTTCCTGACCGCCGGCAATCACGATCTCGCTGTCGCCCCAGGCCACGGCCTGCGCGGCCAGCATCACGGCTTTCAGGCCGGAGCCGCAAACCGCATTGATGGTGAGCGCGGGCGACTCCTTGGCAATGCCGCTCTTGAGCAGCGCCTGACGCGCGGGGTTCTGACCGGCACCAGCTGCAAGCACCTGACCCATGATGACCTCACCCACCTGATCTGGGGCAAGACCGGTATGTTCGAGCAAGGCCTTAATCACTGCCGCCCCCAGCTCAGGCGCCGGCGTCTTAGCCAAAGTGCCACCAAATTTTCCAACCGCCGTGCGGGCGGCTGACACGATCACGATGTCTTGCATTTTGTTATCTCCTGAATAAATGGATAAACGAATCAGGCCTTGGCTTTGACATAGCGGCCCGGCGCGGGCTCGATGGCCTTGTGTTTGCCTTTGCCGTAGGTCTTGGGGGCTGCGATCTGTTTGCCGGCGTGGCTTTGCAGCCAGCTGGCCCAGTCGGTCCACCAGCTGCCGGCCTGCTCGGTGGCGCCTGCCTGCCAGTCGGCTTGCGTGGCGGGAAACTTGCCGTCTTCACGCACCCAATGGCTGCGTTTTTTGGCCGCGGGCGGGTTGATCACGCCGGCAATATGGCCCGAGGCGCCCATGACAAAGCGCTTTTGGCCTGCCAGGTGCTGGGTGGAGGCATAGGCGCCACCAATCGGCACGATGTGGTCTTCGCGTGAGCCGTAGATGTAGACCGGCAATTTGAGTTTTCGAAAATCAATTTTTTGGCCGCAGACCGTGGCCTTGCCCGGCTGGCACAGCTTGTTCTCCAAGTAGGTGTTGCGCAGGTACCAGGCGTAAAACGGCCCGGGCAGGTTGGTGGAGTCGCTGTTCCAGTACAGCAGGTCAAAGGGCGGCGGGGTTTCGCCTTTGAGGTAGTTGCCCACCACGTAATTCCAGACCAGGTCGTTCGGGCGCAGAAAGCTGAAGGTGGAGGCCAGCTCCTGGCCCTTGAGCAGGCCGCCCTGCCCCATCTCCTGCTCTCGGTATTTGACAAACGCCTCGTCAATGAACACATCCAGAATACCGGTGTCGGTGAAATCCAGCAGGGCCGTCAGAAAGGTGGCACTCGCCACCGGCTTTTCGCCGCTTGCCGCCAGCACCGCCAGCGCCGTGCCGAGGATGGTTCCGCCCACGCAAAAGCCCAGTGCATTGATGGTCTTGGCGCCGGTGATCTCTTGTGTCACCGTGATCGCTTTGATCGCGGCGTCTTCCACGTAGTTGTCCCAAGTTTTTTTGGCCAGGCTGGCATCGGGGTTGCGCCAGCTGACAACAAAGGTGCGGTGGCCCTGCGCCACCGCATAGCGGATCAGCGAGTTTTCGGGCTGCAGGTCCAGGATGTAGAACTTGTTGATGCAGGGTGGCACCAATAAAAACGGCTTCTCATAGACCCGCGCGGTCAAGGGTTTGTACTCGATGAGCTGAAACAGCTCGTTCTCGAACACCACCGCGCCCTCGGTCGTGGCCACGTTTTTGCCCACCTCAAACAGGCTCTCATCGGTCATCGACACATGGCCCTGCTGCATGTCATGCAGCATGTTCTGCACGCCCTTGGCAATGCTCTGGCCTTTGGTTTCAATGGCTTTTTGTTGGGCGTCGGCATTGAATGCCAAAAAATTGCTGGGCGCGCTGGCCGCCAGCCACTGCTCCACGGCAAAGCGGATGCGGGCGCGGGCCTTGGCGTCAGCCTCTACCGCGTCGGCCAGCCCCATCAAGGTGCGGGCATTGAGCAGGTAAGCCGATGCAGAGAACGCCGCCAGCGGGTTGTCGCTCCAGGCCTGAGACGCAAAACGTTTGTCTTTGGGCTGGGCGGTGCCGCTCAGGCTAGCAGCCCACAGGGAGGCGGCGTCTTGCAGGTACTGCTGCTGCAGGACCTGAATTTTGTCTTGATTAAATTGAACCGGCGCGGCCTTCAGGTCCGACGAATTGGCGGTCAGATCACTAAGGTCTTTGGCCTGCAAAGACTGCAAACTTTTAGCCCAGTTGTGTGCCAGGGCTTCTTGGAATTGCTGGACTGATTGAGCCCATAATGCCTGCGATGTTTGCGCCACGCGCTGTCTCCTGTGTTATTTCTATTGGTAGAAACCCGAGTATCGCAGGGGAATACCTTTCAGAAACTGACAATTTTTCACATTTTGGAATGTTTCTTCGCGATGTACATTGTTCCAATAGCTTGGCTTTATGTGGCTACCATGATGGCGGTTGCCGAAGCCACCAGCAGCACCGGCACCCTGCTGGGCGCGCTGATCACCTTTGTGCTGTATGGCCTGGGGCCGATTGCCTTGGTGATTTATGTGATGGGCACGCCTGCGCGCCGGCGTGCCATGAAGGCTCGGGAGGCCAGCGAGCATACCGCTAACCTGGCCTCAGGCGAGCCAGATGCAGGCAGCCATGCGGCCACTGATCCGGTCACGCCGGTGCGAGAAAAACCGTGAGCTTTGGCTGACCGTGCACCAGGGCGGACTGCCGTCGTTGCCGTAGACCCGCGTAACGCCTAGGGCGCTCAGGCGTTTGCGGGCCAGGCCTGGCAGGTCTGCCAGCCATTTGCCCGGGGCTTTGGGCAAAAACAATCTGGCGCTGGTGGGGTCATGTGCGACAAACAACTGACGCACCTCCTCACCCACCTCAAAGGCCAATGGTCCGATGCAAGGCCCCAGCCAAACCATCAAATCGGCAGCTTTTGCCGGGGCAGTGGCCAGGCTGTCAGACCCAAAGGCCTCGCAGCTGACCTCTAGCACACCCAGTCCCCGGTCGCCGGCCAGGCCGCGCCAACCGGCATGGACCGCTGCGACCCGCGTGCCTAGCCGGTCTGTCATCAGCAGGGGCAGGCAGTCGGCCACCATCACGGTGCAGGCCAGGCCGCGCTGCCGAGTCATGGCTGCGTCGGCCACCTGCTCGTCCGCGCTGTTGTCATCGAGCATGAGCAGTCGACTGCCGTGCACCTGGCTTAAAAAAACTGGCCGCGCCCCCAGGGCCTGTGCCAGCGCAGCACGATTAGCCGCCACCGAGGCTGGATCGTCGCCCACATGGGTGCCCAGGTTCAACGTGTCATAAGCGCCAGTTGAGCTGCCCCCGTGGCGGCTGGTGCACAGGGCGCGCACCCTGGGTGGCGCTGGCCATTGGGCTTGCAGCCATTTCGGGTTCAAGGCTGGAAGTCCGGGCAGTTGGCGGGCTGGGCCTTGTCAAACGCCGGTAGCGCCATGCAGGCGTCAAAGGCAGCCATGGTGCGAGGCAGAGCGTCAAAATTAACATCAAATCGCCTGCCGTTGAAGATTTGTGGCACCAGACAGCAATCGGCCAGGCTCGGGGTGCTGCCGAAACAGTAGGTGCTGTCAGGCCCCTGGGCGAGTTGGCGCTCAAAGCTCTCGAGTCCCTGGCGCACCCAATGCCGGTACCAGGTGTTTTTGCGTTCTTCATCCAGGGCCAGTGTTTTGCTCAGGTATTGCAGCACCCGCAGGTTGTTGAGCGGATGGATTTCGCAGGCGATCGACTGGGCCAGGGCGCGCACGCGGGCGCGGCCAGCGGCATCGGGCGGCAGCAAGGGGGGCGAGGGGCGGGTTTCGTCCAGGTACTCGATGATGGTCATGGATTGCGACAGGCGCAGGCCGTCGATCTCGAGCATGGGCACCAGCCTGTCAGGCACCAGTGCCGCGTAGGCCTCCTTGCGCTGCTCGCCCCGCGCCAGGTGCACTGGCAGGTAGTCATAAGACAGCCCTTTGATTTCCAGTGCGATACGCACCCTGAACGAGGCCGATGATCGAAAATAATTGTGCAGCTTCATGCATCGTAGGATAACCCCTGGAGCATGCATGTCGCTGGTTGCCGTTGCAACCGTTGGCCATGAAGTCCCCCCTGCGGTCGGGCATTGGGGCGCTGCGGCTGGGCTAGACGCTAGACTAGCCGCTGTTTGACAGGCTGACAGCAAAAATTAGCGACCAAGGATGTGTATGAGTTTTGTATTCGAACCAGCCCCGCTGGTGAGCCTGCCTGTGATCGGCAACCAGGCGCGTTTTCCGGTGCACCGCATTTATTGCGTGGGCCGAAACTACGAGGAGCATGCCAAGGAAATGGGCTTCACGGGACGCGAGCCACCCTTTTTTTTCCTCAAACCCGCGGATGCGGTTCTGCTCGCCAAGCCTGGCGAAACCACGCCCCTGCCCTACCCCAGTCTGACCGCCAATTTGCACCATGAGATCGAGCTGGTGGTGGCCATCGGCACTGGCGGCAAGAACATCAAGGCCGCCGATGCCCAGCAACATATTTTTGGCTACGCGGTAGGGCTGGACATGACCCGGCGCGACCTGCAAAACGACATGAAAAAACAGGGCCGACCCTGGTGCATCGGCAAGGCCTTTGACCACTCGGCCCCGATCGGGCCCATCACGCCGGTGGCTCAGGCCGGCGATGTGACTGCGGCCGAAATCGCGCTGCAGGTGAACGGCCAGGACCGCCAGCGCAGCCAGGTGAGCAAGCTGATCTGGAACATTGCTGAGACCATCGAGCATCTGTCGGCTGCCTGGGAACTGCAGCCCGGCGACCTGATCTACACCGGCACCCCCGAGGGCGTGGCTGCCGTGGTGGCGGGTGATACCCTGCATGGCATGGTGAGCGGCCTGAGCCCCATCACCCTGCAGGTGCGCTGACCGTGCCAGCGGCAGCGCCCCAGGCCAGGCAGCAGTTTCTTGGCCCAGTCGGGGGCTTGGCAGTGACCAGCTTGGCTGGCATATTGAGCAGGCCGGCATGATGCGCCGGCGCACTTTGGTTCAATCTGTGGCCGCTGTCGGCCTGGCTGCCCCTGGCCTGGCGATTCGAGCCCAGCAAACTGTCACCCTGAAGTTCCACACTTTCATGGCTCCTCAGTCGAATGTTTGGCTCAATATGCACAAACCCTGGATGAGCCGGATCGAGCTGGAATCCGGCGGCCGCATCAAGTTTGAGGGCTACCCGGCCATGCAACTAGGCGGCTCGCCAGCGCAACTCTATGAGCAGGTCAAGGACGGCGTGGCCGACATCGTCTGGACGCTTCCGGGCTACACCGCCGGGCGGTTCCCCCGTGTGGAGGTGTTTGAGCTGCCCTTCATGATGCGCAATGCCGAACCCGCCTCGCGTGCTTATTGGGACTATGTGCAAACCCAGGCCGGAGATGAGTTCAAAGACACCCAGGTGCTGGCCCTGCATGTGCATGGCCCGGGCGTGTTTCACACCAAAGAGCGGCAAATCAAAACCGCCGCCGATCTCAAGGGCCTCAAATTACGCGGGCCAACCCGGCAAATCACCAAAATGCTGGGCTACCTGGGCGCCACGCCTGTGGGCATGCCGCTGCCAGGCATAGCCGACGCCCTCTCCAAGGGCACCATCGATGGCGCGGTGATTCCGTGGGAGGTGGTGCCATCGGTCAAGGTGCAAGAGTTAACCCGCTTTCACAGCGAGTTCGCAGCCTCTGAAGCCGCGCTTTACACGGCCACCTTTGTCATGGCCATGAACCGTGCCAAATACCAGTCATTGCCGCCGGACTTGAAGAAAATCATTGACAACAATTCAGGCCAAGACACCTCGGCCTGGCTGGGCCGGGTGCAGCAGGAGGGCGACAGCGCCGGCCGGCAGTTGGCCTTGGAGCGTAAAAACAGCGTGTACGTCATTCCTGCAACGGATACCCAGGAGTTCCGCCGCAAAGCCGGTCTGCTCGAAGTGGAGTGGATGGAGGACATGAACAAGCGTGGCTATGACGGCCGCAAATTGCTCACCACCGCACATGCGCTGATCGACAAACACAGCCGCGCCGACAAGCAAGGCACTCAATCACCGCCCAAAAAGGTTTGATGCAGCATGCAGCGCCCACCGATCAAACATTGCAAAAACTGCGGCAGCGCCGTGGAGTACCGATTGCCGGATGACGGCGATACCAAGCAGCGCGCGGTGTGCCCGGCCTGCGGCACGGTGCATTACGAGAACCCGCTCAATGTGGTCGGTACCGTGCCCTACTGGGGCGAGCAGGTGCTGCTGTGCAAGCGCAACATCGAGCCGCGCTGGGGCAAGTGGACGCTGCCAGCGGGCTTTATGGAGCTCAATGAAACGGTTGCCGAAGGCGCTGCGCGCGAGACCTTGGAAGAATCCGGCGCGGTGTTTGAATTGGAAGGCCTGTTCACCCTGGTGAATGTGGCGCAGGTCGGTCAGGTGCATTTGTTTTACCGGGCCCGGCTGCTCGGCGAGCAATTCGACCCGGGCCATGAAACCCTGGAGGCGCGGCTGTTTACCGAAGCCGAGATTCCCTGGGAAGAAATAGCCTTTCGAACCGTCAAAGAGACCCTGACGCGTTATTTTGACGATCGGCGCTCCGGCAATTTTTCCTTCCACACGCTGGACATCACCTGACCGGCAGCGGCTTGCCGCCTGCAACCCATGCTGCCCTGCTACCTGATGCTTGACTTGGAGACCACTGGCGGCAACCCGGTGCGCGACCGCATCACTGAAATTGCCGCGGTGCGCATCGAGCAGGGCCAAGAGGTGGCGCGCTGGAGCACACTGGTTCATCCAGGCGGGCCGGTGCCCCCCTACATTGAACGCCTCACTGGTATCAGCGATGCCATGCTGGCCGATGCACCTGGTTTTGACGAGGTCGCCGCCAAGCTGCTCGGCCTGCTTGAGGGCGCGGTGTTGGTAGCCCACAACGTGCGTTTTGACCACGGTTTTTTACTCCATGAGTTTGCCCGTGCTGGCATCAAGCTCAAGACACGAACCCTGTGCACAGTTCGCCTGTCGCGCCTGCTCTACCCACAGCACCGCAGCCATGGCTTAGATGCCATCATGCAGCGCCACGGCCTCAACACCCTAGCGCGGCACCGCGCGATGGGCGATGTCGAGATGGTGCTGGCCTGGCTGCACCAAGCAGCCGCCGAGCTGGGCCACCAGACCCTGCGCCAACATGCGCAAGCGCTGCTGCAGGGCAGCGCCGCGCTGCCGCCGCTGCTCGAAACCGCGGTGCACGATATACCGGATGGCCCCGGTGTTTACCTGTTTTACGGCGAAGGGGCGCTGCCGCTTTACATCGGTAAAAGTGTGAGCATGCGCAGCCGTGTGATGTCGCATTTCCAGGCGGCTGCGCGCCATCCGCGTGAGATGCGCCTGGCGCAAGAAACCCGCCGCATCGAATGGCGCGAGACCGCCGGCGAGCTCGGCGCACTGCTGCTCGAGGCACGCCTGGTGAAGCAATTGCAGCCCATACACAACCGTCAACTGCGCCGTGAACGCGGTTTGTGCGCCTGGTGGCTCGAAGACCAGCCCAAGTCCCGCCCGCTGGTCAAGCTGGTCAGCGGCGCAGACTTCGATCCGCGCGACTTCAATCGCCTGTATGGCGTCTACCGCTCACGCCGCGCCGCCCAGGCGGGTTTGCGTGAGCTGGCCAATACCCACGGCCTGTGCTTGCTGGCTTTGGGACTGGAAACCGGCCAGGGGCGCTGCTTTGCCCACCAGATCGGCCGCTGCAAAGGCGTCTGCTGCGGCCAGGAAAAACCCGAACTGCACCGCCTGCGCCTGGAACTCGCCCTGCTGAGCCAGAAGCTGCGCGCCTGGCCCTACCCCGGTCCGATTGGCTTGCGCGAGCATGACACTGCAAGCGGGCGCACCGAGGTGCATGTGTTTGACCAATGGTGTCACCTGGCCAGCGTACAAGACGATGCCGCTTTGGCAGAAGCCCTGGCCCAGCCAGCGTCGCTGGCCTTTGATCTAGACACCTACCGCCTGCTGCTCAAACACCTTGAGCCGCCTGGCAAAAAAAACTTAACCCTGTCGACCTACCACCAGCTGCAACGCAACAGCAGCTTGGACCCGACTTGATGAAGGGCACGGATGAGCAGCCTGATGCGCCCAGCTGTCAGCGCGCAACTTAGGCCGCAAGGGCTTCAGGGGGCCAGCAGCTGGCCAGTGCGCAGTCCGGGGCGGTGCGACACCGGGTAGGGTGGCAGGCCCTGCAACATGCGCTGGCCATAGCCTTGCTGCAACAGGCGCCGGTCGTAGCAGATCACCACGGCCTGGTCGGTCTCGCTGCGAATGGCACGGCCGGTCCATTGCAGCAGGCGCAGGCCGGTGGCTGGCACCACCAACTCGGCAAACGGGTCGCGGCCCATGGTCTTGAGCCATTCGGCGCGGGCCTCCTCGACCGGTTCGCTGGGTGCATGAAAGGGCAGCTTGGCAATGAACACGGTCTCGCACAGCGCGCCGGGCAGGTCAACCCCTTCGCCAAACGACTGCAAGCCAAAAATCACTGAGGGCAAACCGGCCTCAATGCGGTCCTGGTGCATGGCGAGCAAGCGCCCGCGCGACTGGTCACCCTGCACCAGCACGCAGGGCCTAAGGGTTTGGTCCAGCGCCGCAATCGCGGCCTGCATTTGTGAGCGTGAGGTGAAAAGGGCCAGGGCACCCCGCTGGACCCGGCGCAAATCAAGCAGTAACTCGCTCACCATCTCGGCGGTGTAGCTGGGCGCATCGCGCGGGTCAGCGGTGGTTTGCACCACCACCAATTGGCCCTGGGTGCTGTAGTTGAAAGGGCTGGGCACCATCAGCGTGCTGACTTGGGCTTGGCCATCAAGCCCGGACTCCTGCAGAAAATAGTCAAAGCTACCGCAGCTCGTCAGACTTGCAGATGTAACCACAACCGCGCGGGCCTGGTGCCACAACTGATGTCGCAACAGCTCAGCCGGGACCATCGGGCTGGCATGGGCGCTGACCAGCAGCAGGCCCGAGCGGGCATCGGCCTCGAACCATTTGGCCAGAGGCTGCGCTTCATGGGTAAGCAGCAAGCGGCTGGTGCCGGCCACTGCCTGCAAGCGCGGGGCGATCTGGCCCAAGCGGGCGTACAACAACGCCAGGCCGGCGGCTGTATCCATATCTTCGCGCAACCGTGTTTTGATCTCGGAGCCCAAGGCCTCCAGGGCATCCAACAGGCCCTCAGCATGGCCGCCGATCAGGGCCAGGGGTTGTTGCAGCTCGGGCGGCAGCCGGCCTTGGCGCAGGCGGTGCAGGGCCTGGTGCTCGCCCGGCCTGGGGCTCAGCCGGACCAGCAACAGGGCGGCGAGGTCACGCAGTGCTTGCTTGAGTTGCACCGCCAGGGTGTCGACGTCTTGGGTCAGGGCCAGCTGCAGCTTGCTGCTCACCTCGCGCAGTGTCTTTGGCAGTTTGTCGAGCCAGCGCAGGTTGCTCAGGTCCATGGCGCTCGAAAACTGGCTCAACGCGACCGCCGGCAGGTGGTGACCCTCGTCGAACACCAGCAAACAGTTGTCCAACTCGGGCAGGGTCTTCATGCCCACCGAAGCCAGCACCAGATCGTGGTTCGCCACGATCACCTGGGCCTCGGCGAGGCGGCTGCGGGCCTGGTAATAGCTGCAGTCGCGGTAGCGCGGGCAGTGCCGCCCGGTGCAGGTGTGCCGCTCGGCGGCCACAGTGGCCCAGTCACGCGGGTCGGGCTGCTGGTTCAAGCTATCCCGGTCACCGTCCCAGCGGTCTGCCGCCAAGGCCTGCGCTAGGGCCGCGTAAAGACTGGATCGGCGCAGCTGGGGATCGACCCCGCTGAGCTGCTCGGAAAAGACGCTGGGCGCTGGCGCCAGGTCTTCATCAGGCCCAAAAAAATCATCGTCGGGCTCACCCACCGCGCCAGCCTGCAGGCGGTCGAGTTTGAGTTTGCAGACATAGCGGCCCCGGCCCTTGGCCAGGGCAAAGGCAAACGGCGTCTCGAGCACGGCGGCCAGCGCAGGCAAGTCTTTGCCCATGAGCTGCTCTTGCAGCGCCACGGTGGCTGTTGAGATCAGCAAACGCGTCTTGAGCGCCAATGCCAGCGAGACCATGGTGGACGCATAAGCGGCCGACTTGCCTACGCCGGTGCCGGCTTGAATAAGCGCAATCGCACGGGTGGGTTCAGGCTCTGCTTCTGCCCCCAGCGTGATGCCGGCCATGCTGCTGGCGATACGCTTGGCCATGGCCAGTTGTCCCGGGCGAGCCCGAAAACCAGGCGTGTTGGCAATCACCCGCTCAAAGGCGGCCAATGCTTCGCGCTCCAACACAGACTTGCTCATGCCCCTATTACACTGCCAAAGTTGATGCGCAACCACCCGACCCACCGACGCACTGACGCATCGACATACTGACCCACCGACACCCCGAAACCGTATGCTCCCACTTCATCGTATCGCCCTGCACGTCGGCCTGCTGCTGCTGGCGCTTGGACAACCGGCCATGGCCACGCTGGGAGCAGCGCCCAGCCTTGTTGCAACGCCCAACCCGCCGCTGGTAAC
>BJGT01000098.1 GCA_014190675.1 Comamonadaceae bacterium | reverse complement strand
AGCTCGCGCTCGATTGCAGTACGGCGCTCGGCATCAGGCAGATGCTGGAATCGGATGTAGGCCTCGGCAATTTTTCGTGAGGTCTCCAGGATCAGTGCCCGGTCGTCCCCCGCCCCCTTGGGAACCCGCAAGATCGTGTCACCTCCAAATGTCGACACGAAGGATTTGTCGCCGGCCTGCGGGGCCATCGGCTCGATCCCCTGCTGCAGGTTGCGCACGCCTTTGCGCAACGCATTGCGCAACAGGCGCACACCCTGGTCGGTGCCGCCAAGCGTTTCGCGCTGGTGGCTGTTGATCGGCCCCTGGCTGACCCAGGCGTCCCAATCGCCCGGATTCGACTGACGCTGACTGAACGGCCGATCGGCGTTCTGCCCGTAAAAGTCTACCGACTCCCAACCGATCTGGTCACGCCTGGAGCGGCCTTCCGGGTCGTCCATGTGGTTCAGGTTGCGCCAGGCAATGACATAGGTGTTCGTGTCGTCGATCGGCACTGCCCACCGAGTCAGGCTGGTGCGGCCAAAATAGCGCACCGCTTCGCCCTTTTCATACAGGCCGCCGTTTTGCGAAAAATTGGGCAGCAGATGGTCATGCATCCGGATCCAGATGTTGTCGCCGCTACGCCGCGCGTTGGTGTAGAAAAAACCGAACTCGCGCTCGTGGTAATCGACGACCGGCAACTCACCCCAGGCGACCTCAAACTGCACGCCCGACATCCGGGTATGGAGAAACGGCGTGTGGTAGGGGTCCATCGAGTTTTCACTCACCTGCAGCCAGTTGCAGGGCGAATGGATCTGCCACGGCACCATCTCGTTGCCCGGGTGGTCCATCATGTCGAGTTTGGGAAACGGTGGCTTGCGCTCGATAGGACCAAAATACGCGAACACCAGGCCCTTGTACTCGACGACTGGGTAGGCGCCATGGAACAGGCGCTCCTTGATCTGGCTGCCGGATGCCTCGCCGGGCGTGTCCAGGATGCGCCCTTCGTGGTTGAAACACCAGGCGTGGTAGGCACAGCGGATGCCATGGGTGGCAACAATGCCGTATTCCAGCGACATGCCGCGGTGGCTGCAGTGCTTGTACACCAGGCCGATGTCGCCGCACAGGTCGCGGTACAGCACCAGGTCTTCCCCTAGGATGCGGATCGCCATCGGCTTGTCGGTCAGGCGCGCGGTCATCATGATTGGGTGCCAGAAGCGGCGCAGGTACTCGCCTGCTGGCGTACCCGGCCCGACCCGCGACAGTTCATCGTCGACCGGTCGGTCCTTGGGCTTGTTGTAGCCGCTGTAGATCATGTTCACTGCGCGCGGGTTGTCACTCATCACTTACTCCTCAGGTTGCCAACAACCGGCTCAGGCTGTCATTCAAGAATTTAGCGTCCTTCGGATTTCCAGCCGGATTTCCGCCACGGTGGCCCCAGTTGGTCGGGATCGGCGCGAGCTCTGCATTTTTTATCATGGCCACCTCGCGACGGTTATCCTCGACGGTGAAATAGAGATCGGTCTCGCTGGGCATGACTAAGGCGCGGGCCGTGATCGCGCCCAGCGCCTTTGCGAAGTCCCCCTGGTACTTGGTGTTGTCGCTGATATCGGCGTGTTGCCAGGTCCACATATGGGCCAACAGATTGTTGGCGTCGCGGCGAAGGAAGCTGCCCTCCCAGGACATGACCAGGAAATCTTCCAGTGAAGAGAATCCGATGTCGCGCCACATCGATTCGCGGTAGAACGCCTGCGACAGCGCCCAGCCCGCATAGACCCGGCCCATGGCGCGCAGGCCGCGCTCGGGTTTGGCAGCAAACCAGCCGTCCTGAAAATTCACATCCGCGGTCAGCGCCGCCTTGATGCCTTCGAGAAACACAAAGTTGTGCGGCGAGCAACGTGCCGCTCCGCAAGACACGCCAATGCGCTGCACCATTTGCGGGTACTGCGCCGCCCATTGGTAAGCCTGCATACCACCCATGGACCAGCCATAGACAAGCTGCAGCGTTTCAATACCAAAGACGTCGCTCAGCAACTTGTGCTGAACCGCAACATTGTCGAATGTTGTGAAATTTGGATAGCGGCCCTTATCGTAAGGGGGGGCGGTGTTTGATGGTGACGATGAGAGCCCGTTACCAAACATATTGGGAATGATGATGAAGTATTTGCTTGGGTCGAGGGCGGCACCGCGGGCAATCATAAATTCGATGTCGGTGTGATGGGCAGCGTAGGACGTGCAGTACACGATGGCGTTGCTGCGCTGCTCGTTCAATGTGCCATAGGTCTTGTACGCAAGCCTGGCGCCTCGGTAGGTCAGGCCCGATTGCAAGACCACATTTCCCGCCTCAAACACCTGGTAATCGATTGACGCCGTACTGTTCATGGGGTCTCCAACATCCGTTCGATCCACTGACCTACCTGCAACAGGCGATCATCATCGCCGGGCAAGGCTAAAAGCTGTGCCCCCAATGGCAGGCCCTGCTCACCCGTGCTCACAGGCATGCACAGGCTCGGGCCTTTGAGGGCCGTCCACATGCGGCTCATCAACGGATCGCCAGTACCCGCTGTGGCAAGGGGGGCCTCGCCGATGGCCGCTGGGGCTATCCAGGCATCCACTTCCGACACCAAGCTGTACAGCAAACGCTTGGCCAGACGCAGCGCATCCTTGGCTTGCCGATAGTCTTGTTGGCCCAGATTGCGACCGATGTCGGTCAGCACTGTGAAGGCTTCGCTCAGTTGCCCGGGGTGACACGTGGTCTCAAAGACATAGTTGCGCGCTGCTTCATAGGCCATGATGATTTTCTGGCTTTCAATCAGCCCGTCGAACTGTACGGGGAGCACCAACTCGCTGACCACCGCCCCAGCTTGACGGCAACGTTGCACCAGCGCTTCTACTGCCTGCTGCATCGACGGGCTTACCAACGCCCACTGCGAGGTACGACACAGGGCCAGTCGAGGTGGCCCCGACGCCGGCTGGCGATCAGGATGCTGACGACCCAGCAATACCGAGCGAAACAAGGAGATGTCGTCAACCGAGCGCGCCAGCAGCCCAAGCGAGTCCAGCGACTCGGCAAAGGGCCGGATACCTGACAGGCTGAACTCTCCGTGGCTCGCCTTGTAGCCGTAAATACCGCAGAAAGCCGCCGGCCGCGTCACGGAAGCTGCTGTTTGAGTCCCTAGTGCCACCGGCACCATGCAATCAGCCACCGCTGCGGCCGATCCGCTGGACGACCCACCAGGGGTATGCAGCAGCTGGTGCGGGTTACGGGTTTTGCCGGGCTGAAAGTATGCGAACTCTGTGCTCACCGTCTTGCCAACGACAATAGCCCCAGCGGCGCGTAAGGCTGCCACGCAGGCCGCGTCCCAGTCGGGCTGGCGCTTGGCATAAATCAGCGAGCCCAGGCTGGTCGGCATATCGGCCGTGTCAATAATGTCCTTCACGCCAATCGGCACGCCATGCAGCGGCCCGACTGGCTGTCTCAGATCGGCTTCACGCGCCAGCGCAAGTGCCCTTTTCGGGTCAATAAACTGCCAGGCGCCCACCTGTGGCTCGCGCTCGACCACCCGCGCCAGACAGGCCTGCATCAGCGCCTCACAACTCAGCGAACCGCTGCGGATCTGCGCGGCAGCGACGCTGGCCGACATTTCGTGAATCAAGTGGTCAGCCATGTTTCAGAGAATGCCAAGAATGCCGAGCTGGCTGTGCGGCCCATGAACGGTCTGGGGAAGGCTTGGCCGGACAGACGCCTACCGTTAACGGTAATCGAGGCCTGTTCGCTCTCCACAAAGACGCTGTACATCTCGTGCTTGCCAGTAGCCGTCATGTCAGGCAGCACATCTGCTGCAAACGGCTTGCCCAGCCGTTCCCACAGCAATTCCAGCTGCAAGCCCGGTGCGGTAACCGACACCGAACTCGAAGACAGATTGTCACCGCCAGCACTGTGCTGCATCATCGGCAGGTACTGCAGTGTGCTGAATGCCTCAGCACCCCTGAACACACCGAACTGTCGACAAAAATTTTCTACCAAATAGTGCGCCAGTGGTTGGTTATCTGACACGCAAACATTAGCAACCGTTGGCCATCCGGCCTGGCTGCTCGGGTCTTCAAACAACAACACCGCATGACCCTTGCCGTAAGGAGACCATGCGATCCTGAACCAGACCATCAGCGATTTGAACGGGCCCGACGCAGTCTCTTTGAGGTAGATGCCAGGATTGTCACCCGACCAATCGACAGTGCCATCAGGAAAAGGATGCTTGGGCATGGACGGGGTCTCCTTGGTGATCAGTGAGGATCTGACCTTACATTCAGTGCGAAAGAATTTGGCTCAAAAAAAGCTTGGTCCGCTCGGACTGCGGGTTCTCAAAGAGCTGCTGCGGTGGGGCTTTTTCAACAATACGGCCAGCGTCCATAAATACAACGGTGTCGGCGACCTTCTTGGCGAAACCCATCTCATGGGTGACGCAGATCATCGTCATGCCAGACTGCGCCAAGTCGATGATCACATCGAGGACCTCCTTGATCATCTCCGGATCCAGCGCCGAAGTGGGCTCATCAAAAAGCATCACCTTAGGCTCCATGCACAGCGAGCGCGCGATCGCCACGCGCTGCTGCTGTCCACCGGACAACTGCGACGGGAACTTAGACGCCTGCTCCGGGATACGCACCCGCCGCAGGTACTCCATCGCTTTAGTCTCCGCCTGAGCACGCGAGGCGCCCCGAGCCCGTATTTGCGGCAATGCACAGTTTTCCAGCACCGATAAGTGCGGAAACAAATTGAAATGCTGAAAAACCATGCCGACCTCACGGCGTATTGCAGCCACGTTCTCGGTGTCCTGATTGAGATCAATGCCATCGACAACGATGCTTCCCTCGTCATGCTGTTCCAAGCGGTTGATGCAGCGGATCAACGTGGACTTGCCAGAGCCAGACGGGCCGCATATCACCACGCGCTCACCACGCCGGATGGTCAGGTCAACGTCCTGCAAGACGTGCAAATCACCAAACCACTTGTTCACGCCATTGAGCTTGATGATGTCAGATTCCATAGATTGGGGCATGTTATTTGAGGGCGCGGGCGTAACGCCGCTCAAGTGAAGCAAAAACCTGGGACAGCGTGAAACAAATCACAAAATAAATAGCGCCAGTAAAAACAAAAACCTCGAAAACCCGTTGCGTCGTAATTTGCACATCTTGCGCCATAAAGGTCAGCTCTTGGATCGAAACGAGGGAGACCAAAGACGAGTCCTTGATCAGCTGGATCAACTGGCCGGCCATGGGTGGCAACACATTTCGAAAGGCCTGCGGCAGAACGACGAAGCGCGTGACGTCAGCCTGACTCATTCCCAGACTGTTGCCAGCTTCAATCTGCGCCTTGGGCACTGACTGTATGCCCGCTCGAACAATTTCTGTCACGTAGGCGCCAGAAAAAACTGACAGGCAAAGGAGCCCTAATAAAAAATTATCAAGCAATTTTGGGGTTCCAAAAAAAATGGACACCCACCATTGAAGCGCAGGCGACAACTCTTTTGCCCGGTCCCCCAAGGCTAGCGTTGGCATGATCTGGCTGGCTATGAAATAGACAAACACAAACACAAACACAACCGGCGGAATATTGCGAATCAACATCACATAGGCAGTACCGATCAGCCGAAACACGAGGCGCCGACTGACCCTGGCAAAACCCATCACAGTGCCGATCAGGCTCGCGGCCAAAATACCCCAAAAGGCTAAACGCAGTGTGGTGGCCAAGCCCTCGGCAAGCAAATTCGGAACCCAAGAGGCCGTTAACTCGTCAAACCTGAAGACAAACGGCCAGACGGTGCTCCAAGCCCACTTGTAGCTGAAGACACCGGAGGCACGCCACAACAAGCCGGCCACGGCCAAGACCAACACCATGGCGAGCACCAGATCCCACCGCGTGAAGCGGGTACGCGCCCTGACAGTTAGGCGCCGCGGCTTAGTCTCTGACATCACCATCTTTATAGTCTGTTCGCAACCATCAGGGGACCAGTGCGGCCCAGTCTTGGGTTTTGAACCAATAGGTGTGCCGCTGGGTCAACCACTCTTTGTTCTTGACAATCCAGTCGTTGAAATAGGCCAGGGTTGCCGGGCTGCCTTTTCGCACACCAAAGCCTTCTACAGAATTAGACACGTTTTCACCAGTCGGTTTAAACAATCGATCCGGATTTTTCAATGAGAAAAAAGTGGGCTTGGGTTCGCTTGAAACAATCGCGTGCGCGCTGCCGTTGATCACCTCCTGGAAGGCGATGGCGTCATCGTCGAACTGGCGAATCACGGCCTTGGGCCATTTGTCCTCGATGATCTTGCATGAGGCCGTGCCACGCCGGCAAACCCATGTCACGCCTGTGCTGTTGTAATCATCCGGCCATTTCAGCTTAGCGGCAATCGCCTTGGATGCGGCGACACCCTGTCCGGAGGTGGAATACGGGTCGCTGAAGTCAATCTGCTCCTTACGCACAGGCGTCACAGTGAGGCCGCCAATGATCACGTCAAACTTGTTGGCAATCAGGGATGGGATGATGGCGTCAAAGGCAGTCGGCACAAGATCTACAGACACGCCCATGTCTTTCGCCAGTTTGGCCGAAACATCAATCTCGAAGCCGATCCATTGGCCCTGCTTGTCGCGCATCGCCCAGGGTATAAAACTGCCAAAGCCGACAACCAAGCGACCCCGCTTCTTGATGTTGTCTAAGGTATTGTCCTGTTGCGCGACTGCCGGCTGTAAACACAAAAAAGGCATCAACAAGAGCATGGCGACAAGTCGGGTGATCAATTTCATGTTCGAACTCCAAAGTTAAATAATTTCTTCACGCGTCGGCCAACTGGCCCCTGGGGCGTTTCATGTAAATCAATGCACCTTGTAACGCCGCTCTAGCCAGGCCACCAGAAGCGATAGAGTCACTGTCATCACCAGGTACATCGCCGCTGTGGTCAGCCAGATCTCGAAGGCCATAAAAGTGTCTGACACCACCGTACGTGCCTGGGTTGTCAGGTCAAAGACCGCGATCACACTGACGATGGCCGAATGCTTGACCAAGTTAACCAAGATACCGCCCAGCGGGGGCAACATCAAAGGCAGTGCTTGCGGCAGAACAATGTCGCGGTACATGTCAACCCTGGAAAAACCCAAGCTTTGCCCGGCCTCGCGTTGCCCTTTGGCCACGGCAACGATGGCACCACGAATGATCTCTGCAGTAAACGCACCCTCGTAAAAGGCCAGGCAAAGCACGCCAGCCCATTCCCTGGGTATACCCAACACGGCAGCGATGATGAAGTAGAAAATCAACACCTGAACCAAGATCGGCGTGTTGCGAATGACCTCAATGTAAGTCCAAGCCAGGGCAGAGCCGACGATAGTGCCGGACAGTCTTAACAAAGCAGTGACCAGTCCGATGAGCATTGCCAAAATCCCAGCCTTCCAGGCAATATCGAGGGTCACGAATACGCCCTTCATGAGCGGCCCCCAGATTAATTCTCCGTCGATAACTCGGTAAATGTATTTGGGCACCTTGGCCCACTTCCACTGGTAATCCATACTTTGTGCGCCATGGATCGTGAGGGCCAATACCAAACCAAAAAGCACCAAAAACTGAAGCCACTCGAACCAAACCGAGCGGTGCCAGGCTAGGGCACGGGCTGCGGGTTTAGACCTTCGGGTTGAATTCAATTTAGTTGCCTCTGAGTAAATTTACCACACTTCTCCTGGCGTCTTTTCTCCCCAACCGAGGCCGCAGCGACTGGCGGGCTCAGACGTGGGGGGATAGACAGTCCGCTTTTATATCTCACGCGTACCGGCTTGGGGAGAACGGCGCAATGTCAAACGAGCTTTGGCGGCCGGCCAGAAGATCTGCCACGATAGTTGCGGTCACAGGCGCCAGGGTCACACCAATATGCGCATGCCCAAAGGCGAGCACGGCCCTCTTGCTATCAGGTGCAAAACCAATCACCGGCAAACCGTCTGGCAGCGAAGGCCTAAAGCCCATCCAATAAGCTGGATTTCTGAGGTCCAAGTCCGGCAACAGTCGTTTCGCGTGGGTCAAAAGTTGCTGCGCTCGAGCATAGTTAGGAGCGAGTTTGAGGCCACCGAGCTCAACCGTCCCGGCCAGGCGCAAGCCATCGCGCATGCTGGTCAAGGCATATTTACCTTCTCCGTCGAGCAATTGGGTTGGTAATTCAAGTCCCGGCGTTGGTAGCATTGCGTGGTAGCCCCGCTCGACATCAAGCGGCACCCTGGCGCCAAGCTGAGCAGCCAATTCCTTGGAATGGGCGCCACAGGCCAAAACAATGCGTTCTGCCAGCCACGACCCTTTTGCAGTGTGCAGGCGAACTCCTGTGGGCTCCAGCGCGACATCGGTCACCGCCAGTCGCTGGAGGCGCCCCCCGAGGGACTCAGTCGCATTGAGCAAGCCATCACACAGCGCGCCCGGATCCACTACATGGGCAGCATCAGGTGCAAAGACGCCATAGCGATACTCGGGAGCCAGTGTTGGAACGAATTTTTGCAGCCACGCTTGGTCAACGTCTTGGAGTAAGACGCCGCGCTTACGGCGCAGATCGTGGGCGGGCTGGGCGCCTGTCCGGGTTCGGCTCTTTGCGTAAACATAAAGAAGTCCTTGCTGGCGTATCAGATGGCTGACCCCCGCATCCTCAGCCAACGCTTCCCAAGCCTGGACTGAGGACATTGCAATACTAGCCAGCGCCTTGGATATCGCCTCCACTCGATGCGCCCGGGCTGATAGCGCAAACTGCCATAACCAGGGGGCAAGTCGCGGCAAATAGGCGGGCCGGATCACCAAGGGCGACAGAGGATCGGCCAGCATACGGGGCAAGGCGCGAAGGGTCGACATGGTGGCCGTGGGTGCCACCCAGCCTGGTGTGATGCCGCCCGCGTTACCGTAGGATGCACCGCGCCCAGGCGCAGGATCAAAAATCACAACTTCATGGCCATTTTTGGCCAAATAAAAAGCGCAGGCCAGACCGATCACCCCGCCACCGATGATGGCCACTTCGATCCGCGCCTGCTCATTGAGACTGTCCATCACCCGATCTTAGCCAAGGCCCTGGGTCAGGCCGCCGCACCCTTGAGCCGAGATTGCCCATCAGGCGTACCTGCGGTGCTGTTGGGGTGCAGGCCAAACTCTCATGGACCATCTCGGCCGAACTCAAAAACTGGCTTGAAGTCCCAACTTTGCGCTGCGGCCTGGCAAAGGGGCCTTGCCGGGCGCGGTCTGCGTCAGCATCGATGTGGCCGAATAAGCCAGGGCGTCGCTGAGGTTGTCCAGACGGGCAAACCAGAGCAGGCTGGCAGCGCCGGCCTTCATGCGGTAGGCCAGGACCGTGTGCCACAGCGTGTAGGCAGTGCTGGCAGTCTGGCCGCTTGGCACCTCGGTCTGAGCGGCTGAATGGCTGGCACCAAATTCGGCAGTCCATGGGCCCTGAGCTGTGTGCAGCATAGCGCCCAAGCGGGCCGGCGCAATGCGCGGCAGGACCTGAGCGTTGCGGGTGTTGCTGGCGCGCACCAGGTCTCCCCGCAGACTGAGATCCAGGGTCTGCGGCCCCCCGAGCAGGCGCACGCGGCCGCTGGCTTCGAGCCCAGTAAAGCGGGCCGGCACCTGGGTGTAGCGGTACTCGGGCAGGGGTTCACTCTCAGTCTCCCGGCTCAGGCCGGAGGCCTCTTGGGAAATGTAGTTGCTGAACTCATTGACAAAGGCGTTCAGGCTGAAGCGGTGGGCTCCGCTGGCCCAGGCCGCGCCCAGGTCAAGGTTACTGGAGCGCTCCAACTCAAGCGCCGGGTTGCCGACCTCGTAGGCACGGGTCGCTAGATGCGGCCCGTCAGCATACAGCTCGTAGTCGCGCGGGGCCCGCTCAGTCCAGGCCAGGTTGCCGGTGAGTTGCCAACCTGCCGCCACCGGCCAGAGGCCACCCAGCGCGTAGCTGCGCAGACTGAAACTGCGGCTGCCAGCGACAAAGCGGGCCACCAAGGGGTTGCCCTGGGACTCGACCGACACCGACTCCATGCGCGCGCCAAAACTAAAGCGACCCCATTGGGTGCTCAGCTCTTCATGGGCAAACAGGGCACTCTGACGGGTGTTGCTGTAGGGCGCAAAGGCCTCGTCCCCATCAGCCGAAAAACTGCTCTGCTCGAGTTGCAGGCCAACCACGCCTTCGAGCGCGCCCCAGCGGGCCTGACGGGCCTGCAAGCGCAGGTCGTTGCCATTGCTCTTGAACACGGTGCCGGCCTTGGGCCCTTCAAATTCGGTGTGTTGGTACACGCTGCGGCCCAGAGTTGCACTGAGGCTTTGCAGCGCGCCGCCCAGGCCGCGTAACTCGCCGTCCAAGGCAAAGCGCTCCGAGCGCATTCCAATCGTCACCGCGTCTTCGGCTACGGTGCCATAGTCACTGCCGAAGCTGCTGACCGACGCACCCAGGCGCCCCCGGTCAAAAAACAGTGAGCCGCCCAGCGAGCCGCCCCGGCTCTGACTGGCCGAGTTGCAGATGCGCCGCTGCAGCGGCAGGGCCCCGGGCTGGGTGCAGGCCAGGTCCGCCGGCACCTGCACATCATCGGTACCGCGGCTGAACACGTCGGCATGCAGGGTGTAGCGATCATTGCCAGCCTCCAGCAGCATGGCTGCGCTGCGTTCAGCGTTGCCGCTGGCCAGCCCCAGGTCGGCGCGGCCGGTTACACCACCCTTGGCATCAAACAAGGCTTCGCGCGGAATCCGGTTGTCGATGACATTGACCACGCCTCCCACAGCGCTGCCGCCATAAAGCAGGGCCCCGGGGCCGCGCAGCACCTCGATACGCTCGGTAGCAAGCGGGTCAAGCGCGACCGCATGGTCATGGCTTAGGCCAGAGGCATCCAGGCTGGTGCCGCCATTGTTCAGGATGCGGATGCGGTCACCCTCAAGGCCGCGTATCACTGGCCGGCTGGCGTTGGGGCCGAAGTAGCTGCTGCTGATGCCGGGCGTGCCGTCCAGGGTTTCGCCCAAGGTGGGCTTGCTGCGCAACAGCAACTCGGTGCCGCCGTACTGGGACACTGGCGCGATCAGATCGGTAGCGCCAAGCGGGTTGGCGGTGATCGTGACCGGCGCCAAGGTGGTGCCAAGGGTTTGTGCCCGCACTGCAGCCAGGCCAAGACAGCCCAGGCAAGCCAGGGCAAAAGTAATTTTTTTCATGAGAATTTGGATTGAATCGACAAAGACAGACCAGCCGACCGGCAGACCTGCCGGCGGCTTGGCACTTAGGGGGCGGGGAATTCAGCGAACCGCAGGCGGTCCGCGTGCTTCAAATAGCGCCCAAGCAGCAGGCAGTGGCTGCTCGACCAGACCGACGAGCAAGCGGCTGCAAACCAGCCTCATGGCCATGGCCAGCAGAGGCAGTCCAGGGGCTACATCAGCATGGCTGGACTGGTCAAACAAGCGGCAGTTTGAGCTGTCTTCATGCTCGCCAAACAGCGCTTCAAGGGCAGCACCGGGCGCTGCGGGCTCGGCACGCTTAGCCTGCCAGGACTCAATCCCGTGATCGTGGTCGTGTTGGTTCTCGTGCTGGTGCTCGGCGTGGGCCGCGTGCTGCCGATGCCCAAAGCCGATGGCCTCGCCGTGCAACACAGCGTGAACCAGGCCCAGCGTCTGCCCGAGCAACAGGCTCAGGGCCAGCATGGCGACCAAAGCCCAGACCAGCGCTGCCGTCAGCGGGCAGGCCTTCCCTTTGGCCACAGTCCAGCCTCGCGGCTGACCCGGCAAAAGCGGGCGCAGCGGACTACTTGACGCCAACCGCATCACTGACGCGGTAGTACAGGCCATAGGGGTCGTCAGCCAGCACCGCAAACCGACCCTCAATCACCACCGGTTCTAGCGTGTACTTGACCGGGGTTCGGGCTTTGAC
>BJGT01000097.1 GCA_014190675.1 Comamonadaceae bacterium | reverse complement strand
CCAGCGCCGGCCCCTGTGCGCAGCCTGCGGCCATGGGGCTGGTATGAGGTGCTGGCAGAGGCACCCGGCTACAAGGTCAAACGCATCGGCGTGGCGCCGGGCCAGCGGCTCAGCCTGCAAAAACACCAGCACCGGGCCGAGCACTGGATGGGCCTGATCGGCTGCGCCCGGGTCACCGTGGGCGAACGCAGCCTGGACCTCTTGCCCGGCCAACACATCGACATTGCGCTGGGCGAAGTACACCGGCTGGCCAACCCGGGCAGCGCCGAGTTGCAAATCATCGAGCTGCAGTTTGGCAGCTACCTGGGTGAAGACGATATTTTTCGGCTGCAGGACGACCACGGCCGCGCCAGCCCCACGCTGCCCGATCAGGCGAGCAGCAAATGCTGAAGCCCGGCGCTGGCGCGGCAGATGACTTTCGGCTGCCAGCTGGCGCCCGCCCGGTGGCCTGTGTGGACATTGGCGGCACCAAGGTTGCGGTCAGCGTGGCTGATGCAGCAGGCCTGCGCGGCCGGCTCAGCGAGCCCACAGTGCGCACCGGTGACCAAGGCGCACTGGCCGCGCAAATCATGCGCATGCTGACCCAAAGCTGCAGCGCCGCCGCTCTGCGCTTGAGCGATATACAGTCAGTGGGCGTGGCCTCCTGCGGGCCCTTTGTGCTGCACCAGGGCCAGGTCGAGCTGGCCGCGCCCAATATTTGCGGTGGCCTGGCCGGGCCAGCGCGCGGTCTGCCCAATGACTGGACCAGCGCCTGGCTGGAGGCGCCGCTGCGGCAGCACTTTGCCCGGGTGAGGGTTGAAAACGACGGCATTGCCGCCCTGGAGGCCGAGCGCCGCTGGGGCGCCTTGCAACAGGGGGGCGTGCCACTGGCCCACTGCGCCTATGTCACCTGGAGCACCGGCATTGGCCTGGGCCTGTGCGTGGACGGCCATGTGCTCCGAGGCAAAAACGGCAACGCCGGCCACGCCGGCCACAGCTTTGTCAGCGACAACCAGGACGCCCTGTGCGGCTGCGGCAACCTGGGCGATGTCGAGGGCCTGGTCGCGGGCAATGCGGTTGCCCGCCGCTTTGCGGCACTGGGCTACCCCAGCGCTGCGGCTTTGTTCGCAGCGGGCCAGGCCAGCGACAGCGCTGCCAACGCCCTGATCAACGAGCTTTGCCGGGTGATGGGGCGCGCCCTCTACAACCTGATCGTCACCCTCGATCTGCAGCGCATCAGCATCGGCGGCAGTGTGTTCTGGCACCACCGCGCCCTGCTGCTGCCCAAGCTGCAAGCCCAGATTCAGGGCAAACTGCCCGCGCTCACCGATGGCTGCGAACTGCTGAGCGCCGGCCTGGGCGAGCGCGTGGGCGACTTTGCCGCGCTGGCATTGGTCGCCTGAGCCCGGCGCCAAGCCCACCCAAACCCGCCATTCCCACGCCGCCTGCCGTGCATCCCGTGGACACGGGAATCGATGACTCCCCCAATTGGCCGGTCTGAGCCGAAAACAGCGGCTGTGACTGGCCGGGCCTGGCCAGCACAAAAATTGATATTTTCGAAAAAAAATGAATTTTTGATGAATTATTCTGTTCAAAACTTTGTCTAGCCAATACACTCCCATCGTCAAAAAAAGCTCGGTATTGCGCGTTTCCCGCCAGTGCGCACCGGGGCTCAATATCGGCCCCGCGGGTAGTCAAAACAAAACAGAGGTAAGGGATGGCTTGTGAATCTGCTGGTTAACGCTGCCTTGCTCGAACGCATGGCCGAGGGCGTTATTTTGCTGAACGCCAGCGGGCAGGTCACCGACTTCAATGCGGCTGGGCGGCCCTGGTTGGCGGCCTGTGGCGAGGCCCGGGCCAGCTTGGAAAAGCACATCAAGCGCCATGCGGCCGAGCTCGGCAACAGCCCCTGTGTGGTCGATGTTTTTGGTCCGCAAGCAGGCGCTGACGTAGCGGTTGAGGTGCACCTGTGCAGCAACGGCCCGCAGTCTTATGCCCTGTTCATTGCGCCGCCGCTGGCGGCGGCTCCAGCACCGGCTGTGCCCGCCGATAAAACCGGTTTTCTAGACCTGCTGGGCGAAGAGATACGCCACGAGATCAGCCAGTGGCGCGCCCAACTGCAGGCGGGCCAAGCCGGGGCCGCAGATGCGGGGCTGCTGGCTAGGCACTCGGAGCGCCTGGGGCGGCTGTTTGTGGTGTTCGACCAGCTCTCGCGCATCAGCCATGATGACGCCCTGGGCCAGGGCGAGCGCTTGGCGCTGCCATCGCTGCTGCAGCAGGTTTTGGCAGACATGCCGCATCGGCGCGCCGACTACGCCCTGAGCAGCGCGCCGGCCGGCAAGGGCCGGGCCCTGGGTGTGGTTTATGGCAACGCCGGCTTGCTCAAGTGCAGCCTGCGCGGCCTGCTCGAAGCGCTTGACGAAGGCGCGCCAAAGCACAGCCAAATCGAGTTGCAAATGCGCCAAAGCGGTGCCTACATCATGCTGAGCACGGGCTTTGCCACGGGCGCGCGCCGGGGCCCAAGGGCGCATGCGGCGACCAACGTGGCGACCGAAGCGCAGGCCAGCGAGCCGCTGCGCCATGCCCCCGCCCTGCACACCGAGGCAGATATCCGCCTACCCATTGCGCGGCGCATTGTGGCGCTGCACGGCGGCCAGCTCAAAACCGTCGATGCCGACAGAGCACGCCCAGGCGGCTCAGCCGGCCTGTCCTCTTTTACCCTGGTTTTGCCCACCGGCGCCATGTTGCCGCGTGGGCGGCGCCTGGAATGCGCCGACTGCCCCACCGCACAGCAGGCCCAGGCCTATGCCCGCGACCTCGCCGCCCTGATGCCCGGCCCCGACCCGGGCGCCGATGTATCGGGCGAAGAGGTGGCGTTTTTAATGCAGGTGATGGCTGCGAAACCCCGCAAGTAAACCAAGGACAAGCGATGAAGACTGTGCTGATTGTGGATGACCATGCCGACATGCGCCGCCTGCTGTCGATCTCGGCGGGCAGCGACTTCCATGTGCTGGAGGCCGAGGACGGCGAGAGCGCGCTGGAAGCCATCAAGCGCCAGCGCCCTGATGCGGTGCTGCTCGACATCATGATGCCCGGTGCCATGGACGGGCTGCAGGTTCTCGACGCGATTCGCGCCGACCCATCGCTCAAGCATATCCGGGTGGCCATGGTCACTGCCCGCGGTCAGGCCAGCGACCTGGGCATTGGCAAGGCACACGGGGCTGACGCCTATTTTGTCAAACCCTTCAGCCCGCTCAAGCTGCTCAGTTGGCTGCGCGCCAACCTCAACTAGACCAGTCAAGGCCGGCACCATGTCCGAGCAGCTTTTAGCCCAGCGGCGGCGCTGGCGGCAGTTCATTTTACTGAGCGCCCTGCTCTGCCTTGGGTGCCTGGGTGGTGGCGCTTGGTTGGGGTACGGAGGAATTAAAAAGACCGCCACCGAGTCCGTTGCACTGGCCCAAAAAAGCGCCTTACGCTACCTCAACAACAGCCTGCAGCACACACTCATGCAGGCCGACAAAGCGCTTGACCAGGCAGTGACAAAAAACTGGCAGCCAGGCAGTAAGTCAGTCGCTGTTGGCACCTTGGTCGACCTCTCGGCTGCCAATTGCCCCGACCTGGTTGTGCTGGGCGCCCAGGGCCAGATCTTGGCGGCAATCAATCGGCCCGGTGCACAAGACAGCCGGCAATGGGCCGCTGACTTAGCCTGGCACAGCGCGAACAAAAGTACTCAGATGCGTCTGGGCCAAATCAACGCAGACCGGCCAAGCGGCGGCTTGCAGTGGCATGTCAGCCGCCGTATGGACACCGCCTCGGGCGAGTTCGCGGGCATGGCGGCCTGTCACATCGACATCGACGCCCCCTATTTATTTGGCGCAGTGCGTACCTTTAAAGACGGCACCAGCCTGCTTGCCGGCACTGATGGCCAGGTGTTACTGCAAAACACCGATACCGGGAGCAAACTGGGCAGCGGCACACTGAGCTCCAGCCTGCTTGAGAGGCTCCGCCAAAATGCTGACGGCGCGGGCTTGCACCTGCAGCAAGACCCTGATGGCGAATTGCGCAGTTACAGCTGGCGGGCGATCGACGGCCAGCCCCTGCTGATTTTCAATGGCATCGCGCAGCGCAACATCGACGCGCTAACCGCCCCGGCGCGAAGACTGCTAGCCTGGCTCATTGGCCTGCTTGGCCTGTTAATCGTCATGATCTCGGCCGCGTCGATGTGGGGCCTGCAGGTTTTGCACTCACAGCTGCTGTTGCGCGACAAAGACCAGCAGCAACTTCGCGGGCAAGACAAGCTGCTGCAAGAGATCCTGAACAAGGCTGACGCTGGGCAATGGAAATTGCACTGGCCAAGCCAGCGGCTGACCGTGTCAAATGAGCTGTGGATGCGCTTGGGGCTGAAAAAAAATGGCGGCCCTCACAAGCTTGCTGCCCAGCAGCACACCAGCACCTTTGCGGCAAAAGTCTGGCTGCCGCTGATCCACCCCGAGGACCAAGACCCGGCCACAGACTTTCTAAAAAAAATAAGAGCGAGTGCCAGCGCCAGCCAAGAGGTGGTCATTCGCCTGCGCCACACAGCCGGCGGCTGGCGCTGGTTTCGCCTGCGCGGCCAGACCCAGCAGCTCAACCACGCTGGCCAGACCAAGGTTTTTGCCGGCCTGGCCATTGACATCACCGAAGAGCAATTTGCCCGAGCGCAAAGCTCAGACCGAAGTGCCCAACTGGACGCCATTTTTTCGGTCAGCCCAGACGGGCTGCTGGTGTTTGATGCGCAAGGACAGGTGAAATACGCCAACCCGGCTTTCGAACGCTTGACCGGTAGCCGACCAGGCGGGCTCAAAGACATGAGCCAGACCTTGTTTTCAAATTGGCTGGGCAGCCTGTGCACTGCCGAGCAGACTTTTTCGGGCTTGGCTTTGCTCAGAGGCAAAGCCTTGGCAGAGCCGGGGTCGGCCTGGGAGCTGATCACCATCGAGGGCCCACCAAGCCGAATTTTGCGCCTGTCCCTGGTGCTGAGCAACTCAGAGAGCGTGTCGCAAATACTCTACCTGCGCGATGTCAGCCATGAAACCGAGGTGCAAAGAGTTAAAAATCAATTTTTGACAGGTGCCGCGCATGAGCTGCGCACCCCCATGGCCAGCGTGGTGGGCTTTGCCGAAATTTTAGTCACGCACACCCTTACCGCGGCAAGCCAGCAGGAGTTTGCCCGCATCATCTGGCGCCAGTCGCTGCATCTCTCGACCATTCTTGACGAATTGCTTGACATCTCGCGCATGGACGCCCGCGGCGCGGCTGGCTGGCTGTTTCAGGCCAGGGATCTCACTGAGCTGGTTGCGGAAGTGGTGCGGTCTTGGCAGGCGCCAACCGGCCACCTGCCACCAAGACTGGAGCTCTCGCCCATGGCCTGCCGGGTCGAGCCCCTGCGGGCCCAGCAGGCCATTAGAAGTGTGTTGTCCAATGCCTACAACTCCAGCACACCGGGCAGCCCGATCATCATCCGCCAGGCGCAAGCCCAGAATCACCCGCACAGCGGCCTTGCTTTGCTTGGGATCGAGATCCAGGACGCTGGGTGCGGCATGAGCGAGGAAACATCGGCGCGCGCCTTCGAGCGCTTTTACCGCGCCGACTCCACCGGCCGCCGGCCGGGCAGCGGTTTGGGCCTGAGCATTTGCCAGGACATCATGCAGCTCATGGGCGGCCTGATTCTCCTGAGCAGTGCGCCGCAACAAGGCACCACGGTCACCCTGCTGTTTGTGCAGGCCGATCTGCCACTGGACCACAGGCCGCCAGAAGTAGGCTGAGATGGATATTTTTCTGGCGCCCCGGCCCACCGTCTGCCTGCTGGCTGACACCTTGGGCGATACCTTGGGCGATACCTTGGGCGACACCTTGGGCGATATGTGCAGCCTGCAGATTCACCGGCCCGATGCGCTGGCGCCCGATGCGATGGCCCAGGGCACGCTGCCAGACCTGATTTTGATCGACGGCGACCTGCCCGACCAGCAAAGCGACAGGCTGTGCCTGGCGCTCAAACACCACCCCCGCACCCAACGCATACCGGTCATCTGGCTGAGCAATCGCAGCAGCACGCAAGACCAGATCAGGGGCTTTGCATGTGGCGCGGCCGACTACATTGCCAGCACCGTGGCGCCCGAGCTGCTGCGCGCGCGGGTGCAGGCCCAACTTGTGCGCCACGGCGGCTCGGACGTGCTCAGCGACATCAACCAACTGCTAGAACAATCGGTGCTGCGAAGCACCCAAGAACTCGCCACCATCCAGCATGTGACCATCGCCGCCCTCACCGCCTTGGCGGAGACCCGCGACAACGAAACCGGCAACCATATCCAGCGCACCCAGCACTATGTGCGGGCCCTGGCCCTGCGCCTGCAAAACCACCCGCGCTTTGCATCGTTTTTGACCGCCAGCACCATCGAGATGCTGTTTCGCTCAGCCCCGCTGCATGACATCGGCAAAGTGGGCATACCCGACCGTATTCTGCTCAAGCCCGGTCGCTTTGAGCCCGAAGAGATGTCCATCATGAAAACCCACACCACCCTGGGCCGCGATGTGATCGAGCAGGCCGAGCGGCTGATTGGCGCCAAGGTGGGTTTTTTGACCATCGCCAAAGAAATTGCCTACTCGCACCAAGAAAAATGGGACGGCTCAGGCTACCCGGAAGGCCTGGCCGGCGAGGCCATCCCGATCTCGGCGCGCCTGATGGCGCTGGCCGATGTGTATGACGCCATCATCAGCCGGCGCGTGTACAAAGAAGGCATGTCCCATGCCAGCGCGGTGCACATCATTACCCAAGGCCGGGGCCAGCACTTTGACCCCGACATCGTCGACGCCTTTTTGGCCATAGTGGATGAATTTCAAGACATTGCACTCCGCTATGCCGACAGTGACGCTGACCTGCAGAAAAAACAAGACTACCTGGAAATTGCCATCCAGACCCAGCCCCCGACCACACCCCATCGCCCAGCGGCTTGAGCCCAAACCAGGAGACCAATGCTTGAACACCAGTACCAGTACCAGTAACAATACCACCAGCACCGACGAATTGGTCGCCCTGCGGGAGCAGGTCGGCCAACTGCAGGCCGAGGTCTTGCGGTTACGACAGGCGGCGCCAGAGCCAGTTGACCCTGAGGCAAGGGCTGCTGATCTACCAACCCGCACCCCGGTAAAACTGCTCCATACCGCCATCGACTTTATGGCCCAAGGCCTGCTGGTCATCAATGCCAAGGATGGCCGCATCAAGCTGTTCAACCGGCGCTTTTGCGAGATCTGCAATATAGACCCCGCCTTCATGGCTGGCGCACCGCTGCTCAACGAGGTGGTGCATTTTCAGCTGACTCGGGGCGATTTCGGGCCCAGTCTAGACCATATATCCCCAGAGCACCGCCCGCTCATTGCGGCAGCTAGCGTTGCCGTCACCGGTGATGTGAATTGGTCTGATGTCACCGCGCCGACCGTCTATGTGCGCAAAACCTTGGACGGGCGCTATATCGAAGTGCAGTCACACACGGCTGACAATGGCGACCATGTTCGTACCTTCAGCGATGTCTCCGCCTTTGAACTGGTTAAGCAGCAGGCCCTGGAGGGTGTTAAAGCAAAAGACCGCTTTTTGGCTGCTGTCAGCCACGAACTGCGCACGCCGCTGACCGCCATCATCGGGCTGAACCAGTTTTTGATGCACTCGGCCCGCCCGCTGCAGCAGCAGGATTTAGCCCGCCGCGTGAACGGCGCAGCCGAATGGTTGCTGGTGTTGGTCAACAACCTGCTGGCATGGGCCAAGTCAGAATCGGGCAAGTTTCAATTGAGCACAGCTGAGTTTGTGCTGCCCGGGCTGCTCCAAGAGATCGACAGTCTCCTGTCGAGCGGGCCTGCTTTGCACCCTGTGCCACTGGTGCTTGATCTTGACCCAAGACTGCCACCCAGCCTGATCGGAGATGGCTTTCGGCTCAAGCAGGTGCTGTTGAACCTGGCGCACAACGGGCTCAAGTTCACCGCCCGGGGTGAGGTGCGGCTGCGCGTACGCGTGTCGCGATCGACACCCAAACAGGTCTGGCTGCACTTCGAGGTTAAAGACACCGGCATGGGCATCGCACCAAACCAGCAGGCCCGCCTGTTCGAAGCGTTTGAGCAAATCAGCCACAGCGGCTTGGCGCAGCAGGGCAGCACCGGGCTGGGCCTGTCCATCAGCCGTGACCTGGTTGCCCTGATGGGCGGTAAATTGCAGCTCGACAGCGCACCGGGGCTGGGCAGCTGTTTTTATTTCGAGCTGGCTTTTGGCCTGGGCAGGCCAGTTGCAGCGACTGCAGCACCAAAACCTGTCGCGGTCTCTTCGGCACCCGGTGCAGCGCAGCTGGCGGAACACCAACTCGCCGGGCAGTTGGCCGGCTTGCGGGTGCTGGCGGTTGACGACAACGCCAATAACCTCATGGTGCTGCAACTGCTGCTCGAGCGCCAGGGTTGCCTGGTGACGCTGCTTGGGAATGCGCCGGCGGCCGTTGAGCAGCTGCGGCAATCGCCAACGAGCTGTGATGTGCTGTTGCTCGACATGCTGATGCCAGAGCTCGACGGCCCCAGCGCAAGCCGTCAGATTCGCCAAGAACTCGGCCTGGCCCACCTGCCGATTGTTGGCATGACAGCCAATCCGTACCACGACGCGCTGCAACACTGCCTTGATGCGGGCATGAACGCCATCATCGACAAGCCATTTCAAACCGACAAAGTCATTGCCACTTTGTCAGCCTACCTGAGGCAAGCTGCCGACCCAGCAGCCAGCGGCGACTGAGACGCACGCCCGGCAATCTTTGCCTGGGCCGCCCCTCAAACCGCTTTGAAAGGCGGTGTGAGTGCCGCTAAGTCCCGGGCATATTGCTCAGCCTGGCGCGGCGCCAGACAGTTGGCGCAGGCCGCGAGATTGCGGCCCAGCAGGGGCGCTCCGGTGGGCAGGCTCAGTTGAAAAGACTCAATACCGCGCAGGGCATCATCAGCCTGCGCCGCCGGCTGGCTGACGATCTTGAGCTGCCCTCCGTGCAGGGCCACAATGCGCTGGCAAATCGCAATGCGGGTATCGGGGCCGCCAGACAGCATGCTTTGGGGCAGGGCCCGGGATGGCGGCCCAGGGGCGCGGGCAAAAGCCTGGCTGAAATGGCCTGTGAGCACCACAAAACCACCGCTCTGGCGCACCCGTATCTCAATTTGGCAAAGCGCTGGCGCCGTGTCGGCAATGCCCTCGAGCAGACCTTTGAGGGCGATTTTCAGCCAGCCCGCATCGCCAAACAACATGCCCTGCTGGTCTGTGGCATCGCTTTGCGCCTGGTTGATGCTGAAATCGCCGCGCCGGCGCGGCAACTCGGCAATCACCGCCTCGCTCAAGGTCCGCAGGTTGACCCGTTCGCCCTGAAAAAAAGCGTCTTTTTCGTGTAACTCGCAGAGCTGCTCCATGGCAATCAGCAGGCGGCTCAAGCGGCCCGACTGCTGCTGCACCCGCGCCAGCTGAGCCGCAATGTCGGGCGCAGCCGTGGTGATCTGCTCGCGCAGTCGGCTCAACTCGTGGCGAAAATCTTCGCCCAGCAGGAAAAAAAAACTGTCCTGCGCCGCCACCTCGGGCAGGGCGGCGGTTGGTGGCTGGTGTGCGGTGATGAGCAGGGCAAAATTGTGTGGCTCGTTTTTACACAGATGAAAATCTGTTGTGCCTGCCGCGGGCGCAAAGATTGAGTCAACCCGCAGCGGCAACTGCACCGTGCCAGAGGCCACCTTACCCATGAGCTCGCCCAGCGCCGCGGTGCCGGCCAGACAGGTCTTCAACCAAGGGCGGGCAGCGCGGTTGTAATCGGTCACCTGCCCCTGCGGGTTGAGCAGAATCACCCCTTCTGCGAGTCGCTCCATCAGGGCCAAATTGAGCACCAGGCTCACGCCACAGTCCGGCCGGCGCGATGCGCCTTGAGCTCCCATAATGCGCTTGCAATACTGAGCAGTTTTTCAAAAGAAATCGGCTTGGGCAGCACCAGAAAATTTGCCGGCACGCCCCCGCGCAAGGCAATATCGGCTCGGCTCAAGCCGGTGACCACCACCGCCGTCATGCCAGCATGCTCGGCCTTGCCGTTGAGTATTTTGAGCATCTGAAAACCGTCAACCCCCGGAATATCGAGGTCGATGAACAGCAAATCGGGCCGAAACCGCTCAATGGCCATCAGGGCGTCGATGCCGTTGTCCACCACCTCAACCAGCGGGCCCATCGGCCAATGTCTGAGAACGGTTTGGTAGAGCAAACGCAGGTCGGCATCATCCTCAGCCACCAAAACCCGCAGGGCGCCGCCCGGCTGCTCACTGGTCGCCAGCGCTACCGCAGCCGGTTTGTGGTGCAGCATGCGGTTGATGGATTCCCGGGTGATACGGCGGTGTCCGCCCGGCGTTTTCCAGGCTTCAAGCAGTCCGGTGTCCACCCATAACTGCACCGTACCCACCGAAATTGACAAGATCTCAGCAGCCTCGCTGGTGGTGCAAAATATTTTTTGCTTTTTCAGATCATTGTTTGCCATATCAACCAAGCATAGCCCGTTTTCCGCAGTATCGGGGAATAAGCTCAAAAATGCTCAATTCACTCGATCCGGCCACCATCCGGGACCGCAGTCGGGGGGCGTCTAGCCGGGCCTGGCTAGATTGGAGCTGGCGGGTGGCAATGGGCGGTTGAGCGCTGCGATTCGGGCCTGGTCGATGGCTTGGCCGATGTCGCGACCGCCAGCGCCGGCGGCTTGGGCTCGGGCGGATACCCTGGCCGTGTCAACGCTTTGCGCGGCAGCAAGTGCGCCCAGCAAGCATTGGCCAGCAGCGTGGGTGGCGGCCGGTTCGGCCAGAGACAGGCAGGCGCCGGCCAGTGCGACTTGGGCCAGCCGCTCTGGCCGGCGAAAGGCATCGCAACGCTGCAGCAGTTGCAAGAGGCCTTGGGCATCGAGCTCGCTGCAGCCCTGCAGCCCTGCCTGCTCTCGCGTTAACAACTCGGCCAACTCGCGACAGGCGGTTGGCAGGGGCAGTTGCTCGGGCAGGGCCAGGCCGTGCAGCAAGCAGGCAAAGCGGGTGGGCAGCGGCGCAGCAAGCCGGGCGGCCAGGTCAAGCACCTGCAGGCGCCGTGGCGCAAGCGCCATGCCAGAGTGCGGCACGGACCACAGGAAATCGACTTGGGGCAGCAAACGGGCCAGTGCACCGCAGTCGCGCAACACTTCCAACAGACGCGAAGGCCTGGCCTCCATCAGGCCGGTGGCGAGTTCCTGCCAGACCCGCTCGGGCACCAGGTGGTCGGCCTCGCCGGCTTGCACCATTGCGCGCATCAGGGCCTGTGTCTCGGGCGCCAGCGTGAAGTCGGCAAAGCGGGCCGCCAGCCGGGCGACGCGCAGGATGCGCACCGGGTCCTCGCGAAAGGCCGGTGTGACATGTCTGAACCGGCGCTGGGCCAGGTCTGCCTGACCACCCCAGGGGTCGATGATGCTATTTTTGTAGTCGCCCAAAGTGCCATCCGGGTTGATGCTGTCGGCGGCAAGCGCCATGGCGTTGATGGTGAGGTCACGGCGCGCCAGATCCTGTTGCAGGCTGACATCTGGCGCGGCATGAAACACAAAGCCGTGGTAGCCCGGGCCGGTCTTGCGTTCGGTACGGGCCAGAGCGTATTCCTCGTGGGTGCGGGGATGTAGAAACACCGGAAAGTCGCGCCCTACCGGCAGATAGCCCTGCGCCAGCAACTGCTCGGGCGTGGCACCTACCACCACCCAGTCGCGGTCTTTCACCGGCAGGCCCAGCAGGGCATCCCGCACCGCGCCGCCAACCAGGTAAATGTGCATGGCCCCAGTTTAGCGGTGGGCCGTGGCGGCCGCACTGCCCGCAGACGCCGCGCGGCTCAGCCCGGGCGGGCGGGCTCCTCGAGAAACTCGCAGGCGTTGCGCACCCCTTTGGCCGGCCGAGCGCTCTCCTGAGTGCGCAGGTCAACCCGGCGGATCTTGCCCGAGATGGT
>BJGT01000096.1 GCA_014190675.1 Comamonadaceae bacterium | reverse complement strand
CCCCTAAAACCCGTGCGATCGCGATGGCGTCCGGTGCCGGCAAGCTTGGCACTGGCAACGGGAACCGGCCCTGTACGGGCGCCAACGTGCTGACTTGGAGCAGCCAGTAAACCGCGCTGCCCGCAGCAGAAGCCGCTGTCAAAAAGGCCACCAATCGGGGCCGCCAGCGATTCAAGTGGGGCTGCAACATCGTGCGATTATCATTCACATCAAAACTTCCCTTACAAAGAAAAGCATAAAGGCGTGCCTTGACAACTATAAAAAAAACCGCTGCGCTCAAAAGTAAAAAAGTATTGGCGCGCGGGTCGGAGCCGGTGACTTTGCACATGGTGGCAGCTGCTGCTGGGGTTTCGCCGAGCACTGTTTCGCGAATACTCAACGGTACGGCAGTGGTCAGCGAGCTCAAGAAAAAAGCGGTGGAGGATGCCGTTGCAAAACTGGGTTTTGTTGCTAATCCGGTCGCGCGAGGTTTGGCCGGGGGCCGCACGTTGAGCATTGGCGTGGTCACCCAGGCCATTGACAGCCCGTTTTATGGCGTCGCCCTGAGCGGTATCGAGGATGCTTTGAACCCCGCGGGCTATAGCCCTCTGTTTGTTAGCGGACACTGGAACGCGGCGACAGAGGCCCGCTGTCTCACGGTGCTACGGTCGCGCCGCGTCGACGGCATCATTGTCCTTACTGGGCGCCTCAGTAACCAGGCGCTCAGAACCTGTGCCAAATCGTTACCCGTGGTGGTGACAGGACGAACCCTCAAGGCTCCGGGCTTATACGCCCTGAATTTTGATAATTTTGAGGGGGGCTTGATGGCAACGCGACACCTCATAGAGCTGGGCCACCGACGGATTGCTTTCATCAGCGGCGACCCTGCTCACCCAGACTCGAGCGAACGGTTGCGAGGCTACCGCAGGGCGCTGGATGCAGCCAGCATCCCGTTCGAAGCCGATCTAGTGGTGCCTGGCGAATACCATGAGATCAGCGGCTTGAAGGCGGTAGATCAACTGATGGCCTCGCGCCAACAGTTCACTGCTATTTTTGCCGCCAACGACCAGATGGCCTTTGGCGCTACGCTGGGTCTGCAACGGCATTCTTTGCGGGTACCTGAAGATATTTCGGTGGTGGGGTTCGACGACTTGCCTACTGCACCCTACGCCATTCCTCCCTTAAGCACGATCCGCCATCCGGCCTATGAACTTGGCCAACTGGCGGCTCTGGCCACACTGCAATTAATCGCTGGCGACACGCCCAGCATCGCTGTACCGGCGCCGTTTCTGATTGCGCGCCAGTCCAGCCGCCGCTTTGCACAGCAAGCGGCGTAGCGCTGCTAGGGATTTCCCTTGGTTGACACACCACACTGGCACTTTATAATTGTTTGAAAGCGCTTTCAAATCTAGGCGACTTGCATATTTGGAAAAAGCCATGCCCTTCACTAAGATTAGTTTAAAGAACGTCCGTCGAAGCTTGGCCTGCCTTGCGCCCGCCATCTTCGCTATGACACTGGCCCAAGCGCAGCAGACCCTCACTGTGGCTGCCTACCCAGCCGTGGACGAGATTGCCAAGGCGGCCATGACGCAGTGGAAGAAAAAGTATCCCAATGTCGAGGTCAAAGTGGTGAGTCGAGCCTTTGCAGATCATCACACCGCCATGACCACGGCCTTGTCCACAACCTCCAATCTGCCCGACGTGATGGTGGTCGAATTTGGTTATGTGGCGCGATTTGCCGAGGGCGGCGGCCTGGAGGACCTGGCTGCCACGCCGTATTCGATCAAATCGCAACAAAGTAGATTTGTGCCGTTCGCGTTCCGGCAGGCCACGGCAATCTCAGGAGCAGTAATTGCCGTTCCGGCGGATATCGGGCCTGGCACGCTGCTGTACCGAGCTGACATCCTGAAAAAATCTGGTTTGACGGAAGCCGATCTGACCCAGTCCTGGGATGCTTATGTCGCAGCGGGTACAAAAATCAAGGCAGCCACAGGCGCCTATCTTGTGGCTCACGCCCGAGATGTGAAAGACATCGTTATCCGCTCCAACATTAATCCCGGCGAAGGGCTCTATATCGACGCCAAAGGGCGCGTGCTGGTTGACTCGCCCCGTTTTGTGCGGGCCTTTGAGCTCGCAAAAAAAGTGCGTGATGCCAAGCTAGATAACAAAATCAGCGCTTGGTCAAACGAGTGGTCGGAAGGCTTCAAGCGGGGAACTATTGCCACGCAAATGTCTGGGGCCTGGCTGGCAGGACACCTGAATAACTGGCTCGCCCCCGAGACCAAAGGCTTGTGGCGCGCCTCACAGTTACCGGAGCAAGTCTGGGGCTCTTGGGGCGGCAGCTTTTACACCATCCCCAAAGGTGCCAAGAACAAAGCCCTTGCCTGGGACTTCATCCAAATGATGACGCTTGATCCTCAAATGCAATTGAATGCATTCAAGGCGCAGGACGCTTTCCCAGCCTTGGTTGATGTTCACAACGATGCCTTCTTCGATCAACCAATCGAATTCCTGGGTGGGCAGAAAGCCAGGCTGCTATGGCGCGATGCGTCGCGCAAGATCAGCACGGTGGATGTGCACAAGCTCGACCCAATCGCTGAAGAGATCGTCAACACCGAAATGGACAAAGTGTTGGACCAGGGCAAGGACGTGCGAACTGCACTGGCCGATGCCAAGGCCCTGTTAGAGCGTCGAGTCCGGCGCTAACTATCGCCCGAATTTGTGGCAGTGCGCCGGCAGCCATGCCCCCGAGCTCGAGGCCAGTGCATTCTGCCTCTACACCGATGAAATCGTCTGGCCCTTACCGGCTGTCGCCCAAGGCAGTGCCCTATGTGCTGCTAAGCCCGTTTGTGCTGCTTTTTTTGGTGTTTGGCGTATTTCCACTGGCATTCTCATTGTTTTTGGCTTTTCAGACTTGGGAGCCCACTGCCGGACTGGCATCCATGAAATTTGTTGGTCTGGACAACTTTGCCTTTGCAATCACCGACGAGTGGTTTTGGAAATCGCTTAAAAACACCAGTTGGCTGGCGCTTGCTTCAGGTGTACCCCAGCACCTTGTGGCTATTCCTTTGGCTTACTTTATTCACACCTCTTTTAAGCGCACGCGCAACGCCGTTATCGGCGCCTATTTTCTGCCCTACATCACGTCTACTGTGGCGATAGCGATGATGTTTAGCACCCTGTTTTCGACTGACTATGGTCTGATAAACCTCACGCTGCGTGGTCTGTCTCAGTTAAGCTTTTTAGGTGGCCTGTTCCCCCGCGATCCAATCGATTGGCTCAACCAGGCTGAGAATGTCAAACCGGCGATTGCCCTGGTCGTGTTCTGGCGCTACGTTGGCTTCAACACCGTGCTTTATCTGGCTGCCTTGCAGACTATTCCAAAAGATATCTACGAGGCCGCAACCATGGACGGCGCGGGTCGCTGGCAGCAATTCTGGTTCGTAACCCTTCCCAGCCTCAAGCCCATGATCTATTTTGGCGTCACGCTGAGCGTGGTGGGTGGTCTGCAATTGTTTGAAGAGCCGTTCATCCTTACGGGCGGGCGCGGCGGCACCGACCAAGCCGGCATGACTACCGCCATGTACATGTACCGTACAGCGTTTGAGTTCAATGACTTTGGTGCTGCTAGTGCTCTGTCATGGCTGCTATTTGTATTTGTTGCTCTGCTGACCTGGCTGACCAACCGTGCCTTCAAGCCGCGTGGCCCGTCTGCATGAATTCGTTACTCAAGCAAACAGATCGCATGGCCCCCTTGATAGCCTATGTGCTGGTGGCCGTCGGCGGCCTGATCATGCTCGCCCCGTTTTATTTCATGTTTGTGTTTGCGAGTCACTCACGCACCGAAATTTTCAGCCTGCCGCCGCCGCTTTTTTTTGGTGATGACTTTCTTTTGAATGTGAAAATCCTGGCCGATCGCATTCCATTCTGGCGTAGTTTAGGCTGGAGCCTCTACGTGGCCTTGGCATCTACTGGGCTCACGCTGCTGTTTTGTTCCATGGGCGGCTATGCCTTTGCGATGTTTGAGTTTCGCTTCAAGCGATCGTTGTTTTTGCTGGTGATGGGCACCATGCTGTTGCCTTCTTTTCTGGGCATGATCCCGACCTTCATGATCATGGACGCTTTTGGCTGGATTGACCAGCCCCGAGCGCTTTATGTACCCGGGGCAGCCAGCGCCTTTGGCATCTTCTTGATGCGCCAATTCATCACTGCCGCAATCCCCAAAGATCTGGTGGAGGCGGCGCGTATGGATGGTTGCGGTGAGTTGTCTATTTATTGGCGCATTGTGCTACCCCTGCTGAAACCGGCTTTAGGCACCCTGGGGCTTATCACCTTCATTGCCTCTTGGAACAACTTTATCGGTCCCCTGATCGTGATGCGATCACCAGAGATGTACACCTTGCCGTTGGCGCTGCGCAGCATGCAAAGCCCTGTCAACACTGAATGGGGCGCGGTAATGGCCGGCTCAGCCATCGCCACACTGCCGCTGCTGGTGCTCTTCGCGATCTCATCGCGGCGCTTGATTGACGGGCTGACGGCCGGCGCTGTCAAGTGACTCGACCGATTTGACCTTGTAATTGTTAAAAAGAAAAGCATGCCAAACCCCTCCCCAGAACATCTTCCCGACACACTGCTCGCATTAGCTGGCCAATTTCCGCCGGACTTTGTCTGGGGCGTAGCCACCAGTGCCTATCAAATTGAAGGTGCTGCCAGCGAAGATGGCAAGGGCCGCTCCATTTGGGACAGTTTTTGCCAATTACCCGGTGTCATCGCTGATGGCAGCAACGGTGATCGAGCCTGCGAGCATTACCACCGTTGGTCTGACGACCTTGACCTGGTTGCCAGCATTGGCGTGAACGCTTACCGCTTTTCGGTCTCCTGGCCTCGCGTACGGCCAAGCGGTAGCGGTGCCTGGAACAACAAAGGTGTCGATTTTTACGAGCGCGTTGTCGACGGTTTGCTGCAAAGGGGGGTGACGCCCTATGTCACGCTCAACCATTGGGACCTGCCGCAAGAGTTGCAGGCCCGTGGCGGATGGGCTGAACGTGAAACGGTGTATCGGTTTGTCGAGTACGCGCGGGGTATGGCTGCGCGCTTAGGCGACCGCGTCGCCTCTATTACCACCCACAATGAGCCTTGGGTGATGTCGGTGCTTGGCCACGAGACCGGGATTTTTGCCCCCGGCGTGAAGGACCGTGCGGTGGCTATGCAGGTAGCCCACAACCTGATGCTGAGCCATGGCTTGGCGTTGCAGGCCCTGCGCGCGCAGGGCTGCCAAGCGCGCCTAGGCATCGTGCTCAACCTTGCACCCATGCACCCTGCCACCGACACAGCGGCAGACCGAGCCAGTGCCCAGCTCGAAGATGGTCGGTTGTTACGCTGGTACATGGACCCACTCTTCAAGGCGGCATACCCGGCCGATGTCTTGGCGCACCTTGGTGAAGATGCGCCGCGGGTCCAGGCGGGTGATTTGGCGGCTATCGCAACACCCATGGATTTTCTCGGCGTCAACTACTACTCGCGTGGCGTGGTAAGCGCTGCGGGCCCTTGGGACACAAAGCAAAGCGGGCTGCCCCTAACCGACATGGATTGGGAGGTCTACCCCGAGGGGCTGACAGAGTTGTTGCTGCGTTTGCATCGTGACTACCCAATTCCGCCACTTTTCGTCACTGAAAACGGTGCTGCCTTCAAGGACCAGTTGATCTTGGGGCGCGTGGCAGACGATCGGCGGATTGACTACATCAGACGGCACCTGGGAGCGATCGCCGAGGCCATGCGCCAGGGCGTTAGTATGAAGGGCTACATGGTCTGGAGCCTTATGGACAATTTTGAATGGGCGTCTGGTTTTGAAAAACGTTTTGGCATTGTTTATGTCGACTACGCCAGCCAAACTCGAACTCTCAAAGACAGCGCCTTGTGGTACCGCAACTTTTTGCGGCAACATCAAGACATCACGCGCTCAATTCCCTCTGCTAAGCCGGGTTCCTGATATGGGCAATGTCGTCTTGCAAGGCGTGCGCAAGCGCTACGGCGCAGCAGAGGTGATCCGCGGTATTGATCTTGAAGTCCAGGATGGCGAGTTCATGGTCTTTGTGGGTCCATCTGGCTGCGGCAAGTCAACCACGCTACGCATGATTGCCGGCCTCGAAGAGATCAGCCAAGGCGACATCTTGATTGATGGTGTGCGCGCCAATGACCTTCATCCCGCCGACCGCGGCGCGGCGATGGTGTTCCAGAGCTACGCCCTCTACCCGCACATGACGGTGGCCGAAAACATGGGGTTTTCACTGCGCATGGCAGGAGTGTCAAAACAGGAGCGACAAAACCAGGTGGGCCGCATCGCCGAGGTTCTGCGCATGAGCGAGTTGCTGGCGCGCTATCCCAAAGAGTTGTCGGGCGGGCAGCGCCAGCGCGTGGCGATTGGCCGCGCCATCGTGCGCAAGCCCAAAGTATTTTTGTTTGACGAACCCCTGTCCAACCTGGACGCCGCGCTACGGGTCGATATGCGGGTCGAGCTGGCCCGGCTGCACAAAGAGCTGGGTACCACCATGATTTATGTCACCCATGACCAGGTGGAGGCCATGACGCTAGGTAACCGCATCGCAGTCTTCAACCAAGGCCTTATTGAGCAGGTGGGCGCGCCGCTGCAGCTGTACAACCGCCCGGCCAATACCTTTGTCGCCACCTTTATTGGCGCACCCAAAATCAACCTGATTCCTCAGCCTACAGACGGCGCCAGTGCCGCCCACAGAGCCTTGTGGGCCGTGCTTGGCGGCGCAGAATTGGGCCATGCGCTGCACATCGGCGTGCGCCCAGAACACCTGCAAGTTAGCTCGGACGGTTCGGGCGTGAGCACCACGATTGCCCTGGCCGAACACCTGGGCGATGCATCCATCCTTCACGTGCGGGTTGAGGGTGTCACCGAACTGCTCAAGGTCAAGGTGAGCGCCGAACGCAGCCAGTTCCAGGGCGGCCAAACCGTGGCGCTCAGCGCGGATCGGTCCTGGGTGCTCGCGTTTGACGGGTCAGGTCAGCGCATCTAGCGCCCATGCCCGGCCCTTCGGGGGCAAACCCGCGCTACGCTAGGCTTTGACGTAGGTCGCAATCGCCCGCGCGGGCAGTGTGGCAGCATATTGCGCATCACCTAAACGAATGGTGAAATCAAGCGCTGATTCGCTGCGGTTGAGCGCCACCACGGCCAGCGAGCCGTCGGGGTTGCTAAAGGCACAGCATTCCAGCGCCTCCAGCGTGGCGGCGCACAAAATTCGCTGGGCGCCGGGCCTAATGAAGCGCGAAAAGTGGCCCATATAAGCATAGGAGTTCTGGAACAGCAGCGCGTCCGCCGCCACATCGGCCAGCACCGAGGCGCTGCACAAATTACCCATGTGGTTAGGTCCGCCGGTGTGGTCAAGCAGTAGGTTCCAGTCGATCCAGCCGACCGTCCAATGGTTCAGGTCTTGAATGATGGAGTGGGCGTAGCGCTCGCCGGGCTGCCATTCGCCGGTGTGCGGTCCGCCCTCCTGACATCCCTCAGTAAATAAAAGTTGCTTGTCAGGCCAGGCGTCATGTACCAGTTGCACGTGGTTAAAGTGGTTTTCGCCATACCAGTGAAAGCCCGCTCCCCACACATACTTGGCGGCATCGGGATCGCTGTAGACCACACTGGCGCGCTCAACCAGGCGGTCGCGATTGTGGTCCCACACAATAATTTTGATGTGGCCCAGGCCTGCGGCTTGCAGCACCGGCCCCAGGTGATCGCGCACAAAGTCGCGTTCCTGTTCGGCGGTGTAGATGCAACTGTCCCAGCTTTGCACCGCCTCAGGCTCGTTTTGCACCGACACGCCCCATATCGGTACGCCTTCGGCCGCATAGGCCTGGATGAACTTGGCATAGCAGCGCGCCCAGGCGTCCCGGTACTGGCGCAGCAAATGGCCGCCCTGGTTCATCTGGCCGTTGCTCTTCATCCAGGCTGGCGGGCTCCAGGGGGAGGCCAGCAGCTGCAGCGGCCGGCCCGCAACCACTTGCGCTGCCTGGATCATGGGCAACAAGGCCTGGCGGTCGCGGTCTATGTTGAAGCTGTGCAAGTCCATATCGCCCGGAACATCGGCGTGAGCGTAGTTGCCCAGCGCAAAGTCGCAGCTGTTCATGTGGACCCGGCACAGGGTGTAACCGTGTCCGTGCTCAGGATTCGGGTCAAAGTAAGCGCGCAGCAGTTCGGCTTGGCGCTCTGGGCTCAAGCTGCGCCAGGTGACGGCGGCGGCTTCGGTAAAGGCGGCGCCAAAGCCTTCCAGGGTTTGGAAGGCCCGCGCCGTGTTGACGAACACCGAGGGCAGACAGTCGTCGCCGGAGTGGCTTGTCAGCGGCGGCCGCTCAGCCAGTTGCGTTACTGCGTCGCGCGCGCTTAAAAATTGACGGATCATGGGTCTGCAAAGCCCAGCGCAGTGGGTGAGGCTGCGCTGGGCAGCTGCTTATTTGGACCAATAGATGTTATCGACGTAGATTCTGGTGTTGGTGGCACTGGATTGCGTGTTGCCAGTCTTTCCGAAGCGATCTGCTATGACGAAGGGGTTGGTCACTTTAGTAAGGTCGAACACCGAAGTGGCCGAGCCCTCATTGCCAGAGCCCTTGTTCCCAGATGGCTTGATGTCCCGAATCGGGATGGACACGTTGCGCCAGTTGCCATCATTCAAGTAGCCATACTGTCCAGCGGAAATAGGCATGTAGACATCATAGCCAGAGCTATTGCTGCCGGTGAAGAATCCGACTTCCAACTTGCCCAGGTAGGTCGTCTTGATGCTGAAATTCAGGGTACCGGCGGTCTCATAGGCGCTGAGATCGGCAGAGACAGTACCGTTACCAGGGGCCACCAGAATACCCCAGCCCCATGATTTGGGAACAGGTTTAACGATAACCCCGAGTGCACTGTCTCCAGGCGCCCCGGTGACTTTTACCCCAGCATCTTCCTCGCCAGCGAACGCGGTTGCCGGGCTGTCCCAACCGAACCAGTTGGCGCCTGTCGCTACCGGCGAAGACTGGCCCGCGGGCACACTGTCAGCATATACCGTGAAGCGGTTGCCTGTCACGATGGCATTCGACACATCGGGCGCAAAAACGGCGTTGGCCTCGGTGTAGGTGCCAGCCTCATGCGTGAAGCCCTGCGTTTTGGGGTAAAGCGCCTGAACCACGTACCGTGCCTCACGCTCCTTGTTGAACAAACCCCACTTGTCGTCCGATCCCTTCCACTGCTCGTCAAATCCCGCAAAGTAAAAGATGGACTTGGGGCCGCCTTTGCCGGCTCGCATCTCGCCAGTCCAAGTATTCAAGCGGTCGGCATACATTTTTTGATTGACAGGGTGGGCACGGTTGGTCTCCCCGCTGGACGCGATAGCCTTCCAACCGGTTTCGCCAATCACGATAGGCATATTGGGGAAGCCAACAGTGTTCAAGTGGGTCCGCACCGCCGCGTACTGCTGGCGCGCTGCGGCGATTGAGGCGTCCATCATGGCCGTGGCGCGAAGAGGGCCTGCTGCTGCCCCAAGCTGCTGCCAATCCCAAGTTGCCGGCGGATGAATGGTCTCTGCGAGCGGGTAGGTGTGCATGGCCACAAAGTCGATCACATCCAGCACGGCGCGCGGGTTCTTCTCCTTGTCGCTGGACTGCGCAAAAAACGCCCAGTTGTCGTCGGTGGTGACGGGCTGGGTCACCTGGCTGCGCACGCTTTTGATGTAAGCGGCCATTTGGTTGACCGACAAGGGGTTGAACGACCAGCTGACCATGGTCTCGTTGCCGACGCTAAGGGCCACCACAATGTCGCTGTACTGCTTGGCCAGCGCCACAGCGCGGGCAATTTCGGCCTGGTTAAAGCTGTCGTTGCCGCTGGCGGTCCACACACCCAGCATCACCTTGATGTCCAGGCTGTTGTCGCGGATGACCTTGAGAGTTTGTTTGGCCACTTTGTCAGAGCTGTCGAACAGGCGAATCAGCCGGAAGTTACCAGCCACCAGCAGGTCAAGGTCCTGTTTGATCATGGCTTCGGTGATGACCTCGGTCGCCCTGTCTTCTTCTTTCAGTGAGGTGCGGTAGGGCGCATAGTTGACGGCGTTGCGCGAGGCCATCTCGGCGCTGAGGGTACGCGGCGTGACACCCGTCATTACGGCACCACCGCCGCCACAAGATACCAGAGCAAGCGCTGCTGAAAGCACCACCGCCGCGCGCGACAGCAGGTTTACCATTGGGAATATTTGTGAGGATTTCATAAAGGTGACCTTGGCCTTCGGCCTCAAAACGCGTAAACCATGCCCACCGACACCCAGTTACCCTGATCGGTAACACGTGAGTCGACGGTAGTGAATGAGGCGTTGTCAGCAGCAGACATGGCCGCCAGACCAATCCGGCGGTAGTGCACCATGCCGGCCTGTAGATTGAGCTCCAGCCCCTGGCCGTAGTCATATTTCAGGCCGACCGTGTTGATGAGCGTCGAGTTGCTTTGGCCGCGCTCACTCGGGTTAGCGGTATCCGCCGTACCCAGGTAGACCAGGCCGGTTGAAGCCGTCCAGCGGCCCATGCGGTAGCGCGCCCCCAGTGACAGATCGACCGATGTGGCCGGATAGCCTGGGTTGGTTACGCCGTTGAGGGTGCCATTCCAGTCGACGTTGAACATGTCATTCCACTGATTGCCCTGCGTCAAAACGGCATTGGCGCCGCTCCATTGGTTGCGGCGGATGCCACCTGAAACCTCGAGCTTTGAATCCACCTGGTAACGCGCCATCACCATGGCAATGCCTTGGTTGGAGCTTTTCAGCAGGGCATCGTCAGCGGGGAATGGCGTGAGGCCGGTAAAGGGACCATGGGCCCAGGCACTCGGCGTGCCGTTTTTCGTTTCTTGGATGATCACGTCGACCACCAGATCACCCTTATGGTACTGCCCGTACAGTTCCCAAAATTCAGGCCTGTTGATCTTGAATGCGGTGTTACCGCCGTCGTAAGTGGCTTCCAGCACCAGGTCACCCTCAGCCACGTCAAACATGCGTGAGGTATAGCGCACCGCATTGGCCAGCATGCCATAGCCCGCCCCGCTCGATGGCCATGAGCGGGCAATGCCGATGAATGTGCCATAGGGGTAGTCAGCCACGCTCCAGGCGCGCGTGGTCATGGCACCGATGCGGACGCTGCCATAGTCTTCGTGGCTGAGTGCAAGGTTCTTGTCGTACCAGAAACCTTCTACATCAACGCTGCCGTCGCGCCAGCGTTGGCTGAGCAAACCTGACAGCTTGTAACCACGCCCCAGGTCATATTTGAAGCCCAGGTAGGGTTGGATTTGGGTGAAGGTATTGCCGGTGGTTTTGAATGCTGCGCCCTGCACCAGTTCATCCGCCCAGATGCGCTGTTTGCGCTCATTCGGGAAGCGTTGGCAGTTGTCGCAAGTGTTGCTCGAAAGCCCTACGGAAACCTCGGCAAAGCCGGTCAGGCTGAACATGCCATTGGGCCCGAAGTCAAGTGCCAGGGCGGGCAGTGGGCTCCAAAGCGCCAGCAGCAGGCTGCTGGCCGCGAACATAGCCCGACTTGGTCGTTGAAGTTTGTCTTGGTTCTGGCTCATGGTGTAGGCGTCTGGTTTATTCATGAAAGCGCTTTCAAAATTTTAGATACCCCCACCCTTGACTGTCAATGCACCGGCGTACGTGTTTTCCCTTAGCTGAGTCACCGCGGGGCCATTCGGGAAAACCCCGGGATGCACTTTGAAAGCGCTTTCATTATGATTCGGGCTGCGCAGCAACAGCTAAAACTTGGAATGCTCATGAATTACTTCGGTAGATGTGTCTCGGTTGTGCTCTTGCTGGCAATTGAGGCCGCCATGGCCCAGGCCCAACCTGTTCAACTTGGTGCCGGTACCTACATGGCTACTCCGAAAGGGCGGGACACGTCCGCGCCCCCTGCGCCGTACCGAACCGCCGCCATGCAGGCCTTGGCCGCGCCCACCAACCAGTGGTATTCAGCGCTGATCTTCGCGCCGCAGCCCGAGGTGCTGTTCGCCCATCCGCTCACCCTCAA
>BJGT01000095.1 GCA_014190675.1 Comamonadaceae bacterium | reverse complement strand
AAGCGGGCTTTTTACTGGGAGAAACCGAATTACTTCAGTTTCATTTCCTTGTAGTCCACGTGCTTGCGAGCTTTTGGATCAAATTTCTTGATCAGCATCTTCTCTGGCATGGTTTTCTTGTTTTTGCTGGTGGTGTAAAAGTGCCCGGTGCCGGCCGTGGATTCCAGCTTGATTTTTTCGCGTCCGCCTTTGGTTGCCATGGTGCTGCTCCTTAAGCTTGGCCACGTGCGCGCAGGTCTGCGAGCACTGAATCGATGCCGTTCTTGTCGATCAGACGCAGACCGGCGTTAGAAATGCGCAGGCGCACCCAGCGGTTTTCAGTCTCGACCCAGAAGCGGCGGTATTGCAGGTTCGGAAGGAACCGGCGTTTGGTTTTGTTGTTGGCATGGGAAACATTGTTCCCAACCATTGGGCCCTTGCCCGTGACTTCACATACGCGTGCCATGTGGACACTCCAGATTTTTATCACGGCGCCCATGCTTGGGCGCCTCACCTCGCCAAGGGGTAGGGTGGCGGTAACCCGGCTGCCAAAAACTGCTCACACTAGAGCGAGTGCAGTTTTAGCGAAGCCACAGATTATAGACGTCTCGTGGGCCGGTTCGGGCTTCGCTGGCTCCGGCCGCCGCCTGACCACTGGTCGGCTTGACTGGCCTGGGATCTTGTGTTGTCTGCGGTTGGCAAGTGGCCGGCGCTCAGGCTAAATTTTGAGTCGTGCAAGGCTCAGCTTTGCTCCAAAAAGCGTTGCGCGTCCAGGGCCGCCATGCAGCCGGTGCCGGCGCTGGTGATGGCTTGCCGGTAGACATGGTCTTGCACATCGCCGGCCGCAAACACGCCTGGCACGCTGGTCATGGTGGCAAAACCCTTGAGCCCGCCCTGCGTGATGATGTAGCCCCCGGCCATCTCGAGATGGCCCTGGAATATGTCTGTGTTGGGCGAGTGCCCGATGGCGATAAAGCAGCCCTTGAGTTCAATCTCTTCTGTTGTCCCGCTGTGGACATGTTTAAGGCGTACACCGGTCACGCCGCTGGCATCACCCAGTACCTCGTCCAGAGTTTGAAAGGTTTTGAGCTCGATTTTTCCGGCGGCCACTTTGTCCATCAGCTTGTCGATCAGAATCGCCTCGGCCTTGAACTTGTCGCGTCGGTGTACCAGGTAAACCCGGCTGGCGATGTTGGACAAATACAAAGCCTCTTCGACTGCCGTGTTGCCACCGCCGATGACGCAGCAGACCTGGTCGCGGTAAAAAAATCCGTCGCAGGTGGCGCAGCCTGAAACGCCCCGCCCCATGAAGGCGGCCTCTGAGGCCAGCCCCAGGTATTTGGCCGAAGCGCCGGTGGCCAGCACCAGGGCGTCGCAGGTGTAGCTGCCGCTGTCACCAGTGAGCCTGAAGGGCCGCTGACTAAAGTCGACAGCGCTAATTTGGTCAAACAGAACCTCGGTCTTGAAGCGCTCGGCATGTTCGAGAAAACGCTGCATCAAATCGGGCCCCTGCACGCCATGCACATCAGCAGGCCAGTTGTCTACATCGGTGGTGGTCATGAGTTGCCCGCCCTGTGCCATGCCGGTGACCAGCATGGGCTTGAGGTTGGCGCGCGCGGCATAAATGGCAGCGGTGTAGCCAGCTGGGCCAGAGCCCAGGATGAGTACCCTGGCGTGACGGTTGTTGGACATTTTTAAAACCTGACCTTTTCAAAGAGTAGCTGGTGGGCGTGTACAGTTGGGGCGTGGATAAGACAAAAACAAGGACTACCCGAAGCCATGGCTGTTTGCTAGCTGTAGCGGGCGCCTTATTGTATGAACCCGGCCGGCGGCCATGTCCTAAACCGGCTGTTTAGTGGCTACTTCTCGCCAATGACCTATTCGCTCAACACGTTCAACGAGGACCTCCCCGCAGTCGGGGCGGTGCGTTCGGGCTGGGCCCGATTTGCCGATGAATTCGGCCTGCTGCTGGGCCTGCTGCTGCTGGGCTTCTGGCTGTTGTGCTTGCTGACTTATTCAGCGCAAGACCCTGCCTGGTCCACCTCAGGCGTGGACGGGCCACTGCGTAATCGGCTTGGTCTGATTGGTGCGGGCGTAGCCGATGCCAGTTATTTTCTCCTTGGATTTTCGGTATGGTGGTGCGCCGCTGCGGCGCTGCGCCTTTGGTTGTTGGCCCTGGCGCGCTGGCTGCGTGCGCGTAGTCCCGGCGAGGGCGGTGCGCCCAAGCCTGCTGGCCGTGGCGGCCTGTCCGCTCGGATGAGGTTTTGTCTGGGGCTAAGCCTGCTGCTTCTGGGTAGCACTGGGCTGGAGTGGGCTCGCCTGAGCCGCCTTGAGTTTTATTTGCCTGGCCATGGAGGCGGCTTGTTGGGTTTTTGGCTGGGTCCCTTGGGCCTGCAGTGGTTGGGCGCTACCGGTTCCGCCTTGCTGGACATAGCTTTGCTGCTGCTTGGCCTTGCTTTGGTGTTCGGCTTTTCTTGGGCACTGCTGGCCGAGCGGCTGGGGGCCTGGATCTACGCGCAGGTTGAGGCGCGTCGGGAGCAGCGCGAAGTAGCTCAGGACCTGGCTATGGGCCAACAGGCCATGCGAGAGCGAGACGAGCTGGTGTCTGAACTTGCCGGGGCGGACAGCCCGGCGCAGCCTGTGATCCTGCCGCTTACGATTGAGCCGGTGCTGGTTGAGCCTCCTCGCAGTGAGCGGGTTGCCAAGGAGCGGCAAAAGCCCTTGTTTGCCGAGTTGCCCGACAGCCGCCTGCCGCAGGTTGACCTGCTCGACGGCGCACTGTCCCGCCAGGAAACGGTGGCGCCGGAGACGCTGGAGATGACCAGCCGCATGATTGAGAAAAAACTCAAAGATTTTGGTGTGGATGTGCGGGTAGTCTTGGCCCAGCCGGGCCCGGTGATCACGCGCTACGAAATCGAGCCGGCCACCGGGGTAAAGGGCTCGCAAATTGTCGGCCTGGCCAAAGATCTGGCGCGCTCGCTCAGTCTGGTGTCGATCCGGGTGGTGGAAACTATCCCGGGCAAGAACTACATGGCGCTTGAACTGCCCAATGCCAAACGCCAGTCGATCCGGCTGTCCGAGATTTTGGGCTCCAACACCTACAACGATGCCAAATCCATGCTGACCATGGGATTGGGCAAGGACATCATCGGCAACCCGATCGTGGCCGATCTGGCCAAGATGCCCCATGTGCTGGTGGCTGGCACCACCGGTTCGGGCAAGTCGGTGGGCATCAATGCCATGATTTTGAGCCTGCTGTACAAGTCTGAAGCCCGTGATGTACGTCTGCTGATGATAGACCCGAAGATGCTCGAAATGTCAGTCTACGAGGGCATTCCTCACCTGCTCGCGCCGGTGGTGACTGACATGAAGCAGGCTGCGCATGGCCTGAACTGGTGCGTTGCAGAGATGGAGCGGCGCTACAAGCTCATGAGCAAAATGGGTGTTCGCAATTTGGCCGGCTACAACGTCAAAATTGAAGACGCGAAGGCGCGCGGCGAGCATATTGGTAATCCTTTCAGCCTGACCCCAGAGGCGCCGGAGCCGCTTGACCGACTGCCTCATATTGTGGTGGTGATTGATGAGCTGGCTGACTTGATGATGGTGGTGGGTAAAAAAATCGAGGAGCTCATTGCCCGCCTGGCGCAAAAAGCCCGAGCCGCCGGCATTCACCTGATTTTGGCCACCCAGCGGCCCAGCGTGGATGTGATCACCGGCCTGATCAAGGCCAATATCCCGACCCGCATCGCCTTCCAGGTGAGCAGCAAAATTGACAGCAGAACCATTCTTGACCAGATGGGGGCGGAGGCTCTGCTGGGCATGGGTGACATGCTCTACATGCCCAGTGGCACCGGCTTGCCGGTACGGGTACATGGCGCTTTTGTCAGCGACGAAGAGGTACACCGTGTGGTGAGCTACCTCAAGAGCCAAGGCGAGCCCAATTACATCGAAGGTGTGCTTGAGGGTGGCACGGTGGACGGCGAAGAGGATGGACTGGGCGAGGCGGGCGGCGAAAAAGACCCCATGTACGATCAGGCCGTGGAGGTGGTTCTGAAAAACCGCAAGGCCAGCATTTCCCTGGTTCAACGCCACCTCAAGATTGGCTACAACCGGGCTGCCAGGCTGGTCGAAGACATGGAAAAAGCCGGCCTGGTCAGCAGCATGAGCAGCAGCGGACAGCGCGATATTTTGGTGCCTGCGCGCTCTGAATCATGACCCCGTATAAACCAACACTGGCGCTGGCAATTGGGCTGGCTTTGGTACTCAAGGTCACACTGGCGGCCGCGGGCGGGCTCGAAAGCCTCGACCAGTTTGTCAAGACCGTCAAGAGCGGGCGGGCCGAGTTCACCCAGTCGGTCACTGCGCCACCCAAAGACGGGGTGCTTGCACGGCCTAAGAACTCTGCTGGAAGCTTTGAGTTTGCCCGGCCGAACCGATTTCGTTTTGTTTACCGCAAGCCCTTTGAGCAAACCATCGTGGCCGATGGCCAGACACTGTGGCTGTATGACGTCGATTTGAACCAAGTGACGGCGCGCCAGCAAGCGCAGGCGCTGAGCTCGACACCCGCCGCCTTGATAGCCTCGGCGGCCGATGTGCGGGCCTTGCAAAACGACTTTACCCTGGCAGACGCACCAGCGCGTGAGGGTCTGCAGTGGGTTCTTGCCACGCCCAAGGCGCGGGACGGTCAGCTTCAAAGCGTGCAACTTGGTTTTCGCGGTTTAGAACTGGTGGCACTGGAGATTCTTGACAGCTTTGGCCAACGCTCGGTGCTCACCTTCTCGGCATTCCAGGCCAACAGCCCGGTTGAGGCATCGAGTTTTCAGTTCAAGCCGCCTGCCGGGGCAGACCTTATCCGGCAGTGACAGCCGCCCCCGAGCCAAACGCAGCAGCCGGCCTGGCCGCTGCTGGCAGCCAGCACCAACCGCTGGCCGAGCGTTTGCGGCCCGGCACGCTGGCCGAGGTGATCGGGCAGCAGCACCTGCTGGGCGCAGGCATGGCCTTGCGCCTGGCCTTTGAGTCGGGCCAGCCCCACAGCTGCATTCTTTGGGGGCCGCCGGGCACCGGCAAGACCACCATGGCGCGGCTGATGGCCCAGGCTTTTGATGCCCAGTTCCTCACCATCAGCGCAGTACTTGGTGGCGTGAAAGACATCCGCGAGGCGGTCGAACGGGCGCAGCTGGCCCGCCAGCAGGGGCGCCGCACGATCCTGTTTGTCGACGAGGTGCACCGCTTCAACAAAAGCCAGCAGGACGCGTTTTTGCCCCATGTTGAGAGTGGCCTGTTGACCTTTATTGGCGCGACCACCGAAAACCCTTCGTTCGAGCTTAATTCAGCCCTGCTGTCGCGCGCCGCGGTCTATGTTTTGCAGGCCTTGACCACGCAAGACCTGGCCCAGATCGTAGATCGGGCGCTCGCCCATGGCGCTGTGCCTCCGCTTGAGCAGGCCGCCATAGACCGCTTGATTGCCTACGCCGACGGCGACGCCAGGCGCCTGCTCAACACGCTTGAAACCTTGAGCACTGCAGCCCAACAAGAGCAGCGCTCAGAGGTTAGCGATGCCTGGCTGGTGACCGTGTTGGGGGAGCGCATGCGCCGCTACGACAAGGGCGGCGAGCAGTTCTACGACACCATCAGCGCCTTGCACAAATCAGTGCGGGGGTCTGACCCGGATGCTGCCCTGTATTGGTTGGTGCGAATGCTCGACGGTGGTGCAGACCCCCGCTATTTGGCGCGCCGCCTGATCCGCATGGCCAGCGAAGACATTGGCCTGGCAGACCCGCGCGCACTGCGCCTAGCGCTTGACGCCGCTGAAGTTTACGAGCGCCTGGGCACGCCCGAGGGAGAGCTCGCACTGGCCCAGTGCGTGGTGTACCTGGCCGTGGCGGCCAAGTCCAACGCGGTTTACAAGGCTTTCAATGAGGCACGCGCCTGGGTCAAAAAAGACGGTACCCGGGCGGTCCCCAAACACCTGCGCAACGCCCCCACCCAGTTGATGAAGTCGCTCGATTACGGCAAAGCTTACCGCTACGCCCACGACGAAGCCGGTGGTTTCGCCGCCGGTGAAAACTACCTGCCCGAGGACATGGCTGCGCCAGGTTTCTACCGCCCGGTGGAGCGGGGCTTGGAGATCCGGATTGCCGAGAAGCTGCGCCAACTCAGGGCCCTCAACCAAGCCGGTGCTTGATCCCGCGCAGACCTGGGCTGGCCTACGATCAGGGGTAAACCCCTGTGCTGCGCGACCACTGGTTTGCACCTGCCTCGATACAATTGGCTCCCCCCACAGGTGTCAAGCCCTTTGGCATAAAAATTGCCAAAAAGTAGCGCAGAGTTCAAGTGATCGGTCCGCATTTGAGGCAGTCATTGAACTCGGCGGCGCCCAAAAATCGGAGAAGTTTTTCATGGACACCTTTCTACAGCAGGTCATCAATGGACTGGTGTTGGGCAGCATGTACGCCCTGGTTGCGCTGGGCTACACCATGGTGTACGGCATCATCAATTTGATCAATTTCGCCCATGGTGAGGTGCTCATGGTCGGCGCTCTGACCAGTTGGACCATCATCGGACTGATGAAAGACGGCATGCCGGGCACGCCAGGCTATGTGATCCTGCTGGTGGCGCTGGTCATATCCTGCGTGGTGGCCGCGGCGCTGAATTTCGTGATTGAAAAAGTGGCCTACCGCCCACTGCGCAACAGCCCCAAGCTCGCGCCCTTGATCACGGCGATCGGCATGTCGATCTTGCTGCAGACCCTGGCCATGATCATCTGGAAGCCCAACTACAAGCCCTATCCCACATTGCTGCCCAGCACGCCGTTTAACATCGGCGGCGCTGTGATCACCCCGACGCAGGTACTTATTTTGGCCATGACCGCGGTGTCGCTGGCGGTGCTGATGTGGGTGGTCAACAGTACCAAGCTTGGGCGGGCCATGCGTGCTACCGCAGAGAACCCTCGCGTGGCGGCCCTGATGGGTGTCAAACCTGATCTGGTGATTTCGGCCACCTTCGTGATGGGCGCGGTGCTGGCGGCCATAGCTGGGGTGATGTGGGCGGCCAACTACGGTACGGTGCAGCACACCATGGGTTTTTTACCCGGCCTGAAGGCCTTCACGGCGGCGGTGTTTGGTGGTATCGGCAACCTGGCCGGCGCTGTGGTCGGGGGTATTTTGCTCGGGCTGATCGAGTCGATTGGCGCGGGCTACATCGGCGCCCTGACGGGGGGTGTGTTGGGAAGCCATTACTCGGATATTTTTGCTTTTATTGTCCTGATCATCGTGCTCACACTGCGCCCCTCTGGCCTGCTGGGTGAACGGGTGGCAGACCGCGCCTGAGCCTTGTACGGCGTGCTAAACCAAGGACCGACATGAAACTCCAACACCGCAATCTGATCGCATTGGCGCTGGCAGCAGTCGGTCTGCTGCTGCTGCCACTGCTGCTACAGGGTTTTGGCAACGCCTGGGTGCGCATTGCCGATATGGCCCTGTTGTATGTGTTGCTGGCACTTGGCCTGAATATTGTGGTTGGCTATGCCGGCCTGCTCGATTTGGGCTATGTGGCTTTTTTTGCCATTGGTGCCTACATGTACGGTCTGATGGCCTCGCCGCACCTCAGCGAGAGCTTTGCCATGGTGGCCTCGCTGTTTCCGAACGGGGTTCACTCCCCGTTGTGGATTGTGATTCCACTGGCTGCCGGCTTGGCCGGTTTCTTTGGCGTGCTGCTGGGCGCTCCCACCCTGCGCCTGCGGGGCGACTACCTGGCCATTGTGACGCTGGGTTTTGGCGAAATCATCCGGGTTTTTCTCAACAACCTAGACCACCCCGTGAACATCACCAACGGGCCCAAGGGCATCAATCAGATCGATTCCATCAGTTTTTTTGGCCTCAACCTGGGCAAAAAAGTCGAGGTGCTGGGCTTTGAGCTGGCTTCTGTGAGCCTGTACTACTACCTGTTTCTGGCCTTGGTGCTGGTCAGCGTGCTGGTTTGCCATCGGCTCGAATTGTCCCGCGTCGGGCGCGCCTGGATGGCCATCCGCGAGGACGAAATTGCCGCCAAGGCCATGGGCATCAACACCCGCAACTTGAAGCTGCTGGCGTTTGGCATGGGAGCCACTTTTGGCGGTGTCTCGGGGGCCATGTTTGCATCATTCCAGGGCTTTATCTCGCCCGAATCGTTCGGTTTGATGGAGTCGGTCATGGTGGTGGCGATGGTGGTGCTAGGCGGCATTGGGCACCTGCCCGGGGTGATTTTGGGTGCGGTGCTGCTGTCTGCCTTGCCGGAGGTGTTGCGCTATGTGGCGGGGCCGTTGCAGGCCCTCAGCGGTGGGCGGATGGACGCATCGATATTGCGTCAGTTGCTGATTGCCGTCGCCATGATCAGCATCATGCTGTTGCGGCCCAAAGGCCTGTGGCCCGCGCCGGAGCACGGCCGGTCGCTACAAAAACCCAAAGCCTGATCGAGCCCGGCCCTGTGGTCACAGCGCTTCCAAGCCCGGCTTCAACTCACGAGGACAACATGACGGACACGGTACTTGATGTGGCTGGCGTCTCCAAGCGCTTTGGCGGCTTGCAGGCCTTGAGCGATGTAGGCATCCGGATTCAGCGCGGCCAGGTCTACGGGCTGATTGGGCCCAATGGCGCCGGTAAAACCACTTTTTTCAATGTGCTTACCGGTCTCTACGCGCCCGACAGCGGCACCTTTGCCTTAGCTGGCAAGGCTTACCAGCCCACCGCTGTGCATGAGGTGGCCAAGGCCGGCATTGCCCGCACCTTCCAGAACATTCGCCTGTTTGCCGAAATGACCGCGCTGGAAAACGTGATGGTAGGGCGCCATGTCCGCACCAGCTCCGGCCTGCTGGGTGCGATTTTTCGCACATCGAGCTTCCAAGCGGAAGAACTGGCGATTGCCGAGCGGGCCCAGGAGCTGCTGGCCTATGTCGGCATTGGCCGGTTTGCTGACTACAAAGCCCGCACGCTGAGCTACGGCGACCAGCGCCGCCTGGAAATTGCGCGGGCCTTGGCCACCGACCCGCAGCTCATTGCGTTGGATGAACCGGCTGCCGGCATGAACGCCACCGAGAAGGTGATGCTGCGCGAGCTGATCGACAAAATCCGCAATGACAAACGCACGATTTTGCTCATCGAGCATGATGTCAAGCTGGTGATGGGCCTGTGCGACCGGGTCACGGTGCTCGATTACGGCCGGCAGATTGCCGAGGGCACGCCAGCCGAGGTGCAAAAGAACGAGAAGGTCATAGAAGCCTATCTTGGCACCAGTTGAACAGCCCAACAGTTGGCGGTGTACAGCCCTGCCGAGCAAGGAATCAAGCATGACAAATATTCTTCTCAAGGTCACCGGTCTGAAGGTTTCCTACGGCGGCATCCAGGCGGTCAAAGGCGTTGATTTTGAGGTGCGCGAAGGCGAGCTGGTGTCCCTGATCGGCTCCAACGGCGCGGGCAAAACCACCACCATGAAGGCCATCACTGGCATCCTGCCCATCAACGCCGGTGATATTGAATACCGGGGCCAGAGCATCCGTGGCCAGGGCCCCTGGGACCTGGTCAAACAGGGCCTGGCCATGGTGCCCGAGGGTCGCGGCGTGTTCACGCGCATGAGCATTTTGGAGAACCTGCAGATGGGGGCTTATGTCCGCGAAGACGCCGCCGCCATCGAAGACGATATTGACAAGGTGTTTGGTATTTTCCCGCGCCTGCAAGAGCGCGCCAAGCAACTCGCTGGCACGCTCAGCGGGGGCGAGCAGCAGATGCTCGCTATGGGGCGCGCCCTGATGAGCCGGCCCCAAGTGCTACTGATGGACGAGCCCTCGATGGGCTTGTCGCCGCTGATGGTTGAGAAAATATTTGAGGTGGTGCGCGATGTCTCGGCGCAGGGCGTGACCGTGCTGCTGGTAGAGCAAAACGCCAGCCGGGCCCTGTCGATTGCCGACCGCGGCTATGTGATGGACTCTGGCCTGATCACCATGGCTGGGGACGCCCAACAACTGCTCAAAGACCCCAGGGTGCGCGCCGCCTACCTGGGCGAGTGAACCCAGCCCCGCCCCTGGGCCGCGGATGCCCCTGTCAGCCCTGTCCGCCCGCTCAGATGGTCATGCCGCCATCCACAGCAAACAATTGTCCGCTGGCAAACACCGACTCGTCGCTGGCCAGGTAGACCACAATCGGCGTGATCTCGGCGGCCTGGGCCAAGCGGCCCATGGGCTGGCGGGCGACAAAGTCTTTGCGTGCCTGCACCGGGTCGGGGTAGCTGTTGATGCGGTCTTGCAAAGAGGGGGTGTCTACAGTGCCCGGTGCAATCGCATTGCAACGAATGCCCTTGCCGACAAAATCAGCGGCTACCGACTTGGTCAGGCCCACCACAGCAGCCTTGCTAGCGCCGTAGATGAAGCGGTTGGGCAATCCCTTGAGGCTGCCGCAGACACTGGCCATGTTGATGATGCTGCCGCCACCGCCGGCCAGCATGGCGGGCAGCACGGCCTGAATCATCCAATATTGGGCGCGCACATTGAGGTTGAAGGCGAAATCCCAGTCTTCGTCGCTTGCCTGAAGAATGCTTCCGTTGTGCACAAAGCCGGCGCAATTGAACAGCACATTGAGCGGGGGCAGGGTGGCCACCAGGCGCCCGATAGCCGCCTTGTCCAGCACGTCAAGCACCGCAGTGCGCACATTGGCCACGCCGGCATAGCCTGCCAACAATTCGGGCTTGATGTCGGTGGCAATCACCTGCGCCCCCTGTTCAGCCATGGCCAGCACGCTAGCGCGCCCAATGCCTTGACCGGCAGCTGTGACGAGTGCGGTTTTTCCTTGAAGTCTCATGGTGGTGTCCTTGTTTAGGGTGAATTTTTTTAATTCGAGCTTGATCGTTTGCTGCTGCTCTGTGCGGCTCCAGTGTATTGGCTGTTGGCCTTGCCGGTGGCAGCCTTAGACCTCAAAGCATTTGGCATTCATGGGTCTGGGGGTTGAGCTTGCCGCAAAGGTCAATAGTTGGAAAACCGGGGTGGGCCCACATCCACGGTGGCCATGATTGCGTTCATATGAGCTCGCATTTGCGCCAGCTTGAGGGTCTGGTTGTCAGTGTGCAGCCAAAGGTTGTCGTATTCCTCCGGGTCTTCCACGCTGTCAAATAGCTCGGCGAGCTCATGGCCGTGGTAGAAAACACTTTTGTAGCGGCCATCGAACACCATGGACGCATGGCTGTGGTCAGCATGGCCGCCCATGGCGTCGCGGTATTCGCTCACCACCGCGGCCTTGTGCTGGTGGGGGTCGGTCTGACCTGCCAACAGCGACAGCAGGGACCGGCCCTGCATGCTGGCAGGCACCTCCAGACCGCAGGCTTCCATCAGAGTTGGCGCCACGTCAATGGTTTCCACCAGGGCATCGCTGCAAAGTCCGCCAGCAAACTGCCCGGGCCAGGACATGATGAGCGGCACCCGCACCAGGCCGTCAAAAAAGCGGCAGCCCTTGAGAATCAGGCCGTGGTCACCCAGCATCTCGCCGTGGTCGCTCATGTAGACCACGATGGTGTTCTCAAGTTGCCCCGAGTCGCGCAGGGTTTGCATGATGCGACCAAACTGGTCGTCAATCTGTTCAATCATCGCGTAGTAGTTGGCCTTGACCTCCAGCGCGTCGTAGTCGTTATGGGCCGACGCAATGGCGTCATGCCCGTCGGCCGGCACCGGCACGATGGTCTTGCGCACGCGCGGATCCTCGGCCTGCTTGGTTTGCTGGTCAATCACCGCAAACGCACGCTGGCGTTCGATATCAGAATCCCGGAACCGGGGCAGCGGCATGTCAGCTGCCCGGTAGCGCTTCAGGTATTCCGGCGGAGCATCAAAGGGGCCATGCGGATCAAACGGGTTGACGCTCACCATCCAGGGCCGATCACGACGCTCGGTGATGAATCGCATCGCCATCTCTGAGCACCAGGTGGTCTGGTGGTATTCGCTGGCTACCCCCGGCCCGCAAAAGTAGTTGACCTTGGCATAAAGCTCAACCGGGTCGACTTTCTTTTCGTGTTTGAGCCAGTTTTCATAGTCGTGGCCGAAAGCCTGGTCGG
>BJGT01000094.1 GCA_014190675.1 Comamonadaceae bacterium | reverse complement strand
TCAGGCCATGAATTTCAAAGGCCATTTGCTCTTCGTCGGCGCTTGGCAGCAGTTGCCCCTCTTGCTTGGCCTGAACCACGGCGCGGTACAGGGCGGCATGCCAAGCCAGTACCGAGCTGGCCAGGGCATCGCGCACCGGGCCGGAACGGTCATCAAACTCGACCGCACCGCTGATGAAGATGCAACCCGACTGGATTTCAAGCGCCACCCGCTGCATCCAGTTGGCCACCAGGCTTTTGACCCGCGCAAGCCCACGCGGCTGCTGCATGGCCGGGTAGAACACCTCGTCAGCAAAGCGGACGTAATATTCGCGAATCACGGAAATTTGCAACTCTTCACGCGAACCAAAATGGGCGAACACCCCCGACTTGCTCATTTGCGTGACCTCGGCAATGGCGCCAATGCTCAGGCCTTCCAAGCCAATTTGTGAGGCCAAGGCCAGGGCGGCATCAAGAATCACCTGCTTGGTTTGCTGCCCCTTGTGCAGCAGGCGGCTGCGGTAAGGCAACTGGGCCTGGTCGGCGCGCTCAGGCGGGCCGGGTGGCTCGGCAAACAAGGGGGACAGGGGGGTGGTGTGCATAAAATAGTACGACCGTACTATTTTGCAGCAAATTTCAGCTTGACGGCCTGCTTTGCAAACTCACCAAGAAAAAATTTCGGGGTTCAGCTCAGCCACAAAGCCAGGCTGGCCTCCAGGTGCTCAGACGGCATGCGCTTGTAGCCCGAACGGGCAAAGCGCTGCAGCCGGCCAAGCAAAAACGCCGTCAATGCTGAGGCCTTGACCTGCGCATCCAGGGTTGGCGTGGCCGAGTTCGCCTGCATCACGGGGCCGCGCAGGCACTGTCGCAAACTGGCTTCGAGCTTGTCAAAAAACTGGTTCATGCGCTGTTGCAGGCGTTCGTTTTCATGCACCAGTGCATCGCCCACCATGACCCGCGTCATACCAGGATTTTTTTCAGCGAAATGGATCACCATAGCCACCACCCGTTGGGCCTGGTAAGCACCCTGTGCAGCGCCGGACTCCAACGGCCCAGGCTCTGCCTGGGTAATCTGGTTGACCAGGGCAAACACGGTTTGCTCAATAAAGTCGATCAGACCCTCAAACATCTGGGCCTTGCTGGCAAAGTGGCGGTACAGCGCGGCCTCGCTGACCGACAACTTGGACGCCAGCGCCGCAGTGGTGATGCGTTCCAGGCCGGGTTGTTGCAGCATGCTTGCCAGGGTCTGCAAAATCTGCACCCGCCGCTCACCTGGTTTGGGGCGTTTTCGCACCGGCACAAGCTGTGCAGCCTCCTGGGAAAGCGGTTTGGACTGAGCTTCGTCGTTGGGCATGGCTTGGTGCGCTTGGTTTGACAGGCTTGGCTGCCTGGGGATCAGGATGATTTCAGTGCGAACGAATCATGGTGCCGAAAGCCTGCTCGGTCAGGATCTCGAGCAGCAACACATGGGGCACGCGGCCGTCTACGATATGCACCGAGTTCACGCCGCTTTTGGCTGCATCCAGCGCGCCGCTGATCTTGGGCAGCATGCCACCGCTGATGGTGCCGTCGGCAAACAGGCGGTCGACCTCGCGCGCACTCAGCTCGGTCAGCAATTTGCCGTCCTTGTTCAACACGCCGCTGATGTTGGTCAACATGATGAGCTTTTCGGCCTTGAGCACCGTGGCCAATTTAGCTGCCACCACATCGGCGTTGATGTTGTAGCTCTCATTGTGCTCACCAAAGCCGATTGGACTGATGACCGGTATGAACGCATCATCCTGCAGGGCCTTGACCACGCTGGGGTCAATGCTGACGATGTCACCGACCTGGCCCACATCCACTTCCTTGCTCGGGTCTTGGTTGTCCATCATCCTGAGCTTTTGCGCCCGGATCAGCCCGCCGTCGCGCCCGGTCAGGCCCACCGCCTTGCCACCGGCCTGATTGATCAGACCCACAATGTCTTGCTGCACCTCGCCACCCAGCACCCATTCCACCACCTCCATGGTTTCGGCGTCGGTCACGCGCATGCCTTGGATGAATTCGCCCTTTTTACCCAGGCGGTTGAGCGCGTTTTCAATCTGTGGCCCGCCGCCATGCACCACCACCGGGTTGATGCCCACCAGTTTGAGCAGCACCACATCCTCGGCAAAGTCGGCCTGCAGTTCGGGGTCGGTCATGGCGTTGCCGCCATACTTGATGACCATGGTCTTGCCATGGAACTTGCGGATATACGGCAGCGCCTGCGCCAGGATGTCGGCCTTTTGACGTGGGGAAATGGGGCTGGAGTCAGCGGCTGAATCAGTCATGGCCGCATGTTACTTCAGCCGCTGCTGGCGCTGTCGGCACTGTAGCCGTGCACGTGGGCCAGCAAAAAGGCTTTGATCGCGGCCGTATCGCCGGCCTGGGCGGCGGCACGCAGTACATCGAGCGCCGGGGTCAGCGTTTCCCAGGGCAGGAATGCCTCGTGCGCCTTCATGATGCGGGGGTGGCCTGTGGGCTCAGGGTTGTCGCCGATCAGCAGTTCTTCGTACAGCTTCTCCCCCGGGCGCAAGCCTGTGACCTCGATAGCGATGTCTCCGTCTGGGTGATCGGCGTCACACAGCGTCAGGCCAGACAGTTGCACCATGCGCCGGGCCAGGTCGATGATTTTGATGGGCTGGCCCATATCGAGCACGAACACATCCCCCCCCACCGCCATGGCGCCGGCCTGCAGCACCAACTGTGCGGCCTCGGGAATGGTCATGAAATAGCGGGTGACATCCGGGTGCGTCAAGGTGATGGGGCCGCCTTCGGCGATTTGTCGGCGAAACAAGGGCACCACACTGCCACTGGAGCCCAGCACATTACCAAAGCGCACCATGGTGAAACAAGTGTCAGCGGCCTGCTGGGCATAGGCCTGCAAGACCATCTCGGCCAAGCGCTTGCTGGCCCCCATCACATTGGTGGGGCGCACCGCCTTGTCGGTGGAAACCAGCACAAACCGACGAGCGCCATGTTGCTTGGCCGCCTGTGCCATGTTGAGCGTGCCAAACACATTGTTCAAGATGCCCTCGTCGGGGTTGTCTTCAACCATGGGCACATGCTTGTAAGCCGCGGCATGGTAAACCGTGGTCGGGCGGTAGCCACCAAAAATGGCGTGTAGCCGCGGCAGATTCGCCACACTACCCAAGAGGGGCAACAACTCGGTCGTCAGCTGTCCCTTGGCGCACAGCGCCAACAACTCCTGATGAATGTTGTACAGACCGAACTCGTTGTGGTCTAACAATAGCAGCAGCCGCGGGCGGCACTGCAGAATTTGGCGCGTGAGTTCGGCGCCAATGCTGCCACCAGCGCCGCTGACCAACACCACTTGCCCGGCCAGTTGACTGGCCAGCAGCGCCGCATCGGGCGGCACTGGTGCGCGGGCCAGCAGGTCTTCCACATCAAGTTCCCGGATATCCTGCACCGTCACCCGGCCACTGGCCAGGTCAGACAAGGCGGGCAGAGTGCGAATATGCACCGGCAGGTGCTGCAAACTGGCCAATATCTGGTTGCGACGCTCGCGGCTAACCGCCGGCAGGGCCAGCAGAATTTCGCTCACTGCCTGGCGAGTCACCAACTCGGCCACTTTGCCTGGCCCATACACCGGACTGCCATTGACGCTTCGTCCGATTTTGTCGCTATCGTCGTCAATGAAACCCAGCAGGGCATACTGACCAGACACCGCCAAGGCAGACGCGGTCTGCACGCCAGCAGCACCCGCGCCATAAATCAGCAAGCGACCCGCCACTGGGGCGCGGCCCGGGCCAGTTTCTAATAACCAAAACCTGGCTACGACTCGGCTGGCACCCACCAACAGCAAAAAAATCAACGGCTGCAACACGCCCAGCGTACGCGGCACCATTAACCACCGCTGCCAGAGCAAGATACCGAGCAACACAGCCCCATACAGCACAACGGCACGGGTTGTAGCCTGAAGGGCTGCTTGACCGGTATAACGGAAAATGGCCCGGTAAAGGCCAAATTTAATAAATATAGGAATAGCCAGCAGGGGGGTTAATCCATACACCCACCACTGCTGGCCACTTGGCCAATGCCAGACTTCATACCGAAGCGAGAACCCGATCCACGTGGCCGCCAAGGCCAGGAGCACATCGAGTGCCATGACCACAAGGCGCTTGAGCCAGTGGGGCCAAGCAATTACTTTGCTTTGCATCTCGCACCTTCAATGGCAGCAGTCGCCGCCATTTACCAACATCGGTTTCAAACCGCGAAATCTGCCTTGGTCTTGCCGTTTGCCACCAAGGCCGACATCCACTTGGGCATCAGACCCCGGCCACTCCAGGCTTCGCCGTTGGGGCCGCGGTATTTGGCAACAACCGGAGCAGAAGCCTTGCGCTTGCCCGCAGCTTTGGGCGCCGCAGCCGGCTTGGCCACCTTAGCTTTGCCCTTGGCAGCACGCCCTTTGGTCGCCTGCAAATCTTTGGCAGTGATACCAAAAGCCTGCATCTTGGCCTGAATATCTTGCACGGTTTTGTGAAACTCGCGGGTTTTGATTTCACTGGCCTGCTTTTGTAGTTTTTCAATTTGACTCTGGAGTTCTATCAGATTACTCATTTTTTCACTTTCTTATCAAACAATTTAGGTTGGGGTTAGCAAACTTCTTATTATTAGTGAGCAATATTATCTCTTAATAACACCCTTAAAACCGTTAGCATCAGAATTTTTATATCAAGCGCCAAAGATTTTTTTTGCAAGTACTCTACATCCAGTGCGACTTTATCGGCAATCGACAACTCGTCTCTCCCATGGACCTGAGCCCAGCCAGTCAAACCAGGCAATAGTTTGTCAACACCAGCCTGCGCGCGCAACCCAATCAGATCGTGCTGGTTGAACAGCGCAGGGCGGGGGCCAACAAAACTCATATCCCCAAGCAAGATGCTCCAAAGTTGGGGCAACTCATCCAGACTAGTTTTGCGCAGAAATCCGCCAATCGGGGTCAGGTAGGCTTGAGGGTTAGCAAGCAAATGGGTTGCCACGGCCGGTGTACCAGATTGCATAGTGCGGAACTTGGGCATACGAAAGATGATGTTGTTTCGGCCGACGCGGTCGGACCAGTACAAGGCTGGGCCGGTAGAGCTGATGCGCACCAATACCGCCAAAAAGCCCATCGGCAAGCACAAGACGATGATAGCGATCAGGAGCAGCAGCAGATCGACGCACCTTTTCATGCCGCCCCATCCCTCATGGCGCGGCGCAAGCCCTCCGCAACAGCAAACGGCGGTTGCCATCCAAGCAGCGTACTAGCCTGGTTCATGTCAACCTGCAAATTACTGCACAAGCGCTCAATCGAATCGCTTTGACCGGTTAGCATAGCCGCCGCACGCAAAATCCAAACTGGCACCCGAACCAATCGATCTGATTGTCCAATGGACTGCCGCAAACCAGCGACAAATTCAGCGGTTGAAAGGTCATGCCCGTCTGACACTAGAAATAGCTGGTTTGCGGCACTGGGATGCGTGACGCACAATGCAATGAAGTGAACCAAGTTATCCAGCGCCACGAAACTGCGTAGATTCTTTACAGACCCGAACGGCATCGGGCAACCAAGTTTGAGCAGGCGACTCAAAGCGCCAAAATTTCCGGGAGCCTGCGCGCCGTAAACCAGCGGCGGCCGGACAATAACCACCTCTAGGGTAGTTTCTGTGGCAATCTGCCTGAGGCCCTGCTCTGCTTCAAATTTAGAGAGCGCATAATGATTGTGCGGTTGTGGCAAGTCCGATTCTTTAAAAGGCCTGCCAGCTTCGGTATACAAGCCGTTGACACCGATCGAGCTAATGAAAACAAACCGTCTCACACCGGCCTGCGCCGCCTGTCTTGCCAAATTTACACTACCGCCCAGATTGACCGCTCGAAATCGTGCCAAAGTCGATGGGGAGTCCCGCTCTGGCCAATGCACCATGCCCGCAGTATGAATGACCGCTTCAACTCCGCACAGGGCGTTTTGCCAATCTGTATTTGAATCAAAGTTTCCTGTTGCCACGGATTCAACGGAGGGTGCCAGCTGATTATTCCTTATCCGACTTTGGGCCACAACACTGTGCAAGCGGTCCGCCACCAGATAGCTGGTCAATGCAGAGCCAATAAACCCGTTAGCGCCTGTCACCAGTATCTTCATGTTTTGGATGTTTGAAAAACTGACTGATTTTCCAAAAAAGTTTAAAGACAAAAAATTTAAACAACGAAGTTTTAAGTTTTAAGTCCTGAACTGCCCTCCATATCTCTTGATTTTGGTGCAAAACATTTTTAAAACTACGATTTGTGGTGCCTCCCAAGCGCATTTTTACCAAAACTTTAGGTACATAGATGGTTGAGATTTTTTTTCGCTCTAGGTAGCGGGCCATCAATTCAAAATCAGCAGCGATTTTGTAGGACAGGTCGAACCCCCCGTGCCGGTTGTAGATAGAACGTCGAACATAAAATGTTGGATGCGGGGGGCACCACGACCGAGAAAATGCACCGGGCCTGAAATCTTCAGAGCGCCAGTACCTGACTGTCTTTATGGCATTTTTTTGACTGACATAGCATAGGTCGCCATAACAGCTGTCCAGAAATTGATCGGCGAAAACGGTCGCAATGGTCGACAGTACATCACTACCGGCATAAAAATCATCAGCGTTTAAAAAGCCGACGATATCACCAGTGGCCAAGGCAATACCCTTATTCATGGCGTCGTATATTCCGCGGTCAGGCTCGCAAACCAAACGACAGGTGTGTCCCTCCACACTCGCAATAATTTCCAAGGTATTGTCAGTTGAGCTACCGTCAATAATAATATGCTCAAACTCTCGGTAAGTCTGTTGCAGCACCGAGCGTAAAGTATCGGCTATCGTGCTAGCGGCGTTAAAGCAGACTGTGATGACGCTAATTTTCATCGGTGAAGCACCAGACGCAGTAACAGTGCTACTGCCAATTTCAAGCGCCAAGACAATTGTTGCCGGCGGCTGTAATCGCTGACACCAGCGCTGTCGGTCAGTGCCCTGCCATGGCGTCGATAAAGGGACAGTACTTCAGGCAAAAAAGTCACCCGCCCCGAGGCTTGAGCCACCAAGCCCAGCCACATGTCGTGCATCGGTACACCTCTGGGTATGGGCAAAGCCTTAGTCAGCAGACTGCGCCTGAAGGCCATACAACAGCCAAGATAAGAATTCCGATACAGGTTGCGTGCAATACCTGGACCTGAGCCACGCAATGCAAAAAAAGATGGGCTAGCTGTCTGGAGATTTGCATCAACAACCCGGCAGTCGCTAACGACCATCACCGCACCGGCAAGTTCAGCAAGCATGCGCCCTACCTTGTCCTGAAACCAAACGTCATCCTGATCACAAAGAAAAACATAGTCGTGTTGCGCGTGTCTCAGGGCCTGCTCAAAGTTTTTAACAACGCCTAGGCTGACCTTATTTTCGTACAAGCGAATTCGAGAACCTCCAACCTTGCGAATAATATCTACAGTTTGATCGAAGGATGCATCATCTGAAACAATGAGCTCGTCATTGGGCCGGAGTTGTTTCAGCACAGACTCGATTTGCTCGGCGATGTAAGACTCGCCATTGAAACTTGCCAAACAAACAGACACCGGTGCGCGTGGTCCTGCCGCGCAGTCCACCGCAGAACCACTCATGACATTGGCCCTGTTCGGCCATGCATGCCGTCCCGCAGGCCACGCACCATCAAGCGCAAGCGCAGCCAGCGTTGCGGTGCAAAGGCTAAAAAAAACAAAAATAGTTGCGCTAGCCTGGTCAGGTGATAGCGTCTCCAATGCGCTGCGACAAAAGGCTCGCGCAGCAGTAGCAACGCGTTGCGGAACATATAGTAATTTCGCCAAGGGCTGTGATGGGGCACATACCTTAAGCGGCCAAGCCAGATCCTGCTCACTTTTTCTCCGAGGCGATGCCCGAGCTGGGCGTCAGCGACACCCAGCATCACCCAACCTTGTCCCCGAGCGCGTAATGACCATTCAGTGTCGACATGGTCAATAAACCAATCTTCCCTCATCAAACCGAGCACCTTGATAGCGTCCACCCGCAGCAAGCTGCCAGATGCAATCAAGTAGGCGGCCTCGACAGTTTGTCCTGGCAGGTTGTGCCTGGGTTGCCAACGCCTTGGCCAGCCGCCAGTGTCTAATTCGAAGTAGCTACGCACTTGGGTGCGCAGGTCAACCGAGCTGGGACCAGTCGCTGCAATATTGGATTTGAGGCCCAAATGATACGCCAAAAGTGCCACCATGTTGGCTTGCGGTTCGCTGTCCTGGTCCAGCAGGAGAACGGCCTCTGCGCCGAGTTTCACAGCCGCCTCTATGCCCCGGTTCTGCGCACTTCCAATGCCTGCGTTGTGTCCCAAGCTAATCACCACAGCGCCTGCTTTCTCGCAGATGGCCTGCAAAGCTTGGTCCATCACGCCATTATGAATAATCAACATTGCTTCGACCTGTCCACGAAGGCTTTCGAGTTGCAGTTCCAATAGATGGAGGTCCGGTTGGTAACTGACAGTCACTGACACGACTTTCAAATCTTGGTAGCCTCCACAGTAATGAACTCAGCCTGCGTGAGCGTGCGTGACTGAAGCCATGCGTCACTGAGCCAAGCAGGGCGGAAAAAACTACGCCAACGCAAGCGGGCTCCAATTTGGGGCGCACCCTTTGCCATAGCGTCACTGTCCTGGTAGACGGACAAGGCCATCAGCGCCGGCAAGGGCAATTCTTTGACTGTGAAACCGCACTCGTCGAGCAGCTTAAACAAGGTTTTCGGCGTCAGAAGACTCAAATGACGCGGCGGATCAAGACCCAACCAATGAACACCAAATCGCCGATGCCCCAGCGCATTGATGTTCGGCGTTTGTAACCAGAGGCTCCCCCCAGGACGCAGCATGGCGTGCATTTGAAGCAACCATTCACGAGGGCTGTGAACATGTTCTAAAACATGGCTACAGGTCAGGCGGTCGAAGCTGCCCAAAAGGTCTTGAACCTGTTCGAGACCTCCAAGGCGCACATCCAAGCCCCTAGCCTGTGCGCTTGCCACAGCATGTACATCGAAATCAACGCCATGTACCTGCCAACCTGCTTGGCGCGCCAGATCCATGTACAGGCCGTTGCCACACCCCACATCGAGCAAGCAGGCCCCAGACCTGGGTAGCCGGGCTGGCAAGTGGCGCATGTGGGCGATGACGGTTTCCCGGATGGGGCGAAGCAAGCCAATCAACCGGCCACCAGTGACATTGGCGCGGTTGAGCGGCATCTGCCAACGGTGCTTCCGATAACCATCCAAAGCAGCTTTGATCCAACCGAGCAATCCGCCTGACCGAGGCAGAGTTAATCCATCGTTGTGGGTGAAATAAGCGTCATAAGCCAAACCGATGCTTGCCAACGATGGCCTTGGATCAAGATAGGCGGTCTGGCAGCTGTTACAGGTATACATTTGCCAACGGCCGGGTGCGCAACAAAACAGCCGATCTGTCAGATCAGCGTATCTCAAGCGACGTGATGAAGAGCTGCAAATCTGACACTTGAAAAGTTTCTCCAGACCAGCGCTCGGCCAGGCAGTGTCCGCGTTAGATTGTCCGGTGTGTGGGCTCATAACGGCATGGTTAATGAGCAGCCTCGCCCTTTTTCAGGACCAACAATATTTCGGCTCTGGCATCGACCGCCTCCAAGACATAACTATCAGGAAGGATTTGGCGGCGCACGAGCTGCAGGAAATCAAGTGCCGATGTCCTGGTGAAGGTATGAAAGTGTATTTCCACTTCACGAGCGCTGAAATCATGAATTTTTTCGGCTAATTTTTCTGGTGAGGGCGGCGGCAGTCCCGTATGCGCGGGCAGTGCAATGGTCAGCCACTCATGGTAGTGGTCTAAATTACGCTTTTGTACTTCTGAGGTGTTATTTTGCTTAAGTAATAGATAGTCATCCAGCATATGTTGGGGGGTAGTTAAGCAGCGACCTTTGTCAAATGTGAAATCCATTTTTGGCAGAGCGCAATAAAGGATTCCGCCCGGCTTTAAAACCCTAAACCATTGAACCAAAGCGCCCACGGGATTTGATGCATGTTCCAACACATGATTGGCGATCACAAAATCGAAACAAGATGGTTGAATGCCGTCCATCAAGAAGCCATTGGCCAAGTAATCCACATGAACTAAATCATTCGGGTTCAATTCAGGAAACTTACGAATATTTTCTTCCCGTGTGGTGACATCCAGATACGCCACTCTGACGTCTTTGGGGACTTTGAGCGGGTTGTGCATAGCGCCTATTTCAACACCTTGACCCACCAGATACTTTCGAGCCAATTGCCGGCGTTGCCAGTTGGACCGAAATCCGCTTGAAGGTAGACCCAGAGACTTGAGCAGGTGTATCAGCGCTACTTTCAAGGCAGCGCTGAGCCTTGCTGGGGTGAATATTTTGATCATGTCGTTGATCACGTTAATTTTTTAATAGTCTTGCCATGCCAAACAGCCCACAGCATGGCGGCTCCACCCAGCCACAGCGTATCAAAGGCACTCGGCCACCCAGGGGGACTGTTTGACAGGGCGACCTGCACAAGACCTAGCGCCAGGCAACATCCAAATGCCCAGCAAGCAATCCGTAACGCTGTTGCTTGCAACACCGGTCGAAGACGTGATGCAGCCAGATAAAGCAGTGCGGTATCGATTGCGCAACGAATCGACCAGACAGCTGCCGCGCCTTCAATACCGTAGTTCAACAATGCCCACCAAACCAGCAGTAAATAAGGCAACAATTCGGCAAGATGAAACTTGGCCGTGATGTCGCTTCTGCCTGCGCTATGGAGTAAGGTGTAAGGCAAATGGGCGAACCCGTTAAGCAGGATACCCAGGGAGAGCCACGCCCAAACAGGTCCACCGAAGGTCGCCATTTCGTCGCCAATCCACCACCGAAGAGTCAGTGTTCCGACCAACCCGCACACAAGCATGCTGGGTAACCAAAAGCTGATCAGCAACTTACCCGCCGCCGCAAATGTGCGGTTGAGTTGATCCTCTTGGTGCTGCTCACTTCCGTGAGATTGGGCCAGCAGGGGGAACAGCACCGCCATCATCGCCATTGGAATAGTCGGCAAGCGGATCAGCGCGTCAAATGGAACCGTATAGTAGGTGACCGCCGTTACAGACACCAGTGCTGCAATTGCGAAGCGGTCAAAGTAGCTGAGAAAGGGCCCGACCATATTACTGACCGATAGCCAGCCTCCGAATGTCAAGATTTGGCGCAAATGAATGGTACTGCCAACAGGATTCGAGAAATGGGTCCGACTCATCAGAGCCAACGCTAGCGCCGCGATAATTCGCACAACCAGCAGGCTACCTAATACCGAAGCCAGATCAGGTGACCACTTTGCCGCTAGCCATGGCACCAGAAATGTTGCTACCCCTAGGGGCAGGCGCACGGCATTTACCGCAGCAAACCGGCTACTTGCCTCCATCACACCAATGCTGTTTGCAGCCCAAAGTAGCGGCGGGCCTGCGAGTGACAAAAATATCCAACCCAGGCCAGCTTCTCGCCGCAGCGCCTCCGGCATTTTGAGTGCAGTTTGGGTCGCCCAAGGCATCAATGCAAGCAAGATCACAGCCCAGATCAATCCAAGTATCAACATCCAGCGCCGTACGCAATGGGCCGTAAATGCGCATTCGTCAGCGTTTCGCCCCTGGCTTTTTTGCTGAGCCAAATACTGCGTTAATCCACGTGCCAAGCCCATGTCCAACAATCCGAAATAACCCACAAGAACCCAGCTGATAGACAAAACACCGAACCGGTCTGTGCCAAGAAGATGAATCAGATCGGGCACAACCAAAACCCCAGCGACCATGGGCACAATCATGGTGCTGATGTTTAAAGCAATGTGCAGGTAATGGCGCCGATTCAGCACTCGATACTACAAAATAAAGAATCCAACTATGTTGCTCATGCGAGCCGATCATCGCTTGCGAATGTGTGCTCTGCAGCCGGCACAGCGCCAAGACCTAAAGCAAACAGACGGCACGATTTGCTTGCGTTTGACATACCCACATAACCCAGACCAGCAACCTCAATTTTCATGTTTTACAAACCGCAGTTCTAGTCGTCGGGACAGTGGGGCCGACCGGGCAGGCGATCTGGTTCATTCGGCATTGGCCGGGGTGTCATAACCATGTCGGTTCAGCAGGGCGTTCTTTTTGGCCTGGGCCAGGTCGCCATGCACCATCTCGGCGATCAAC
>BJGT01000093.1 GCA_014190675.1 Comamonadaceae bacterium | reverse complement strand
CTGGCATTTGCTAATTGCTGGTGCCTACTCGGTCGCTACAGCGGGTTCACTGGGCTTGTTCCCCCGCATTTCCCGGCTAGCGTTACGGATGGCGGCGCGCGGACAGGCGCTTTTGTGATGGGGGCAGAGTGGTAGAAATGAATTTGTTTGACGATGCTGTTGCCTTTTCGCAGGCCCATGAGGTTGACTGGCCGCGTGAGCCGCATGATGCGCTTGACGCCTGGGGCGTTCACAACACAGACCCCCCGCCTTGGAACTGTTTGCTCGGGCCGGTGCATGCCCGAGGCCCGGTCTCGGGCGTTGTTTTGCGAGAAGGCCGGCTGGTTCGAAGCTGGGGCGAGGCCGACCGGGCTGACCTAACTTTCAGTGTTGCCAAAACTTACCTGGGACTGCTTGCCGGGGTCGCTCATGCACGCGGCCTCTTGCCTGATCCGCATGAGCCCGTGGCTAAGCGCCTGCCGGGCATCGGCTTTGACAGCCCGCACAACCGACGGGTCACCTGGGCTCATCTGTTCGAGCAGACCAGCGAGTGGGAGGGGTCTTGTTTTGGCATACCAGACACCGTTGATCGCTACCGCTCGGTATCCCATGATCCACGGCCTGCCGCAGGCGTCAAGGGCGCTGCCCGCCCCCTGCTAAGTCCGGGCAGTTTCTGGGAATACAACGACGTTCGTATCAATCAATTGTCCTTGGCCTTGTTGCATTTATTCCAGCGGCCGCTCCCGGCGGTTTTTCAGGCAAGCATTTTGCAGCCGCTGGGCGCGAACTCAAACTTTACCTGGCAGGGCTACGACCATTCATGGGTCGATTTCCCTGCCTCTGGCACTGCTGGCGCTCAACGTGTGGCGAGCGTGCCCGGTGGCTCACACTGGGGCGGCGGCGTTTCCATCAGCGCCCGTGACCAGGCCCTGATTGGACAACTGATGTTGCAGGACGGACACTGGGGCAAGGCTGGACAAAGTGTCTCGCTGTTGCCTGCCCACTGGTTGCGCCGCATGAGACAGCCCTGCGGCCTGGCGCCTTTTTATGGCTGGTTAACCTGGCTGAATCCCGGCGGCAGTGCATTTCCCGGGGCTGGCGCCGAGAGTTTTTTGATGGTCGGCGCGGGTGGTAATTATGTTTGGGTCGATCCTTTGCAGCAGACTGTGGTGGTGGTCCGCTGGCTGGAGCCGGCGTCTTTTGCGGGGTTCGTGGAACGGATCCAATCGGCGCTTGCCGGTTGAAAAACTTGTAGCGAAGGTAACTCTCGTTACTGTTACAAGATTACTTTCGCGGGCAGCCGATGCGTCAGATCAACCATGCGCCTCATGACATGCGCCTCATGGCATGCGCCATGCAACCAAAAATCGCTATTGCATGCCAACGCAGCGCTGCCGATAGAGCGTTTTTTGCGCGAGCTGGAGGTGTCGCTTGCCACCTTCAAGCGGGATATCGAATTTCATTGGCCAGGGCTATGGTGTATTTTCTGGCTTCAAGTTCTATTGGGCCAAGCTGCGCTCTTCTGAGGAACGGGCTCCTTGGGTATTTAGGGAGCTATGACATCCGACGAAAAAATTACAGCCTTGAAAGACGAAATAATTATTCTTGAACTGCCCTTTACTGACATCTGCGAATTGTCTATGGATATATTGCGCTAGAGTCAACATGTAGAGGTGCTCGAACCTCATGAACTACGTAGCCAACTGAACAAAGAACTCAAAGCCACCCTGAAAAAATGCGCGGATTGAGGCTTTCAGAAAAGAAAAAAAAGAAGCTCAATATCAACGGTAAAACTCGTTAGTAGTTGAGTGGAAATCCCAGTAAAAATGATCGCTAAATAGGCATGGTTCAGATCTGGAATTTTTTCGGTTAAAGTAGAAAGCCTTTTAAAGTATTTCTATCGGGAGTATTCATGAGCACTTTTGCCAACCAAATAAAGACCGAGATCTCGCGCATTTCCAAGAAAGAGGCTCGGTCTGAATCAGCAGCGCTGAAAAAATCATCGTCTCAATACCGCTCTGATATTGCCGCCTTGAAGAGGCGTGTTGCTGCTTTGGAATCTCTTGTTGGGAAGCTGCAAAAGACGTCCCAAAAAGAGTCGAAAGTAGCGATTCCTCCAGAGTCGGACAATTTGCGTTTCCGCGTCGATGGTTTCGCCAGCCTCAGAAAAAAACTTGGTGTAACCGCCAATGAAATGGGGACTTTACTTGGTGTCAGCGGGCAATCTGTTTACAAGTGGGAGCAGGGTAAAGCCAAGCCGAGAGCGAGTCAACTCGCAGCAATTGCTGCGGCAAGAAAACTGGGAAAACGCGCAGTCGCCGAGCGCCTGGGTAAGTGATTTTGGTCCCGCCTAGCGTTTGGTAAATGGGTGTTTTTCGCTCACTGCGGGAAGCGCTGTTGATGACGGCAGGCTAGTATGAGCAAGGCGTTCACCAAGGAAGTCGAAGACTCGGACGACGATGTTCCGCAGCTGCCCAAGCTGCCGGCGAGTGGCAAGAACTACATCACTCCCGCGGGTTATGCCCGCACACAGGCTGAATTGCTCACTTTGATAGACCTGGAGCGACCTCAGGTGGTGGATGTGGTCCATTGGGCCGCCAGCAATGGCGACCGCTCGGAGAACGGCGACTATATTTATGGCAAAAAGCGCCTGCGTGAGATTGATCGGCGTATTCGCTTTCTGACCCAGCGTTTGGAGATCATGTCCGTTACCGACCCGAGGCTGCACCATGGCAGCGAACAGATTTTTTTTGGCGCAACGGTGACCTACATAGACGATGCAGGGACGCAAACAACTGTCACGATTTTGGGAACAGACGAGGCGGACAGTGCCAAGTCAGAGGTCAGTTGGGTGTCTCCGATTGCTCGGACCCTGCTCAAGGCCCGAGTGGGCGACCTGCTGCAGCTTCTCACACCGGCTGGCCCGGTGAGCATAGAAGTGCTCAGTGTTCATTACCCGGCGCCCGATCTGCATTGATCACGCCTAGAATTCTGGAGCGTTGCGCCTGCAGCACCGAAGGGGTCAGACGCAGCTTGCTCAGTGCGAGATCCAAGTGGTTGCGATCTCGCACCGCGACCAGAAAACGAAGCGCAACGCTGCCCTGCGAGGCCTCGTCGCCCATATCGATGTGGGTGATGTCGGTTTCCGCATTGGCCAGGGCGCTTGCCACCCGAGCCAGAACACCTTTGCCATTGGTCACGGTCACCAGCAGACCGGTCTCGAAGGTCCGCACAGGTGCATCTGACCATTCCACGCCGATAAACCGTTCGCTGTCTTTGCTTTTGAGTTTTTTGGCCGCCAGACAGGCGTCGATATGCACACTCAAACCCTCGCCGCGACCGAGATAGCCGACGATCCCGTCGCCGGGTATGGGCCGGCAGCAACTGGCGAATTTGACGGATGCATTCTCGCTGCCATCAAGCAGCACGCTACCCTGAGAGACTGATTCGCCGGCCCCGAAGCGCTCGCGGGTGAGCAGCACGGCATCGGGCTTCTCGCCGATGGCAACCAGTAGTGTGAGCAGTCGCTTGGCCACAATGCCCGCGATCCTTTTGCCAAGCCCGATGTCGGTGAGCAATTCGGCCCGGCTGCGGTTGCCGCTGAAGCGCAGCAGTTTTTCCCAGACTGCTTGCTTGTCGGGCGTATCTGGTGGTAAGTTCTCAATACCTTCGGAGCGCATGGCCTGGGTCAACATTTTTTCGCCTAGGCTTTGGGAGTCTGCCTGCGCCAGTGTTTTAAGGTGTTGCCTAATCTTTGATCGGGCTCTTGCCGTACGCACAAAGCTCAGCCAAGCGGGATTTGGGCTTGCTGTGGGGTCTGTGTCGATCTCGATGACATCGCCATTCTTGAGTTCGCTGCGTAGCAGCGCTGACTCGCCGTTGATTCGCGCGGCCACGGCGTGGTCGCCAACATTGCTGTGGATGGCGTAGGCAAAATCGACCACAGTGGCGCCTCGGGGCATCGCCATGATCTGGCTCTTGGGTGTAAAAACATAGACCGCGTCCGGGAACAGATCAACTTTCACATGCTCCCAAAATTCAGCTGCATCACGGTTTTCGTCCTGGATGTCCAGCAGCGACTGCAACCACTGCGAGCCCATTCGCTCAGTCTGCCCGGAGTCTTGCGGACCCTTGGCCTTGTAGAGCCAATGCGCGGCGACGCCAGCTTCGGCAACCATGTGCATGGCCTCGGTGCGCACCTGAAACTCAATGTGTGTGCCAGATGGGCCGACCAGAGTGGTGTGCAGCGACTGGTAGCCGTTGAGTTTGCTGATGGCTATATGGTCCTTGAAACGCCCTGGGAGAGGTTTATAAAGTTGGTGCAGCATGCCCAATGCTGTGTAGCAGTCTATTGTGCTGGGCACCACAAGGCGAAAACCGTAGATGTCATTGACATCGGCAAAGCTTAGATGCTTGCCCTGCATCTTTTTATAAATTGAATAGAGAGATTTTTCCCGCCCGGCTATTTTGACCTTCATGCCGCTCTTGACAAAGGAGGCCTCCACCGCCCGCTGAACGTTTTGCAACAGGTCTCGTCGGCGGCCGCGCGCCTTGACGATGGCCCTGTCCAGCACCTCCGCGCGCCACGGGCGCAAATGACGAAAAGCCAGGTTTTGTAGTTCCCGAAAGGTCTGGTTCAATCCCAGGCGGTGGGCTATAGGCGCGTAAACGTCGAGTGTTTCACTGGCGATGCGCGTCCATTTCTCTCGTGGCGCATCGGTCAACGTTCGCATATTGTGTGTGCGGTCAGCAAGCTTGATCAGGATCACCCGCACATCGCGGGCCATGGCCAAGAGCATTTTTCGAAATGATTCGGCCTGGTTTTCTTCCCGGGAGTCAAAATGCAGCCGGTCTAGTTTGGTCAGGCCGTCTACCAGTTCTGCAACCGGCGAGCCAAATCGTTGTATCAATTCGGGCTTGGTCACGCCGCAGTCTTCTAAGGCATCGTGTAGCAGGGCAGCCATCAGGGCCTGCGCATCGAGTTTCCATTCGGCGCACTGACCGGCTACCGCAATCGGGTGTGTGATGTAGGGCTCCCCGCCATTGCGCAATTGGCCCAGGTGGGCCTCATCAGCAAAGCGGTAGGCCAGACGGACACGCTCGAGATCGCTGGGGGACAGGTAGTCAAGCCGCTCAATCAGGTTGGCGAAACTGGCTGCGGCGGCGTTACCGGCGGCAGTGCTGCGTTTGCGCGGCTGACGTTCGGGAATCGGTTCGGTTTTGACTGGGATGCTGGCGGTGTTCACCCCGCGAATATAGCGCGCAGGGGCCAGGATGTGAACCGCACAAAAACAAAAGCACCGCAAGCGGTGCTTTGAGGGCTTTGCATCTGGGCTTCAGAGGGGGACTTTTTTAAGCATCTCGATCCCGATTTTTCCAGCGGCTATCTCACGAAGCGCAGTTACGCCGGGTTTGTTTTTGCTCTCGACCTTGGGCGCATGCCCCTGGCTGAGCATGCGCGCGCGGTAGGTCGCTGCCAAGACCAATTGGAAACGATTTGGGATCTGCGCCAGGCAGTCTTCAACAGTGATACGCGCCATGAAATTCTCCGAAAATTCGAGGGTGGACTAGACGATGTGCAGGGCTTTGAAGGTGTCAAGTCGGACACGCAGCTGCACGGAAAACTTGAGGCGTTGGGCATGAACTATTGCTTTGAGATCAAACAGCGCACGGTCGAACGATTCGTTGATTATAACGAAGTCGAAATGCTTCACCTGCTCTACTTCTTTGGCTGCATTGTGCAGGCGCAGGTCAATCACCTCTGAGCTGTCCTCGCCGCGGCGCTCTAGGCGAGCGCGTAATTCTTCCCAGCTTGGAGGCAAGATAAAAATGCTGATCGCATTGCTGAATATTCTTTTGATCGCCAAGGCCCCTTGAAAGTCGATTTCCAGCACCACGTCAGTGCCCTCTGACATGCGCTCTTCGATGGCTTTTTTCGAGGTGCCATAGCGATGCTGATGTACTGTTGCCCATTCGACGAAGGCGTCGGCATTGACCATGGCATCGAATTCAGGGCCTGAGACAAAAAAGTATTCGCGGCCGTGTTTTTCTTGCCCACGCGGGGCCCGTGTGGTGTGCGACACAGAAGGCCGTACGTGCGAATCAAGCTCCAGGAGTGCTCTCACCAAGCTCGATTTTCCGGCCCCGCTAGGGGCCGCAACAACAAACAAATTACCAGGGTAGTCCATGAAACACGCTTCAAAGCGTTGTAGACAAGCGGAGCCTATTCTATGTTCTGAACCTGCTCCCGCATCTGTTCGATCAGCACCTTCATATCCACTGAAATATGAGTCAACTCAAGTGCGGCCGATTTGGAGCCCATGGTGTTGGCTTCCCGATGCAGTTCCTGGATCAGGAAATCAAGCCTTTTGCCGATCTCGCCGCCCTTGAGTATCAATCGGTCTAGCTCGTCAAGATGGGAGTTGAGGCGGGTGATTTCCTCGGCGACATCAATGCGAATTGCAAAGGCGGTGGCTTCGGTCAATGCCCGGTCCTGGGCGGCTTCCGGCGGCACACCGCTGTCAGCCAGAGCCATGGCTTCCTGCCAGCGTTCAATAAAACGCTGGCGTTGCTGCGCTACCAGCTTGGGTACCAGTGGCTCCGCCTGAGCAGCCAATTTGCGTAACTGCTCGATGCGCTGTGTCAGCATCAGGCCCAGTCGCTCGCCCTCGCGTTGGCGCGACGCCAGCAAAGCGGTGGTGGCCTGTGCCGCCATTGTCAGGATCTGCTCCTGGCTGATGTCGGCCAGCGGAGCCTGCTCGGCAGCAGCCAGTCGGATGACATCAGCAACACTAAGCGCATGGGCCTTGGGCAGCCAGGCCAGGGTGCTGTCTTGAAGGCTGTTGAGTCGCTGCAGCAGGCGCGCGCTGGGCTCGGGGATTTGGTGGCGACTGGCCGCATCTTGGCTCATGCGCACCTCAACCTTGCCACGTTTGAGTTGGCTGACCAGCAACTCACGCAGGGCCGGCTCATACTGGCGCAACTCGTCAGGCAACTTAAAAGACAAGTCGAGAAATCGGCTGTTGACAGCGCGTATTTCAAGGCCGATCTGGATCGATGAACTGTTTTTGGACTCGCGCTCTGAGCCCTCCGGGGCGCTGCCGATCTGGGCACTGGCGTAGCCGGTCATACTGTAAACTGGCATGGTGCTCCCACTGGAAAATAGGTTGGGTTGACTTGGTTTGAGAATAACCCGCTTTCAGGGAGCGCGCAGCGGCTGAGTGGCAAAATTATGATCAGAGACGGTTCTTCATCTTTGACACAGGCCAACAGGCGCTGACTTGTTTTACCTGCCGGTGATGTGTGCCGTCAGACACCGGTGCTGAGTCCTGCCTGAGCAGAACAAGCTTGATTGAGCTGGAGCAAGATCCCACCATGAGTGAATTTCTACGAAACGATGGCCGCGCCGCTGATCAACTGCGGCCGGTGCGCATCACGCGCGGCTACACCATGCATGCCGAGGGCTCGGTGCTGATCGAGTTTGGCCACACCAAGGTGCTGTGTACCGCCTCGGTCGAAGAAAAAGTGCCTGGCCACAAAAAAGGCAGCGGCGAAGGCTGGGTGACAGCCGAATACGGCATGCTGCCGCGCGCCACCCACACCCGCAGCGACCGCGAGGCGGCGCGCGGCAAGCAAAGCGGGCGTACCCAGGAAATCCAGCGCCTGATCGGGCGCTCGCTGCGCGCCGTGTTTGACCTGACGCTTTTGGGCGAACGCACCATCCATCTCGATTGCGATGTGCTGCAGGCCGATGGTGGCACCCGCACCGCCGCCATCACCGGGGCCTTTGTGGCGGCGCAGGACGCCGTCAACGGCTTGCTGTCCCAGGGCAAGCTCACACAGTCACCCATCCGCGACCACGTGGCGGCGATTTCGGTGGGCATCGTACAGGGCCAGCCCTTGCTGGACCTGGCCTACACCGAAGATTCGGCCTGTGACACCGACATGAATGTGGTGATGACCGGCGCCGGCCATTTTGTCGAGGTGCAGGGCACAGCCGAAGGCGCCGCCTTCAGCCGCCGCGAGATGGATGCGCTGCTGGTGCTGGCCGAACAGGGCTGCCGCAGCCTGGTTGACCTGCAAAAGCATTCACTATTAAATAAATAGCAATAAACCTATATGGGGCTGAGGCTAGAGCCCTATTTCATGCCCAACTTGAATGCGTCAGTTGGTCTTTAGGCCCATTTGGTCAATCAGCTGCTTGTACAGCGCACTGTCGGCGGCAATCTGCTTGCGAAAGGTCTCGCCATCAGCCACCGAATAGCCAAGGTTCTGCTTGTCCATGGCTTCCTTGACGGCCGGCTCGTTGGCCGTCTTGATCGCGATAGCGTTGAGCTTGGCCAATACATCCGCCGGGACGCCTTTCGGTGCGGCCAAGCCACGCCACGTGCCCATGGCCAGATCGATCTTGCGCTCTTTCAGCGTCGGCACCTGAGCCAAGGCGCCCCCGATGCGCTGGTCAGCCAACACGGCGAGGGCGCGAAGCTTGCCAGACTGCACGAAGGCAAATACCTCGGACGGCGATGCGTTGACTGCATCGATGTGCCCGCCCAGCAGTGAGACGACTGCCGGCGCGTTGCCTTGGAAGGGTACGTGGGTGAACGTGGTGCCGATCTTCTGTTGCAGCGCGGCTGCGGCCAGGTGCGAGACGCCGCCGGTGCCGGCATTCCCAAACTTCAGTGGATCCTTGGATTTTTTGGCTGCGTCGACCAAATCTTCGATGGTTTTCCAGGGGGAATCGGCGCTGACCGTCAGCACCACCGGGTCGGCGTTCAGGCGCACCAGCGGGGTGAAATCGTTCTCCGGTGAGAACTTCGCAATCCCCATGTGGGGGATGATGGCCATTTCCACGGTCACCATGGCTATTTTGTAGCCGTCTGGTTTGGCTGCGGCAACTTCGGAAAGGCCGATACCACCGGTGGCACCCGGTTTGTTCAACACGGTGATAGGCTGGTTGGAATGCTTTTTGGCCGCCTCGGCGACCACGCGCGCCAGCACATCGGTGCCGCCGCCTGCGCCGAAGGGCACGACCAACTCGATCGGCTTGTTGGGATAGTCGGCCGCGCTTTGAGCAATGGCGCCCAGCGGCAGTGCCGCCATCACGGTGGAGCCGACGGCGAGCGCCAGCAGTTTGCGGGTGGAGATCAGCAGGTTCATGGTGGTTGTCCTCGGGTTGATTTGAAAGAAAAGTGGGTAAGGGGGATTGCTTTGGCTCAGGGGGTGGCCCCGAGGAAAAAGTTGGGCAGGGCCATAACGACCCCCGGCAAGAAAGTACAAATCATCAGCACCACGATCAGCGCCATCACAAGGGGCCAGGTCTCCCGGGCCAGGTCCGGGAAGGGGATGTTGCCGACCTTGGCTACCACGAAAAGCGCCATGCCAAAGGGTGGAGAGATCAGGCCAATCATGAGGTTCATCACCACGATCACGCCAAAGTGCACCGGGTCCACGCCGAGTTGCACCGCAAGCGGCAGCAGTACAGGCACCGTCAGCAGCATGATGGCCAGACCCTCCATGAAGCATCCCAGCACCAAAAGCAGAATATTGATCAGCAGCAGGATGACCCAGCGCTCATCGGACAGGCTGAGCAGCGTCTCAGACAGCATCTGCGGCACGCGTTCACGCGTGAGCACATAGCTCACGAGATTGGCGGTCGCAATAATGAAGCCGACCACAGCCGTCGTCTTGGCTGACCTGCGGAATACACCGGGCAGTTCGCGCCAGTGCATGTCCCGGTAGAAGAGCAGGCTCACGAACAAGGCGTAAACGACAGTGGCTGCGGCCGCTTCCGTGGGCGTGAACACGCCGCCCACTATGCCCCAGATGATGATGAATGGGGTCATCAGCGCGGGGAAGGCGCTGACCGTGGCTTGCCAGATCTGGGCCAGCGAGGCGCGCTCACTTACCGGGTAGCCGCGCTTTTTTGACACAAGGTATGAATAGATCATCAGTGCGATAGCCACCAATATGCCTGGGGCAAAGCCAGCCAACAGCATCTTGCCGGCCGACTGGCTTGCCATCACCGCGTAGATCACGAAGGGAATACTCGGTGGTATCAGCGGGCCTATCGTCGACGCCGCCGCGTTGAGCGAACCGGCAAATGCGGCGTGAAACCCCTGTTTTTTCATCGCCTCAATCATCACGCTCCCAACACCGGCCGCCTCGGCAAGCGCCGACCCCGAGATGCCCGAAACGATCACATTGGCGAGCACGGTCACGTGGCCCAGGCCACCCGCGATATGGCCTACAAGCAAGCGCGAGAACTCGACGATTCGCTTTGTCAGCCCGCCGGAATTCATCACCTCGCCGGCGAGGATGAATGCCGGGACCGCGAGCAGCGGGAACGAGTCCAGCGCAGCGAACATGCGCTGCGGCATGCTGGCCATAGATCCTCCGTCGATCCAGAAGAATGCAAAGCAGATAGCGCCCAGGCTGAAGGCGATAGGCATGCCTAAGATCATGAGCACACACCAGCATAGGAGATACAGGCTTTTCATCAGATGCCGCCCAAAGACTTGCGCTCGACCTCGCCGATCGATTGAGTATCCTCATACATCTGCGAGATCGTGCGGAAAATCATCAGCGTAGCGGTAATCGGAAACACGGTGTAAATCAGGCCAAACGGGATTTCAAGCGTTGCCGTGGACAGACTCCACATGCGGCTCACAGCCAGAGAACCCCAATAGAGCAGATTGATCAGGAAGAACAACACGAGCAGGTTACCGCCCAGCATGATGATGAGTCGCATGTGTGATGACAGATGCTCACTGACCACATCGACTGCGATGTGCGAGCGGCCGCGGATCGCGCCACTGGCGCCGAAGAAAACCAGCCACACAAATAGGTGGCGCGAAACCTCCTCGGTCCACGACAGCGGGTCACCTAGAAAGTAACGTGTGCAAATCTGCAGAATCAAGATCACCGTGATGGCCATCATCAGGAGGCTGGCCACCTCGTCCTCGAAGTTGTCCAGCAGGTAGCGGACTTTAGGGTGTGCCATCTGGATCGCTTATTTCATCGCTTGCAGCATCTCAAGCACGCCCTTGCCCCAAACGGCCTCGTTCTTGGCATACACGGGCTTCATGGCGGCGCGGAAGCTGTCGCGGTCGGAGTCCACAACTGTCATGCCTTTACCCTTGAGTTCGCCCACCAACTTGGATTCCAGCGCCCGAAGCGCCGTAGTGGCGGCTTGCCCGCCGGCCTCGAATGCCTCGCTGACCAGCTTCTGGTCAGCTGGCGGCAACGCCTTCCACTTCCTCTCGCTCATCAGCGGCACCATCGGATTAACGATGTGGGCAGTGAGATTAAGGTATTTCTGCACCTCGAAGAACTTGTTGGAGTTGATGGTCGGCAGTGGGTTTTCCTGGCCGTCGGCCACGCCGGTCTGCAGGCTCAGGTACACCTCGGCCAGCGCCATGGGCGTGGGGGCGCCACCCAAGGCCCGGATCATGTCCATGTACAGGGGTGACTCGGGCACGCGGATCTTCAGGCTTTTGGCATCGTTGGCCGTGCGCAGCGCGACTTTGTTGGTGGTGAAGTGTCGAGAGCCGTAGTACCAAGGGGAGCCGATCTTGCGGAGGTTCTGGTTGTCGGCGAGCGCCTTGAACTGAGTCCCGGCCCAGTCACCCTCCATCATTTTTACCAGGTGGTCCCAGTCGCGCGCAACGAAGGGCACCTCGAAGATCGTCAGGGGCTTCTGCCATAGTCCGAACTGTCCAGGGCCATCAATGGTGAAGTCCAGGCTGTCGTCGCTGACCTGCTGCACCAGCTCTTTTCCGGTGCCGAGCTGGCCAGCAGGGAATACGTCGAAGCGCAGACGCCCGCTGCTCTTTTGCGCGAGTACCTTGGCCGCCTCCAGCGCGCCGAGGGACATCGGGTGGTCAATCGTGTATTGGTGCCCGAGGCGCCATGGCTTGGCTTGCTGCGCGCGCAGCAGGGGCGCAGCTGTGAGTGCTGCTCCGGCCAGGGTGGCGCCCAGCAGGCGCCGGCGTGATGTGGTTGATAGCTCTGTCATGTCGAGTCTCCTTTCGTTTACTTGTCTTGGTTGTCCTGACCGCGCCGCTAAAGGCTCTCTGCCATCCTGAGCACAGCGACCATGCCGGGGTCATCCATGCCGATGGATTTTTCCGCGAACATGCGCGCTCGACCAATACGGTTGGGCTTGTCGCGAAATTCTTCGATGGCTTTGGCAGCGGCGTTGCGGGCCACGGCAGCCAGGTCGTCTTGAGGCTGGGCCTGCGACAAGGCCTGCGCGATCG
>BJGT01000092.1 GCA_014190675.1 Comamonadaceae bacterium | reverse complement strand
TGAACAGCCGCCGCACCTGAGCGGGGTTGGCCATGCCGGTGGTGTCCGCCAGACCACACTCGTCCACGCCCGCTGCTACAAGCTGCTCCGCCAGTTGCACCACGTCATCTTCTGGCACGGTGCCCTGAAGGGTGCAGCCAAAGGCCGTGGAAACGCCCGCCTCGACCTGAACAGCCGGAAAGTGCTCGCGGCAAAGCCGAACGATGGCACGCACTTCCTCGACCATGGCCTCGCGCGTCTTCCTGACGTTGGCCATGGAATGGGCGGCACTGGCAGACACGGGAATGGAGAGCTTGTGCACGCCCGCCTGCAGGGCAGCCTGGGCGCCACGCAGATTGGGCACCAGCGCCACGACGGCGACCCCGCTGTGCGTCAGCGCATGGCGCACCACTTGGTCCGCGTCTGCCATCTGGGGCAGCAGGCGAGCGGGTACGAAGGAGGCCACCTCAATCTCTCGCAGGCCACTGGCCACCAGGGCATCAATCCAGCGCAGCTTGGCTGGGGTGGGCATGGTGGCCGCCACCGACTGCAAGCCATCGCGCGGACCCACTTCGCAGATCAACACTGTTGGCGCGGCGCCTGGGTTGGTCATGCTGCAGAGGCAACGGTAAAGGCAACGGTAAAGGCGACGCTCTAAGTTACTGCGCCTGAAACCCGCTGGCCTTGATCACCCGCGCCCAGGTCTGGGCATAAGCGCGTTCGCGGCTGGCGAGTTGCTCTGGCGGCATATGGCCCACGGTCAGGCCCATGGCGGTGAGCTGGCTACGCACATCGGGCTGGGTCAGCACCTTGGTCAGGGCTTCGGAGAAGCGGTCGATCACAGCCTTGGGCGTACCGGCCGGGGCAAAGTAGCCGTAGTAGGGAATGTCTTCAAAACCGGCCAACCCCAACTCGGCAAAGGTCGGCACGTCAGGCATCACCGCCTGGCGTGCACCGCCCATCACGGCCACCACACGGATCTTGCCGGCCTTGTGGTTCTCAATAAAGTCAGGGATGGACGCCACACCGGCAGCAATCTGGTTGCCCAGCATGTCGGCCATCATCGGTGCGCTGCCGCGGTAGGGGGCGGCCTGCAGGTCCAGCGCATACTTCTGGCCTACCACCTTCACCAAAAACTCGGGCACTGAGGCCGGTGCCGGCACGCCCACCGTGCCCTTGCCTGCGCCCTGGCTGCGCACCCAGGCCACATAGTCGTTGACCGACTTGGCAGGGGTACCACCTGACACCGCCAGCGCGTTGACAAAGGTGGCGAAACCGGCCACCGCCACAAAGTCTTTGGCCGGGTCAAAACCCGGGTTCTTCATGACCAGCGGCAGTATGGAGACCGAGTGGTCATGCGTCAAAAACAGGGTGTTGCCATCCGGCGCAGCGGCCTTGAGCGCCTGGGCCGCCAACTGGCCACCAGCGCCAGCCTTGTTCTCCACGATCACTGGCACGCCCAGCTGGTCCTTGAGCTTGTCGGCCAGCACGCGGGCAATGGCGTCAGTGCCTCCACCGGGCGGGAAGCCGACCAGCACCTTGATCGGACCGGTCTGGCTCAATGCGCCACCCGACATACCCAGTGCAGCAGCCGCCAGCAGGGCCAGGGCTGCGCATCGGCGCTTTGAGGAAAATAGTTTTCGCATGAGCATCTCCTGTTAGGTGAGTGGTTTTCGACAAGTGGCCTAGCCGGACGTGTCAAGCGGCCATGATAAGGGCTAATCAGCCGTATCAGGGGCCGCACAAAGGTTGCACACAAAAGGCTAGGCGCCTGGTTTTGCCAGCTCTGTCCGGGGCAGAAAGGGCCACTTGATACAGTGCAGCCCATGCAAAACAAACTCAGCCCTGCCACCGCCCTGCTGTTGACGGTGCCGCCGCTGTTGTGGGCCGGCAATGCCGTGGTAGGGCGGCTGGTAACGGATTTGATCTCGCCTATGGCGCTGAATTTTTTTCGCTGGGTACTGGCATTTTTGATTTTGCTGCCCCTGGCTTACCCGCTGCTGCGGCGCAACAGCCTGTTGTGGCCAAACTGGCGGCGCTTTGGCTTGTTGGCACTGCTGGGCGTGGGCAGCTACAACGCCCTGCAGTACCTGGCGCTCAAGACCTCGACCCCGATGAACGTGACCCTGGTCGCGGCAAGCTCGCCGGTGTGGATGCTGGGCGTGGGCGCACTGTTTTTCGGGCAGGGTATCAGCGCTCGGCAGCTGCTGGGTGCGGCCCTGTCGATTGCGGGCGTGCTGCTGGTGCTGTCGCGCGGCGACCCGGCCCTGCTGCTGCAGGTGCGCCTGGTGCCGGGTGACGTCTATGTGCTGCTGGCCACCCTGGCCTGGGCCTTTTATTGCTGGTTGCTGTCGCTGCCCAATGAACCCGTGGAAATACGCCGAGATTGGTCGGCGTTTTTGATGGCCCAAGTGGTGTTTGGCCTGGGTTGGGCTGGCCTTTTTTCGGCGGGCGAGCTGGCTGTGGGCGAGGCTCATGCGCAGTGGGGCTGGCCGCTGGCCCTGGCTCTGCTGTATGTGGCCTTGGGGCCGGCGCTGTTGGCCTACCGAACTTTCAGCCTGGGCATACAGCGGGTCGGGCCCACCACGGCGGGCTTTTTTACCAACCTCACGCCGCTGTTCGCGGCCCTGATGTCAGCGGCTTTTTTGGGTGAAACGCCGCAGCTCTTCCATGGCTTGGCGTTCGCGCTGATCGTAGGTGGTATTTTGGTGTCGGCCCAGCGCTGAAGCGGGTCGGGGCTCTGCGCTCGCCCGATATTTTTGGCTCAGAACGTGCCGCCGAAAGCGCCGCCGTCTGCCAGCACATTCTGGCCGGTGATGTAGCCAGCATGCTGGCTGCACAAAAAGGCGCAGATTGCACCAAATTCCTCAGCGTGGCCGAAGCGCAGCGCCGGAATCGCCTTGCGACGCGCATCTGTCACCACCTCGAGCGGCTGGCCAGTCCGGGTCGCCACCCCTTGCATCGTGGTGCGCAGGCGGTCGGTGTCAAAGGCGCCCGGCAACAAGTTGTTGATGGTTACCCCCCGCCCGGCCAGGCCGCTGCGCGACACCCCGGCTACAAAACCAGTCAGGCCACTGCGCGCGCCGTTGGACAGGCCCAAAATGTCGATCGGCGACTTGACCGCGCTGGAGGTGATGTTGACGATGCGCCCAAAGCCGCGCTCGGCCATAGCGTCCACCGTGGCCTTGATCAGCTCGATGGGGGTGAGCATATTGGCATCGATGGCGCGCAGCCAGGCGTCGCGGTCCCAGTTGCGAAAATCTCCTGGTGGCGGCCCGCCCGCGTTGGTTACCACGATGTCAAATTCTTGCCGTTTGGCAAACACCGCAGCCCGGCCTTCAGTGGTAGTGATGTCAGCGGGCACAAACAGCACCTGGACGCCGTTGGCCTGGGCATAGTCGGCCGTCAATCGGTGTGCGGCTTGCTGCAATGCATCGGCTCCCCGAGCCACCATCACCAGGTTCACACCCTCGCGCACCAGCGCCTGTGCGCAACCAAAACCCAGCCCTTTGCTGGCGCCACCCACCAGTGCCCATTTGCCAGCGATACCCAAATCCATGTTGTGCCCCTTGTGTTGTGAATAAAGTCAGCTCTTGATCGAAGCCAAACAGGGCAATGATAGACGCCTTAGCGCCGCAATCAGCTGCCCCGATTGCCGCAGCCATCAGGGCTGGCGCAGGGCCCGGGAGCAAATATAGATGCCGCTGAGCACCAGCAGCGTGCCTGCGAGCACCCAGGCATTGAGGGCTTCATCCAGCAGCAATGCCCCCATCAAAATAGTCGATAAGGGCCCAATCATGCCAACCTGCGCTGTCATGGCCGCGCCGATGCGCTCGATGGCCATCATCATCAGCAGCACTGGTACCACGGTGCACAGGGTGGCATTGAGTAGCGAGAGCCAGAGCACCTCGGTAACAACCCCCGCAGCACTCAAGGGGCGCAACAGCACAAATTGCAGCAGGCACAGCAGGCAGGCCAGGCTGCTGGCCAAGCCCACCAGGCGCAAGGCGCCCAGCCGTTTGACAAACTCGTGGCTAAAACTCAGGTACACCGCATAGCTGACTGCGCTCAGGAAAACCAGCAACGCACCCAGTGCGGCGTCTGCGCCCTGGTTTTGCAGCTCATGGCCAAACACCAGCGCCACGCCAAAGTAGCTCACGGCCATGCCCAAGGCTTGCATAGGCCGAATTCGTCGCCGATAAAGCAACAGGCCCAGCAGCAGCACCAAGGTTGGGTTGAGGTACAAAATCAGCCGCTCCAGCGACGCGCTGATGTAACTCAAGCCCGCAAAATCCAGAAAACTCGCCAGGTAGTAGCCGCTAAAGCCAAGTAACAGAATGCCGCGCCAGTCGCGCGGGCTCAGGGGCGCTTTGCCGCGGCTCGCCCACCAGGCCATGCCAGCAAAAATAGGCAGGGCAAACAACATGCGGTACATGATCAGGGTGACCGCGTCTACGCCGTGCCGGTAGGCCAGCTTGACGATGATGGCCTTGCCGCTGAAGGCAATCGCGCCCACCGCAGCCAGTAGCAGACCGCTGAGCAGCGCAGGATCGGCTTGACGACTCAAAACCACCCCATTGGCAGGCCGCAAGACATCAGGTTTTCGCCTGCCAACTCAGGGCGTTTGAATACCAAGCTGAGCGCACCAGGTGGCGCTCTTGAAGGAGCTCCGGCCTGGGCAAGCTGCTGCTTAGTCTTCGACAAAAGCCTCTTCGCGTTTTTTCTTGATAGACGGCAGCAACACGATCAGCAGCAGCAAGGCTGCAACCGCAAGCAGACTGGCTGAGAGACCGCGGGTGACAAACACGCTCCAGTCACCGCGCGACAGCAGCAGGGCACGGCGCAAATTTTCTTCCATCATCGGCCCGAGGATGAAGCCGAGTAGCAGCGGTGCCGGCTCCATGCCCAGCTTGATGAACACATAACCGACGAAGCCAAACAGGCCAACCAGCCAAATGTCAAAGGTGTTGTTGTTGGTGGAATACACGCCAATGGCGCAGAACAGCACGATGGCCGGGAACAGCCAGCGGTAGGGCACGCTGAGCAGTTTGATCCACATGCCGATCAAAGGCAAATTGAGAATGATCAGCATGGCATTGCCAATCCACATCGAGGCAATCAGACCCCAGAACAGCTGGGGATTGCTGGTCATCACCTGCGGGCCGGGCTGGATGTTGTGGATGGTCATGGCACCCACCATCAGCGCCATCACCGCATTGGGCGGAATACCGAGTGTGAGCAGCGGAATAAACGAAGTCTGCGAGGCCGCGTTATTGGCTGATTCAGGCGCCGCCACGCCACGGATATTGCCCTGGCCAAATGGCACTTCGCCAGGGTGGAGCTTGGTTTTCTTCTCCAGCGTATAAGCAGCAAAAGCCGCCATCACGGCGCCACCGCCTGGCAAAATGCCCAGAATAGACCCCATGGCAGTACCCCGCAGCACCGCCGGCACCATGCGCTTGAAGTCTTCCATGGTGGGCATCAGGCCCTTGACATCGGCCGTGAAAACTTCGCGCTCGCTCTCAGGCATGCCCAAGTTGCTGATGATTTCGCCGTAACCGAAGACCCCCATGGCGATCACGATGAAACCGATGCCGTCGGTGAGCTCAGGAATATCCATGCTGTAGCGGGCTACGCCTGAGTTGACATCGGTACCCACAAGCCCAAGCAACAACCCCAGCAAAATCATGCCGATCGCCTTGAGCAGTGAGCCCGAGGCCAGCACCACGGCACCGATCAGACCCAGAATCATCAAGGAAAAATACTCAGCCGGGCCAAACTTGAAGGCCACCTCGGTCAGCGGCACGGCAAAGGCCGCCAACACCAGGGTGCCCACACAGCCGGCAAAAAACGAGCCCAGGCCCGCCGCAGCCAGAGCCGGACCGGCTCGGCCCTTGCGCGCCATCTGATACCCGTCGATCACGGTTACCACGGAAGACGACTCTCCCGGCAGGTTGACCAGAATGGCCGTGGTGGAGCCGCCATATTGGGCGCCGTAATAAATACCGGCCAGCATGATCAGGGCTGACACCGGCGGCAGGGCATAGGTGGCTGGCAGCAGCATGGCAATGGTGGCAAGCGGGCCAATGCCGGGCAAAACACCAATCAGCGTGCCCAGCATGCAGCCGATAAAGGCATACATCAGGTTGATGGGCGTGAAAGCCACACCGAAACCGAGCGACAGGTTGTTGATTAAATCCATGGTGTATGCCCCTTAACCTGTGATGAATGCCGGCCAAACCGGAAACTGCAACTTGAGCAGCAGGATAAAGGCCAGGTAACTCATGATGGCCAACACCGTGGCGAGCACCGCGACCTCTTTTAGATTGAATTCCTCACCGGCCATGCTGGCCACAAAGGTCAGGGCATAAATGGCAACAATCAGTCCAAAAGCCGGGAACTTGATGCTCGGCAGGCCGCCCAGCATCAGACCAAACACCAGGTTCGCTGCAATGATGAAGACCAGCGGCCGCCAGGCAAAGCCGCCTACTTTGTCGCCGTCCTGCGTGCTTACCACCAAAGAATTGAAGGTGATCACGCCACCCAGGATGGCCATCAGCACGCCCAACATCATGGGGAAGTAGCCCGGCCCCATGCGCGCAGCCGTACCCATGTTGTACTTGGTGGCGCCCCAGGCAAAGGTCAGGCCCACGACAGTGAACAAGAGCCCCGAGAAAAAGTCTTTCTGACTTTTGATATTCATGAACCATCTCCGTTTTTTTAACCTGCGCATTTTGCACTCAAATTCAGCCTGCCAGTACTGTGGCTTTCCCCTAGCCGAGCGCGAGCACCCGGCAGCGGGGTCTCAGGCAATTGCCGCACAGGGCTTGCAGCCACGCACCCATTTGACCGCTGGCAGGCCCCAGCGGGCCTCAATTTCGGCAGCGCGGGCCAGCAGCAAATCTGCTGCCGGTCGGTTTGGGCTGCGCTGCGCCAGTACCACGGTATTGCCCTCTCGGGTGGGCTTGAAGGCCCACACCGCACTGGCGCCAAAGGCGTCGGACAGTTTGTCAAGGCTGCGCGCAAAGCTTGAGGCCCGGCCAAACAGGTTGACCGTGAGGCAACCCTGGTCGCTGAGCAAGCGGCGGCAGTGGCTGTAGAACAAATAGCTGTCCAGCACTGGCGCAGCGGCCTCGTGGTCGTACAAATCCACTTGCAAAGCGTCCACCCTGCCCCACCAGCGCGGGTTTTGGATTTCTTCGGCGGCGTCTGCCAGCACCACCTCGAAGCGGGGGTTGTCGGCGGGCAACTGAAACCAGCCGCGGCAGGCCAGCAGAACCTGCGGGTTGAGTTCTATTGCGGCGGTTTGCATGTGCAGCTTGGTGTAGCAAAACTTGCTCAGGGAGCCCGCGCCCAAACCCAATTGCAGCGCCTGCCGCCCGGCCACGCTGTCGGGTTCGACAAACAGCAACCAAGCCATCATGCGCTGAATGTATTCATGAAACAGCTCGGTGGGCGCATCCAGGCGCATAGAGCCCTGAATCCATTCGGTACCCAAGTGCAAATGCCGAACCCGACCCTCGTCAGAGAAGTTGACCTCTGGCAGGCGGAGCGGACGCTTAGCGTTCGAGCCCGGCATGGCGCGCATGGAAAATAAAGCCCAGAGTGTTCAAAATGAGCTGCGCAGCCAGGATGGAGGTCACACCGGCCGGATCGTACGGCGGCGACACCTCCACCAAGTCCATGCCAACAATATTGCCGCCGCTGCGCACCGCCAACGCCTGGATGATCTCCAGCACCTCGTAATACAGAAAACCGCCATGGCTGGGCGTGCCGGTGCCAGGCGCGATCGACGGGTCAAAGCCGTCAATGTCGATCGTCAGGTAATAGTTGAGCCCGGTCGGGATCTGGGCCAGCACGCCAGCCGTGCCCAGCCGGCGCACGTCTCGCACCGACAAAATCTGCGAGCCTGCTGCACGGGCAGCGGCGTAGTCGTCTCGGTTTGAGGAAGACACGTTACGAATGCCAATTTGTGTCATGCCCACGACATGGGGCATCTCCGAGGATCGACGCAGCGGGTTACCGTGCCCGTAGCGCACACCATGACGTTCATCAACAAAATCCAGGTGGGCATCGACATGCAGGATGTGGATCGGCCCGCGCCCTTCAAACGCCTTCATCACCGGCGCATGAACCGAGTGGTCACCACCCAGCACCACCGGCATAGCGCCCTGCTCAAGCATCTTGCGCACCGCCAGCTCAATGTTGGCGTTGCTGCCAGCCATGTCGGTGTGGATGATGTCGGCGTCGCCCGCGTCAACCATGCGCACCTTCTCTCGGGTGAGGTACATCACATCGTCTTCAAAGTCATAGGCGCCAGCGTGGCCAAACGAGAACAAGGTCGACGCCTCGCGGATGCCGCGCGGCCCAAAGCGCGCACCCGGGCGCCACTGGGTTCCCATGTCGTTGGGCGCACCTAGCACCGCTACATCGGCATTGATCAGGTCCCAGTCGGTCACCGGCGGCGACTTGGCAAAGGTGCAATGGCCAACAAAGGGCAGGTTCAGGCGGCCGGCTTCATAGGCGTTGTCTGCCATGGCAAGGGTTCCTCGTGCGTCAGGGTGGGTTCGGGTCAAAAAAGCTTGGACGGTCAGTGTACGGCGCTCCCAGCAGCGGGGCCAATAACTGGCCCAGGCGCGGCAGAGCCGCCACCGCATTGCGTGCATTCGCCTGAGCCATGGCTTCGGGGGCGATGCCGCGCAGATCCGCCAGGGCCGCGCCGATGCGTGGCAGCTGCTGCGGGCTGTTGCGGCCCTGCGGCAGTCCGCCGGCGCGCGCGGCGGCCGTGGCGTACAGCCAGTGCGGCGGCATATCGGGAGAATCTGTCTCTAGCACCAGGGCATCCAGCGGCAGCTCAGTGGCCAGTCGGCGCAACTGCAGCGCCCGCTCATAGGTGAAGGCGCCGCCAAAGCCGAGCTTGAGGCCGGCGTCCACCAGGCGCTGCGCCTGCTCGCTGCTGCCATTGAAAGCGTGGGCGATGCCCTGCCAGGGGCCCGCCCCGGCGCCAACTTCGCGCAAGCCCTGTAACAGCTGGTCGGCCGAGCGCCGCACGTGCAGGATTACCGGCAGACCATGCTTGCGCGCCAAGCGCAGCTGCGCCCGGTAAAAGTGCATCTGCCGCTCCCGCAGCGGGCTCTGGCACAGCGCCGGCACCAGGTAATCCAAACCAATCTCGCCCACCGCCAGCAGGCGCGGGTCATCGCGCTGCGCTGTCAGGGCTTCGTCCAGCGCATCCAGGTCATGCTCGCCGGCCTGTGCCACATACAGCGGGTGAATGCCCAAGGCGTAGCTGTCGCCGTGGGCATGGGCCAAGTTGCGCACAGCCTCAAAGTTAGCCACGGCCACCGCCGGCAGGACGCAGTGCACCACGCCGGCCTGCGCCGCGCTGGCCCGTACCTGGGCCATGTCCGGCGCAAACTCGGACGCATCAAGATGGCAATGGGTATCGATCCAGGGAAACACCAAGGGAAACCACCAAGCTCATGTCATGACTACGACACGACATTGTCATCAAAAAAGAGCAAGCTTCGCGCCCTCTGAGTCGCATTGGCGCAGAGCCCAAGCCACCCAACCCTGAAGGAGTTTTGAATGAAATTACAGCACTCGATCATTGCCGCCAGCATACTCGCGCTCAGCGCTAGCGGTACTGCTCTGGCCCAAGAAAAAACCCTGCGCCTGCTGACCTGGGCCGACTATGCGCCGGCCGACATCGTGGCCCAGTTTGAAAAAGAAAGCGGCTACAAGGTCGAAGTGACCCTCTCCAACAACGAAGAGATGATCTCCAAGCTGCGCGCCACGGGTGGTGCCGGCTTTGACCTGGCCCAGCCCTCGCAAGACCGCATCACAGGCCCGCAGCAAGAGTTTGGCATTTATAAACCCATGGACCTGAGCAAGCTGAAGTCAGAGCTGTTTATTCCCTCGATGCTGGACGCCACCAAGAAAAACACCACACTGACCGACAAGGTCTACGGCCTGCCGCACATCTGGGGCACCGACGGCCTGGTGGTGAACACCAAGCTGACCAAGATGACCGACTACACCGATGTTTGCCGTGGCGATGTCAAGGGCAAGGTCTCTTTCCGGCTCAAGCGCCCAACCCTGATCGCCTTCGCCTTTGCCGCTGGCAAGGACCCGTTTGCGCTGTACAACGACACCAAGGCCTACACCGCACTGATGGAAGACGTGGCCAAGACGCTCACCGCCTGCAAGGCCAATGCCAAGTTCATCTGGGACAACAAAGACCAGCTCTTCAACGGCATGCGCACCAATGAGGTGGTCGGCGCCATCATGTGGGACACCGGCGGCTGGAAGCTCAACGGCGAAAACCCGGACATCAAGTTCATCGCGCCCAAGTCAGGCGCACTTGGCTGGATTGACACCTTTGCCATTCCGTCCAAGGGCAGGAATGACGCCGCCGCCTATGCCTGGATCAACTTCAATATGCGCCCCGAAATCGCTGCCAAGGTGGCAGGTTCCGCCGGCAACTTCACTGCCTCCAAGGGTGCTGACCAGCTGATGGACGCCAAGCTCAAGGCCCAGTTTGCCGAGAGCTTTCCGGAAGCCGCCATCAAGGCCATCCGGTGGTACCCCACGGTGCCCGCCGGCCTGGAAACCATTGAAGGCCGCATTCTGGACCGCATCAAGGCCGCCAACTGACAGTTGCCGGGATGCCTCCCAGCCCAGCAGTGGCCGACCCCGACAGCACCGGGGTGCGGCCTGACCTGCAGGTCGAGCGCGTAAGCAAGCGCTACGGCAGCTTCACCGCCGTAGAGGACTTGTCGCTCGACGTGGCGCGCGGCAGCTTTTTCTCGATCCTCGGCCCTTCGGGCTGTGGCAAGACCACGCTGCTGCGCATGGTTGCCGGTTTCATGAGCCCCGATGCCGGAGACATCCGCATCGGCGGTAACAGCATGCGTTCTGTGCCGCCCAACCAGCGCCCGGTCAACATGGTGTTCCAGCACCTGGCGCTGTTTCCCATGATGACAGTCGGCGAAAACGTTGGCTATGGTCTGGCGCGGCGCGGCCTGTCCAAAGCCGACATCGCACGGCGTGTCGGCACGATGCTGGAGCGGGTGAGCCTTGCCGGTTCCCAGAACAAGCGCATCGACCAACTCTCGGGTGGGCAAAAGCAGCGGGTGGCGATTGCGCGCAGCCTGGTGCTCGAACCCACGCTGCTGTTGCTCGACGAGCCCCTGGGTGCCCTGGACCTGAAGCTGCGTGAGCACATGAAAATTGAGCTCAAGCAGTTGCAAGCCGACTTTGGCACCACCTTTGTCTACATCACCCATGACCAATCCGAGGCCCTGGTGCTGTCGGACCATGTGGCGGTGATGAACGCCGGCCGCTTTGAGCAGGTCGGCACCCCGCAGGCGCTGTACTACGCGCCCCAAACCCCGTTTGTGGCCGGCTTTGTGGGCGCCACCAACGCCATCAGCGGCCGGGCTCAGCAGGTGAACGGCACAGAAGTCACCCTCACCAGCAGCGCCGGCTTGACCCTGAGCGCCAAGGCCATGGGCCAGCTGCGGGCGGGCGATGAAGTCCAGGCTTTCGTGCGCCCCGAAGCAGTGCGCTTGGCACGCGATGAACTTGGCCTGGGCAGCGCCGGCCAGCCGTCGTACCAGGGGCAGGTGGAGAGCCTGCTGTTTGACGGTGCCAACTCGGCAGTGCTGGTGCGCGAAACCGCCTCCCGCACCGAGTTCCGCATCGCGCTGCCGCAAACCGGCCAGTTGGCCGACCTGGCGGTGGGCGAGTCGGTTTACTTTTCTTTTGATCCGGAACGCGCTCTGGCATTTGGTGCTGCCCATGGCGGCTGAGAGCACTGGCAGCCAGTTGCCGCACGCCCGCTTGTTGTTCTTGCTGCTGCTGGCGCCAGCAGCGCTGTGGCTGTTTGGGCTGATCGTGCTGCCGCACCTGGAGCTGGGCATTTTGTCGCTGCGGGTGCGGGTGGCACCCCGGGTCTATGAGGCCAGCCTGGCCCAGTACCAGACCTTTATTGAAGAGCCGCTGTACTGGCACACCTTTGTGCGCACGGCGGCGGTGTCCATCATCGTCACAGCCCTCACCCTGCTGATGGCTTTTCCGCTGGCCTGGACGATTGCCAAAATCGCGCGCGGTCGCATTCGAGCGACCATGTTTGTGCTGTGCCTGATCCCGTTCTGGGTCAGTGAAACGGTACGGGCCCTGGGGTGGATGATCCTGCTGCGCGAATCTGGCGTGCTGCCGGGCCTGATGGTCAGCCTGGGGCTGACCCCGGCACCAGTGGAGCTGCTCTACCACGATGCCACCATTGTGGTCGGGCTGGTTTACACCTCGA
>BJGT01000091.1 GCA_014190675.1 Comamonadaceae bacterium | reverse complement strand
GCCGGGTTGCGGGTAGATTTGGGGCAACTCCTGTTGCGCCATGCTGACCACCTGGCCGGAGGCATCAAACACAATACTGCGGGAGCTGGAGGTGCCCTGGTCTAGGGCGAGCAGGTAGGTCATGGTGGCGAAACTTCGGGTCAGGGGGGGCTGGGTCAGGCTGGGGCGAGTTCGAGACGCACTTGGGCATCAAGAAGCAAACCCGGGAAGGGCTCGGGCGGCGGGGCGTCGGTGAACAGCCGGTTAATCTGGGAAAGCGTGGCGAGCTTCACCATCGCCGGCCGGTTGAATTTGCTGCTGTCGGCGGCCAACCAGACTTCGCGCGCATGCGCCATGATCATTTGCGACACTTTGACTTCGCGGTAATCGTAGTCCCGCAGGCTGCCATCCGCCTCAATGCCCGAGATGCCGATGAGCGCAATGTCCACCTTGAACTGACGTATGAAGTCCACCGCCGCCTCGCCCACAATGCCCTGGTCTCGCCCGCGCACCACGCCACCCACCACAATCACTTCGCATTGTGGGTTGACGCTCAGAATGCTTGCCACATTGAGGTTGTTGGTGATCACCCGCAATCCCGCATGCTGAACCAGGGCCCGGGCGATGGCCTCGGTGGTGGTGCCGATGTTGAGAATCAGCGAGCAGTCATTGGGCACGGCGGCGGCTACCGCTTTGGCGATGCGGGCCTTGCCGGTTGCGTTCAGGCTGACCCGCTGCTGGTGCGCCATGTTCTCTACCGTTGAGCCCGGCATGCGCACCCCCCCGTGGAAGCGCTTGAGCAGGCCGTCGTCAGAAAGCCTCTGCACATCGCGGCGTACCGTCTGCAGCGTCACGCCGAGCAAGGTGGCCAGTCGCTCCACGGTGAGCGACCCTTGAACTTGCGCCAAGGCCAACAGCTTCAATTGCCTAGGGTTGGGATTCATAGCTTTATTTTTAACCCAAATCACGCACACCAGTCGCCAAAAAAAACAGAAAAGAAATATTTAAGGGTAAATACTTATACAAAAAGAAAAAAAACGAACAATACTTAGGGTTTGAAGATTAACTTGCCACCGTATCCACCAGTCCAAGCGCACCGGCAGTCAAGCTGAGCGGCACGACCAGGAAATTGCGCCGACGGGTGCCTTGGCCGATTCGACATTGATTGATGGCAACTGCCGCATCACCCATCCCCACAGAACGCGCCGGTCTACTTAGCCGCTTAGCGCATCCTGAACACTATGACATCGCGGTTGTGGGTGGCGGCGCCACCGGCTTGGGCGTTGCCCTTGACGCCGCCGCCAGAGGTCTGCGTGTGGTGCTGCTTGAATCGCACGATTTTGCCAAGGGCAGCTCATCGCGCGCAACCAAACTGGTTCACGGCGGTGTGCGCTATTTGGCACAGGGCAATATCGGGCTGGTGCGTGAGGCCCTGCACGAGCGCACCATATTGCTTGGCAACGCCCCCAACCTAGCGCAAGCCCTGCCATTTGTCATTCCTTTTTACCACTGGTGGGAGGCGCCTTTCTACGGTCTGGGCCTGAAGCTTTATGATGCCTTGGCCGGCGCCGCTGGGCTGGGCAAGACCGCCTTCCTGAGCCGCGAAAAAACGCTGCGCCTGTTGCCCACTGCCCAGCAGGCTGGCCTCAAAGGCGGTGTCCAATACTGGGATGGGCAGTTTGACGATGCCCGTCTGGCCCTGGCCCTGGCCCGCACTGCGGCTAGCTTGGGTGCGTTGTTGGTTAATTACTGCCGCGTCACCGACCTGGTTCACACGGCGGGCAAAGTGTCGGGCCTGCGCTGCCAAGACACGCAGACCGGACAGGCGTTTGAAATTAGTGCGGCCTGTGTGGTCAATGCCGCTGGGGTGTGGGTGGACGAATTGCGCCAGCGCGACGGCGACCTGAACGGTGCGGCTGGCGCCACTGCCGCGCTGGTCGCCCCCAGCCAGGGCGTGCACCTGGTGGTCGAACGCTCTTTTTTGCCTGCTGACGTAGGCCTCATGGTTCCCAAAACTGCCGATGGGCGGGTGCTCTTTGTCGTGCCCTGGCTGGGGCGCTTGATTCTGGGTACCACCGACACGCCGCGCAGCGATTTGGCCCGCGAACCCCTGCCATTTCGGCAGGAGATCGATTTCATTTTGAAGGAATCGGCCCGCTATTTGGCGCGCGGCCCCACCCGCGCCGATGTCAAAAGCGTCTGGGTTGGCCTGCGCCCGCTGGTCAAGCCCGCGGATGATTCCGGTACCAACACCAAAGGCCTGAGCCGCGAACACTCGGTTTTGCTCAGCCGCAGCGGACTGGTCACGGTGACGGGCGGCAAGTGGACGACTTACCGTGCCATGGCCGAAGACGTGCTTCGGGTCTGCGCCGCCGCCGAATTGATCCCACTTCGCCCGCAGGGGCTGACAGCGCAACTGCCGCTGGTCGGCGCGCAAAGCGGCAGCTTGGGTGCACACCCAGTATCGGCATTGCCTGGTATGCCGACCTATGGCGATGAACAGGCACTGCTCATGAGGCTGCCCGGCGCAGGTGTGGGCCTGGGCGGCGGCCTGACTGAAGCCATGGTGCGCTTTGCTGCGCGGTATGAATACGCCCTGACTGTGGAAGATGTTTTGGCCCGGCGTGCGCGCCTGCTGTTTCTTGACGCAGCCCTTGCCGCCAGCTTGGCCCCCGGGGTGGCCGACATCCTGCGCCAGGAAACCGGGCAAGATCCCAAAACCGATGAATTTATCGAGCTGGCTCAGCAATACAGGTGTCCGCCCGATTAAAAAAGCAAAAAAACTTTGACTGACCCAAAAAGTCGTGCATAATCTCCGGCTTCGCTTGGAAATCTCCAGCGAAGTTTCTGCCTAACGGAAGCAATGTGAGTGGTTCACATTGGGGACGACAGGCCCAAGACTGATCAGAGCGCCTCGTGTGCATGGCTCAAAGCCAAGCCAACCGGGCGAACTGGTGCAAGTTGGGAATATTTGAAATGATCCAAACAGAATCTCGTCTGGAAGTTGCCGACAACACTGGCGCAAAGTCCGTACTTTGCATCAAGGTGCTGGGCGGCTCTAAGCGTCGTTACGCCAGTGTCGGCGACATCATCAAAGTCAGCATTAAAGAAGCCGCACCCCGCGGACGCGTCAAAAAAGGCGAAATCTACAGCGCGGTTGTGGTTCGTACTGCGAAGGGTATCCGCCGCAGTGACGGCTCGCTAGTCAAGTTCGATGGCAACGCAGCTGTTTTGCTCAATGCCAAGCTCGAGCCGATTGGCACCCGAATTTTCGGACCAGTCACACGTGAATTACGCACCGAGAAATTCATGAAGATCGTCTCCCTGGCCCCAGAAGTTTTGTAAGGACACGCCATGAACAAGATTCGCAAAGGCGACGAAGTCATCGTGATCACCGGGCGCGACAAAGGCAAGCGCGGCAAGATTACGCTACGCAAAGACGACGCACATGTGCTCGTTGAGGGCATCAACATGGTGAAAAAGCACACCAAGCCCAACCCGATGAAGGGTACTACCGGTGGCATCGTCGAAAAATCAATGCCGATCCACCAGTCCAACCTTGCGATTTTCAATGCCGCCACCGGCAAAGCAGACCGGGTTGGCATCAAATTGCTGGCTGACGGTAGACGCACCCGTGTTTACAAGTCCAGCGGCCTAGAAATCAAGGCGGGATGAACATGGCACGTTTACAACAACACTACCGCGAGAAAGTCGCCCCTGAGATGATGGCGAAGTTCGGTTACAGCTCCCCGATGCAGGTGCCGCGCTTGTCAAAAATCACCCTGAATATGGGCGTGAGCGAAGCCGTCGCCGACAAAAAAGTCATGGATCATGCGGTTAGCGACTTAGCCAAGATTGCGGGCCAAAAACCAGTGGTCACCAAGTCGAAGAAAGCCATTGCCGGTTTCAAAATTCGCGAAGACCAGGCGATTGGCTGCATGGTTACCCTGCGCGGCGTACAAATGTTTGAGTTCCTCGATCGCTTTGTCACGGTGGCTTTGCCTAGGGTGCGCGATTTTCGCGGCATATCCGGGCGCGCCTTTGACGGCCGGGGAAACTACAACATCGGCGTGAAAGAGCAAATTATTTTCCCTGAAATCGAGTACGACAAGGTTGATGCCTTGCGTGGCCTGAATATCAGTATCACCACAACGGCTAAAACCGACGAAGAGTGCAAGGCGCTGCTCGCGGGTTTTCGTTTCCCCTTCAAGAACTGAGGTGACCCGTGGCTAAGATGGCTTTAATCGAGCGCGAACTCAAGCGCGACAAACTGGTTACCAAGTACGCAAAAAAACATGCGGAACTGAAAGCGACGGCGGGCGACGCCAAGCGCAGCGATGACGAGCGCGCCGCCGCCCGTCTTGCCCTGCAAAAGTTGCCGCGCAATGCCAACCCAACGCGCCAGCGAAACCGTTGCGCGATCACCGGCCGCCCGCGCGGCACGTTCCAGCACTTTGGGCTGGCCCGGGCAAAAATCCGAGAAATGGCGTTTGCAGGTGAAATCCCCGGCATCGTCAAAGCCAGCTGGTAGTCGGCAGGAGACATCAATATGAGCATGAGTGATCCCATCGCCGACCTGCTGACGCGTATTCGTAATGCGCAGATGGTTGCCAAAACAACTGTGAGTGTGCCCTCGTCCAAAGTTAAGGTTGCCATAGCACAGGTGCTTAAAGACGAAGGCTACATCGACGGTTTCAAAATCAACATAGTCTCGGGTAATCCTGAGCTTGAAATTGCCCTGAAATACCATGCCGGGCGCCCAGTCATCGAGCGCATTGAGCGGGTGAGCCGCCCGGGCCTGCGGGTCTATCGCGGTAGCGCTGCGATCGGACAGGTGCAAAACGGCATGGGCGTGGCCATTGTCACGACGCCTAAGGGGGTCATGACTGATCGCAAGGCGCGCGCCACCGGTGTCGGTGGTGAAGTACTTTGCTACGTCGCCTAAAGCGTGACATTGAGGAGAAGCAAAAATGTCCCGTGTAGGAAAAATGCCAGTCGCCATACCAAGCGGTGTCGACGTGTCGGTCAAAGAGGACCAAATTAGCGTCAAAGGTGCGGGCGGAACCCTGCAGCTGTCGCAAAATGCCTTGGTCAAAGTGAGCACCCAGGATGGTCGCCTGAGCTTCGCACCCGCGAACGATTCACGCGAGGCCAACGCCATGAGCGGCACCATGCGCCAACTTGTTAACAACATGGTGCAGGGCGTGACCAAAGGCTTTGAGCGCAAGCTTAGCCTGGTGGGCGTGGGCTACAAGGCGCAAGCCCAGGGCACCCGTCTAAACCTGACTGTTGGTTACTCCCATCCGGTTAACAAAGACATGCCGTCCGGCATCAGTGTGGCCACCCCGACGCCCACAGATATCGTGATTAAAGGCGCTGACCGCCAACGCGTTGGCCAGGTTGCTGCCGAGATTCGTGCGATCCGCCCGCCAGAGCCCTACAAGGGAAAAGGCATTCGGTATTCGGACGAGAAGATCACGATCAAAGAAACCAAGAAGAAATAAGGAGCTGCAACATGTTGAGCAAAAAAGAGCAGCGTCTTCGCAGAGCACGGCAAACCCGGATCCGGATTTCCAGGCAGGGCGTAGCGCGCCTGACCGTCAACCGAACCAATTTGCATATTTACGCCAGTGTGATGTCCGGAGATGGCGGAAAAGTCATCGCGTCGGCCTCCAGTGCCGAACCCGAGGTTCGTAAGGAACTTGGCGCATCCGGCAAAGGCGGAAATGTCGCCGCCGCCCAATTGATTGGCAAGCGTCTGGCTGAAAAAGCCAAGGCAGCTGGTATTGAAAAAGTAGCCTTCGACCGTGCCGGCTTTGCCTACCACGGCCGTGTTAAGGCCTTAGCAGAAGCCGCGCGTGAAGCCGGCTTGCAGTTCTAAGCAGATCGGAAAAAAAGATGGCAAAAGTTCAAGCGAAAATGCAGGGCAAGGCTGAAGGACCGGAAGACGGCCTGCGCGAAAAAATGATCGCGATCAATCGCGTCACCAAGGTGGTCAAGGGCGGTCGAATTCTCGGCTTTGCAGCATTGACCGTCGTGGGTGACGGAGACGGACGCATCGGCATGGGCAAGGGCAAGTCGAAAGAGGTGCCAGCCGCAGTTCAAAAGGCAATGGAAGAAGCCCGCCGCAACATGATCAAGGTGTCACTCAAAAATGGCTCCATCCATCACAAGGTGATGGGCCAGCACGGTGCGGCCTCGGTGATGATGGCGCCGGCCCCTAAGGGAACTGGCATCATCGCAGGCGGGCCGATGCGCGCTGTGTTTGAAGTCGTGGGTATCACGGACATTGTTGCCAAGAGTCACGGTTCGACCAATCCCTACAACATGGTTCGCGCCACACTTGACGCCCTAGCGCATGCTACAACGCCTGCCGCAGTGGCGGCCAAGCGCGGGAAAACCATCGAAGAAATCTTCGCCTGACCGAGGCCCGCCACATGAGCACACAACAAACCGTCAAAGTCCAATTGGTGCGCAGCCCGATTGGTTGTAAAGAATCGCATCGGGCCACTGTTCGGGGTCTGGGCTTGCGCAAAATCCGCAGCATCAGCGAACTTGTCGACACCCCAGAAGTGCGCGGCATGATCAACAAGATCAGTTACCTGGTCAAAGTGCTTTAAGGGACAGACGATGGAACTCAATGACATCCAGCCGGCCGACGGCGCCAAGCATTACAAGCGCCGTGTCGGCCGTGGTATCGGTTCTGGCCTTGGTAAAACCGCAGGACGTGGGCACAAGGGACAAAAATCTCGTGCCGGCGGCTACCACAAGGTCGGCTTTGAAGGCGGGCAGATGCCGATGCAGCGGCGGCTGCCAAAGCGCGGCTTTAAGTCTCAACTGCTCAAATTCAATGCAGAAGTCACACTGACAGCCCTGCAGCGCCTGGGTGTAACAGAGGTTAACCTGATCACGCTCAAGCAAGCGGGCTTGGTTGGTGAACTGGCCAAGGTGGTCAAAATCATCAAAACTGGTGAGATCAGCATTGCCGTTACGCTCAGCGGCATCGGTGCCACAGCAGCGGCCAAACTTGCTATCGAAGCTGCTGGCGGCAGCATCGGCTGATCGGCTTCAGGAAGATAACACGTGGTAACCAGCGCAGCCCAACTGGCCAAAACCGGGAAATATGGAGACCTGCAGCGCAGGCTCATTTTCTTGTTGTTGGCGCTGGTCGTCTACCGCATTGGCGCCCATATTCCGGTGCCCGGAATAGATCCGGCCCAGCTACAGCAATTTTTCAATGGCCAACAGGGCGGTATTTTGGGCATGTTCAACATGTTCTCAGGCGGCGCTTTGTCGCGCTTCACGGTGTTTGCGCTTGGAATAATGCCCTATATCTCGGCATCGATCATCATGCAATTGATGACTTATGTGCTGCCCGCCTTTGAACAACTGAAAAAAGAAGGTGAAGCCGGGCGCCGCAAAATCACGCAGTACACCCGCTATGGAACTTTGGGCTTAGCGTTGTTCCAGTCGATGGGAATTGCGCTGGCCCTGGAGAGCTCGCCAGGCTTGGTGATAGCGCCGGGCTTTGGCTTTCGCATGACTGCCATCGTGACCTTGACCGCGGGTACCATGTTTCTGATGTGGCTCGGGGAGCAGATCACCGAGCGGGGTCTGGGAAATGGTATTTCCATCCTGATTTTCGGTGGTATAGCGGCCGGCCTTCCTAATGCGATCGGTGGCCTGCTTGAGCTCGTGCGCACTGGTGCGATGAGCATTATCGTGGCGTTGCTCATCGTTGTTTTGGTGGCTCTCGTGACCTTTTTCGTGGTGTTTGTTGAGCGCGGGCAGCGCAAGATCTTGGTCAACTATGCGCGCCGCCAGGTCGGCAATAAGGTTTATGGTGGACAGTCCTCACACCTGCCGCTCAAACTCAACATGGCCGGAGTTATACCGCCGATCTTCGCGTCGTCCATTATTCTTTTGCCAGCTACGGTAGTAGGTTGGTTCAGCACCGGCGAGTCCATGCGCTGGCTCAAAGACATTGCGAGTTCGCTCACTCCAGGCCAACCCATCTACGTGATGTTTTACGCTGGAGCCATTATTTTCTTCTGCTTTTTCTACACCGCACTGGTCTTCAACAGCCGTGAAACAGCGGACAACCTGAAGAAAAGTGGGGCATTCATTCCAGGTATTCGTCCGGGGGACCAAACCGCCAAGTACATCGACAAGATCTTGCTGCGTTTGACCTTTGCCGGGGCGATTTACATCACCATGGTTTGTCTTTTGCCCGAGTTCCTGATCCTTAAATACAACGTACCTTTTTACTTTGGCGGCACATCGCTGCTGATCATTGTTGTGGTAACCATGGATTTCATGGCGCAAGTACAAAATTACATGATGTCTCAGCAGTATGAGTCGCTTTTGAAGAAGGCAAATTTCAAGTCTTCTTGAGGTAACCAGTACACATGTCAAAAGACGATGTTATTCAAATGCAAGGCGAGGTGGTTGAGAACCTGCCGAACGCTACGTTTCGGGTCAAGTTGGAAAATGGACATGTGGTTTTGGGGCATATATCGGGAAAAATGCGTATGCACTACATCCGTATTCTGCCCGGGGACAAGGTCACAGTTGAGTTAACGCCTTATGACCTGAGTCGGGCGAGAATTGTTTTCAGAGCCAAGTAACTGCAAGATTGTTGTGCCAGGCGCCAGTGCGGCGGCTCAGCAAGAATATCTAGGAGAAAGAAATGAAAGTTTCGGCTTCGGTCAAAAAAATTTGCCGTAACTGCAAGGTGATTCGGCGCAAGGGCGTTGTGAGGGTGATCTGTACTGATCCGCGGCACAAGCAGCGCCAGGGTTGATTGAAAAAGTTTTAGAGGACCAACATGGCACGTATCGCTGGCATCAATATTCCGCCGCAGCAGCATTCGGAGATCGGCTTGACAGCTATTTTCGGAATAGGCCGCAGCCGCGCTCGTAAAATTTGCGAGGCCTGTGGCATCGCTTACTCCAAGAAAATCAAGGATCTGACAGACTCAGACCTGGAAAAAATCCGCGACCAGATTGGCCGTTACACCATCGAGGGTGACCTGCGGCGCGAAACCACGATGAACATCAAGCGACTGATGGACATTGGTTGCTACCGTGGCTTTCGTCATCGCCGTGGCCTGCCCATGCGCGGCCAGCGCACACGGACCAACGCCCGCACACGCAAAGGCCCGCGCAAGGCTGCTGCAGCACTGAAAAAATAAACGGTATTGAAAGACCACCATGGCAAAAGCTCCGGCGAGTAACGCGGCCCAACGGGTGCGCAAAAAAGTTCGTAAAAATGTTGCTGATGGCGTTGCGCATGTCCACGCCTCGTTCAACAACACCATCATCACCATCACCGACCGTCAGGGCAACGCCTTGTCATGGGCGTCGTCTGGTGGTCAGGGATTCAAGGGTTCGCGCAAATCCACTCCTTTTGCGGCGCAAGTCGCATCTGAGGTGGCGGGACGCGCAGCCATTGAACAGGGCATCAAGAACCTTGACGTTGAAATCAAGGGCCCCGGTCCAGGTCGGGAATCTTCGGTGCGAGCGCTGGCAGCTCTTGGCATACGTATCAACATGATTGCTGATGTAACTCCGGTGCCTCACAACGGATGCAGACCACAAAAACGTCGTCGCATCTGATTTTTAAACAAGCCCACCGCCAACCGCCCTGCGCTGTTGGCTCCCGTACATCGTACGGCAGATGACAAAAAGGAAGTTCAAGTGGCACGCTATCTAGGGCCCAAGGCCAAATTATCTCGCCGAGAAGGCACCGACCTGTTTCTCAAGAGCGCACGACGCGCTATCGGGGATAAGGCAAAGTTTGATTCCAAGCCGGGTCAGCATGGTCGCACTTCTGGTGCGCGTACCTCTGACTACGGTTTGCAGTTGCGTGAAAAGCAAAAAGTCAAACGCATGTACGGCGTGTTGGAGAAGCAGTTCCGGCGCTATTTTGAAGAGGCTGATCGCCGCAAGGGCAACACCGGCTCCAACCTGCTGCTGCTGTTGGAGTCGCGCCTTGACAATGTTGTCTACCGTATGGGCTTTGGTTCAACTCGGGCTGAGGCCCGACAACTGGTGTCTCACAAAGCCATGACAGTCAATGGCAAGAGCGTCAACATCCCCTCTTACATGGTGAAGACTGGCGACTTGATTTCGGTCAGAGACAAGTCGAAAAAGCAAAATCGGGTGGTCGAGGCCTTGCAACTTGCTCAGCAGGTCGGCATGCCGGCTTGGGTGGATGTCAATCTTGAGAAAGCGGAGGGAACTTTTAAAACAGTTCCTGACCGCGATCAGTTTGGTGCGGACATCAACGAATCGTTAATTGTTGAGTTGTATTCTCGTTAATCGCCGAACCAAGCTGGTTCATTCGAAATCGTTCCCCAATCGCCAGGCCCGGCATTTGGGGCACTTCACCAGCCTTACCGGCGTAACGAGCCGGGGGTATTGAGAGGAAGTTTGCATGCAAAATAGTTTACTAAAGCCCAAAGCAATCAATGTAGAGCAACTCGGTTTGAACCGTGCCAAGGTGGCACTCGAGCCATTCGAGCGTGGCTACGGTCATACGCTGGGAAATGCTTTGCGTCGGGTTTTGTTGTCATCCATGTGGGGCTATGCAGCCACCGAGGTCACCATCGCGGGGGTGCTGCACGAGTACTCGTCGATTGATGGCGTGCAAGAAGACGTGGTTAATATTTTGCTCAACCTCAAGGGCGTGGTCTTTAAGCTCCACAACCGCGACGATGTCACCCTGAGTTTGCGCAAAGAAGGCGATGGTCCGGTGCTGGCGAGCGACATACAGACGCCGCACGATGTCGAGATCATCAACCCAGACCATGTCATCGCCAATCTGTCGCACGGCGGCAAACTCGATATGCAGATCAAGGTCGAGAAAGGCCGGGGCTATGTGCCTGGCACCATGCGCCGCCATGGCGATGAGACCACCAAATCGATCGGTCGTATCGTGCTCGATGCGTCCTTTTCCCCGGTCAAGCGCGTCAGTTACACGGTCGAAGCCGCGCGGGTGGAGCAGCGTACCGATCTTGATAAATTGATCGTTGACATCGAAACCAATGGTGCAATTTCTGCTGAGGACGCGGTGCGCTCATCGGCGAAAATCCTGGTCGAACAGTTGGCCGTGTTCGCGCAACTCGAAGGCAGTGAGTTGGCGGCTTTTGATATGCCAGCACCGCGCGGCAGTTCGCAGTTTGACCCAATTTTGCTGCGCCCGGTGGACGAGTTAGAGTTGACTGTGCGCTCGGCTAATTGCCTCAAAGCTGAGAACATTTATTACATCGGCGACCTCATACAGCGCAGTGAGAACGAGTTGCTGAAGACGCCAAATCTGGGTCGAAAGTCGCTCAATGAAATCAAAGAGGTGTTGGCCTCCCGCGGCCTGACACTAGGCATGAAGCTCGAGAGCTGGCCCCCCTCAGCCCTAGAAAAACGTTGATTCCCGGAGCCCGTCAAAAGGCTCCAGTGCAGGGGCAGTACCTGATACGGCTGCGCCAATTAAAAACTGAAGGAAAGCACCATGCGTCACGGACACGGATTACGTAAACTTAACCGCACCAGCGAGCACCGCTTGGCGATGCTGCGCAACATGATGAACTCGCTCATCGCGCACGAGGTGATCAAAACCACGCTGCCCAAAGCCAAGGAACTGCGGCGCGTGGTTGAGCCCATGATCACCTTGGCCAAAGAAGCAAGCCTGGCAAACCGCCGACTGGCCTTTGATCGCCTGCGCGATCGCGACAGCGTGCTCAAACTTTTTAATGATCTGGGCCCGCGCTTCAAAGCCCGTCCAGGCGGCTACACCCGAATTTTGAAAATGGGCTTTCGGGTAGGTGATAACGCACCCATGGCTCTGGTTGAATTGGTGGATCGTAAATTGGTCGAGGACAGCCCATCCACCGAGTCACCGAAGGCCGATTAGGCTACAATCAATCCCTTGCCGCGCGATGGAGCAGTCTGGTAGCTCGTTGGGCTCATAACCCAAAGGTCGAAGGTTCAAATCCTTCTCGCGCAACCAATAAATACGTGGGGTTCCACGACAGTAAAGGCTCACTTTGGTGAGCCTTTTTTGTTTTGTGCCCACGCCGTGCACATGGCGTCTTGATTCAGTGAAATTTGACTATTGGGCACTGTTGCGAGTTCGGCAACATTTTCACTCAGCGATGTTGGTCTTCGACTCGTTCGAATCCATGGCGGTCACCGCACATGTCAACACTGCCCAGAGGTAATGCGCTGGGCGCTTGGGCAAACCGTGGTGGTTGAAAACCGGGCTGGAGCGGGTGGTCTGGTGGGCACAGAGTATGTCTCGAAGCAGGTCGCTGACGGCTACACCCTGTTGGTGAGCCATGCCTCGGTGCATGTGTATGCCGCAGCCAC
>BJGT01000090.1:6323-12407 GCA_014190675.1 Comamonadaceae bacterium | reverse complement strand
TGGACCGCGCTGCCCAATATGGTGATGCCGATCCATGGTGTCACCGGCGCCACCTTCGCCAACGGCCTGATTTATGTCACCGGTGGCGGCACCCAGGTGGGGGGCAGCAGCGGCAGCCTGCTGCACCAGGTGTACCGGCCCGAAATTCGTTGCGATTGAGTGCCGCGTTTGGGGTGTCGTAGCCTGCCAGACCTTGCAGTCCTGGCCCATGAACAGCTCTGTTAAAAGCCTCTCAGCCAGCGGTTCGAGCTGGCATGCTGGTCCTGCGCGCAACAACTTGGTTTGACGGTGGAGTCGGGGCCGGCCAGTGGGCAGCTTTGCCCGGGGTCTTGGATCGTTAGACTTGTGTATTTCCAGACCAGGAGCCCCGATGAACATACTCATGCTGCACGGTATCAACCACAACATGTTCGGCAAGCGCGACCCGGCGCAGTACGGAACCACCACGCTCGACGAAATAAATGCCAGCCTGGCGGCCCTCGGTGCTGAACTCGGGGTGACGGTGCAGGCCTACCAGACCAACCATGAAGGCGCTATGTGCGAGCGCATCCACCAGGGCTACACCGATGGGGTGGATGCGGTGCTGATCAACGCGGGTGCCTGGACCCATTACAGCTACGGCATTCGCGACGCGCTGGCGATTCTGACTTGCCCGATCGTGGAACTGCACATGTCCAACATCCATGCGCGTGAGCCGTTTCGTCATGTTTCGGTGTTTGCTGAGATTGTCAAGGGCCAGATCTGCGGCTTTGGCGTCAACAGCTACCTGCTGGCCCTGCGCGCCGCGGTGGCGGCGGTTGATGCTGCAAAGAAATGATAGACGGCAACACCGAACTCATCGCCCACATCGGTTTTCCCACCCACGCTTTCAAGGCGCCGATGATTTACAACCCTTGGTTCGAGCAGGCCGGCGTCAATGCGCTTGTGGTGCCCATGGCTTGCCAGGCGAGCGATTACCCTGATTTTTTGCGTTCCCTGTTCAAGCTTGGCAACCTGCGCGGCGCCCTGATCACCATGCCGCATAAGGTGAGCACTACCCACTTGGTCGATGAGTTGTTGCCCGCTGCCCTGATTGCTGGCGCTTGCAATGCTGTGCGCCTGGGTCCGGCGGGGCAGTTGCAGGGCGATATGTTTGACGGCGAGGGTTTTGTGCGCGGCGTACGCAACAAGGGGCTGAAATTGCAAGGCGCTAGCGCCCTGGTGGTCGGCAGCGGCGGCGTTGGCTCAGCGATTGCTGCCTCGCTGGCGGGCGCTGGGCTCTCCAGGCTGGCGCTGTTTGATTTGCAGGGGAGCGCCGCTACCGCGCTGTCTGGCCGGCTCGCACGGCACTACCCGGCGCTGGCGGTAAGCACAGGCAGCGCCGACCCAAGCGGTTTTGATCTGGTGGTCAATGCCTCCCCCTTGGGCATGAATGAATCAGATGCCATGCCGGTGGATGTGTCGCGTCTAACGCCCGGCAGCTTTGTCGGCGAAGTGGTCATGAAAACCGAGCTCACCGCTTTTTTGCAGGCGGCCCAGGCGCGGGGCTGCCGGGTGCAGGTGGGTTCGGACATGCTGTTTGAGCAAATCCCGGCTTACCTCGAATTTTTTGGTCTGCCCAGCACCACCCCCGATACCCTGCGCTCGTTGGCCCGTTTGCGTTACTGAGGAGAGTTGCCACCGAGTTTCTCCATTCGGCGCACCTGCGCTGCTGCTTGGGCGCAGGCGGCGCATTGACAGTTATTTTCGAGCCAGTCAGTAGAACACTGCCTAGTCACTGCATCCACCTGCACGCCAAACCCTAATGAACAATCTTGATTGATGGACACTCCCGGTTTAATTCTCAATGTGCACCCGGATGATGCCCGGATGAATGCGTCTGCTGGCCTTGCCCTTGGGCATTCCGGTGGCTGATGAGGCCCTGGCCTGGCGTCATATGGTGAATCAGCGCACCGCCTCCTGGCCGCAGCGCTGGGGAATTTACACTTGGGCAAAACAAAAAGGAATAATTAGCCATGCAGCACAGACAGATCGGGCCCTTCAAGGTCAGCGCCATTGGTTTGGGCTGCATGAACCTCAGCCATGCCTACGGCGCGCCGGTTTCGGCCGAGCAGGGCGAGCGGGTTTTGCTGGCAGCGCTGGATGCCGGCGTCACGCTGTTTGACACCGCTGCTTTGTATGGCTTTGGCAACAACGAAGAGCTGCTCGGGCGGGTGCTTAAACCGTACCGCCAGACAATCACACTGGCCAGCAAGGGAGGCATGGCCGGCGTGCAGTTTGCCGACGGACTCAAGCGGGTGATCGATGGGCGTCCTGAAGCGCTAAGACGCAATTGTGAAGACAGCCTGCGTCGACTGCAAACTGATGTGATCGACCTGTATTACCTGCACCGCTGGGACAAGTCGGTACCCATCGAAGACAGTGTGGGCGCCATGGCTGATCTGGTGCAGGCCGGCAAGGTGCGCACACTGGGCCTGTCTGAAGTTTCGGCCAACACCCTGCGCCGGGCCCATGCCGTGCACCCGATTGCAGCGCTACAGACGGAGTACTCGTTGTGGACTCGCAACCCGGAGATCGCGGTGCTGGCGGCCTGCCGTCAACTCGGTACTGCATTTGTCGCCTTCAGCCCGGTGGCGCGCGGTTTCTTGTGCGATGCACGGCTTGACCTTGCCGGTCTGGATGCCAAGGATATTCGGCGCAGCATGCCCCGCTTTGAGTCCGCCAACTACCAGGCCAATTTGGGCTTGCTGCCCGCCTACTTGGGCCTGGCCCAGGAGCTCGGCTGTAGCCCGGCCCAACTGGCGCTGGCTTGGTTGCTGCACCAGGGGCCAGAGATCATCCCGATTCCCGGCACCACCCGCCAAGACCATTTGATTGATGACCTGGGGGCGAGCCGGGTCAAACTCGGCCCGGCAGAACTCGAGCGCCTGAATGGCTTGATCAACCAGCAGACAGTGCATGGGGCGCGTTACGGGGCGCAGGCCGCCGGTGAGGTTGACACCGAAACCTTTCAGATTGCGGGGCTGTAGTTCGTGCTACCTTGTTTTTATGACCATTGACACCCTAACAACCATTTCCGCCATAGCCCCTACCCGCCATATTGCACTCGACGGGACCAGCAACTTTCGTGATTTAGGCGGCTACACCGGCCAGGACGGGCGAGCCGTGCGTTGGCGTCGGCTGTTTCGCTCTGACCACCTTGCCGCCCTCAGCGCCGATGACCAGGCCCTGTTGCTGGGCCTGGGCCTGGCGCGTGTGTGCGACTTTCGCGGTGTCACAGAGCGCTCTGAGCTGGCCTGTGCCCTACCGGGGGCACAGGTGCACTCGCTGGCGATTGAGCCGGCGGTCGTGCAGGGCATGAAGAGCTTGATGGACGCCGGGCAGCGGCTCACGGCGCAGGACACGATGGTTCTGATGGAAGACACCTACCGTGCCTTTGTGCTGGACAACACGCCGCGATTCAAACAGCTGTTTGCGCACCTGCTCGATAACGGCGAACCACTGGTTTTCCATTGCACGGCTGGCAAAGATCGCACCGGATTTGCGGCAGCCCTGATTCTCCAGGCACTGGGCGTGTCGCGCGCCTTGGTGATGCAGGATTACCTGCTATCCAATGATTACTTCCGCCTGCCTTTGGCGGTCCAAAATGAGCCGAGCGCACTTCCTCAAGAGGCGCTGGCGGTTCTCTGGCGGGTGCAGCAGAGTTTTTTGGAGGCGGCGTTCGAAGCGGTCGAGACCGACTACGGCGATGTGTCGGGCTACCTCTTGCAAGGGCTGGGAATCGACGCCACGGCCCGGCGCCGGCTGGCTGAGCTTTATCTCGATACCTAGGGCATCGCCCGCCCGGCAGCCCTGAGGGCTGGCCGGACGCTGGCCTACATGTTGTCGGTAAAGCTGCGCAGCTTGTCTGAGCGGCTGGGGTGCTTGAGTTTGCGCAAGGCCTTGGCTTCGATCTGGCGAATGCGCTCCCGAGTCACATCAAATTGCTTGCCGACCTCCTCCAGGGTGTGATCGCTGGTCATCTCGATGCCAAAACGCATCCGCAACACCTTGGCCTCGCGCGGCGTCAGGCTGTCCAGAATATCTTTCACCACATCACGCAAACCGGCCTGCATGGCGGCCTCCATGGGAGCGGTGTTGGCGCTGTCCTCGATGAAGTCGCCCAGGTGGGAGTCGTCATCGTCGCCAATCGGAGTCTCCATTGAAATCGGCTCTTTGGCGATCTTCATGATCTTGCGGATCTTGTCTTCCGGGATCTCCATCCTGGCCGCCAGCACGCTGGCATCGGGCTCAAAGCCGAACTCTTGCAAATGCTGCCGGCTGATGCGGTTCATCTTGTTGATGGTCTCGATCATGTGCACCGGAATGCGGATGGTGCGGGCCTGATCGGCAATAGAGCGGGTGATGGCCTGGCGAATCCACCAAGTGGCATAAGTAGAGAACTTGTAGCCCCGGCGGTACTCAAATTTGTCAACCGCTTTCATCAAGCCGATGTTGCCCTCCTGGATCAGGTCGAGAAACTGCAGACCGCGGTTGGTGTATTTTTTGGCAATCGAGATGACCAGGCGCAGGTTGGCTTCGATCATTTCTTTTTTGGCCGCGCGAGACGATGATTCCCCCTCATTCATGCGCTTGTTGATGGTTTTGAGCTGGTCGAGCGGCACCACCACCCGCGCCTGCAGATCAGCGAGCTTTTGCTGCAGGTCTTGCACTGGCGGAATATTGCGCGCCATGATGGCGCTCCAAGGCTTGCCCGAAGTGGCTTGTTTTTCAATCCATTTCAGATTGAGCAGATGGCTCGCCACCTTGTTATTGTGTTTGTCTCGGCCGGTGAAATCAACAATGAAATGCTCTTGAGGGTAGCCGCATTTATCAACAATGATGCGGCGCAATTCCCGCTCTTTTTTGCGGATATCGTCCACCTGGGCGCGCACCAAGTCGCACATCTTCTCGATCGTTTTTGCGGTGAAGCGTATGGACATCAATTCGTCCGATAGGGCCCGTTGCGACTTGATATACAGCGCTGTGCCGTAGCCTTCAGAGTCGTACACCCCGTGGACTTTTTCAAACAAGTCGCGCAGCGTGTCAAAGCGGCTCAGGGCTTCGCGTTTGAGCTCTTCGAGCTTTTTGGTCAAGGCTTTGGAGCCACCTTTGCCGTCGTCGTCGTCAGCCGCGTCGAATTCGTCGAAGTCTTCTTCGGCCACATAATCGTCCGCTTCGTTCGGGTTCGAAAAGCCATCAACCACGGTGGTGATGACCACTTTGTTTTCGCGGATGTCCTCGCCAAGGCGCAGGATCTCGGCGATGGTGGCCGGCGATGCGGAGATCGCCTCCATCATGGCCATCAAGCCGCCTTCGATGCGTTTGGCAATCTCGATCTCGCCTTCACGGGTGAGCAACTCCACCGTGCCCATCTCGCGCATGTACATGCGCACGGGGTCGGTGGTGCGTCCAAACTCGCTGTCGACGGTGGAGAGAGCGGCTTCAGCTTCTTCCTCGGCTTCTTCTTCAGTCGCCGCAGTCGGGCTATTGTTGTTGATCAGGAGGGTCTCGGCATCGGGCGTGTGCTCGTACACCGCCACCCCCATGTCGTTGAGCATGGAAACCACCACTTCCATGGTCTCTGGATCCACCAGTTTGTCTGGCAGGTGGTCCGAGATCTCGCCATGGGTCAGGTAGCCGCGGGTCTTGCCGAGCTTGATCAGGGCCTTGAGCCGTTGGCGACGCTTGACGATGTCTTCTTCAGACAAAACGGTCTCATCGAGCCCAAATTCTTTCATCAAGGCCCGCTCTTTGGCCTTGCTGATTTTCATGCGCAGGGGCTTGACCTTCTCGCCTGCCGCAACTGGTTCACCGGCCAGATCGGCCTCGATTTCGGCCATGTCGGGGTCTGGCGCGGGACCCGGCTTGACCAGCGCTTTGGCGTCGGGTTTGGTTTTTGAGGCTGTTTTGGGGCTGACCTTGGCTGCAACTGGCAGGCTGGCCTTTACCGCCTTTGCCGCTGGCTTTGCCTGGGCACTTGTCTTTACCTGGGTTTTTACCGGAGCCGGTTTGAGCGGAGCCTGAGGAGCTTGCGCCGGCTTGGCTTTCAATGCTGGCTTGGCT
>BJGT01000090.1:0-6314 GCA_014190675.1 Comamonadaceae bacterium | reverse complement strand
GGCTTGGCTTTCAATGCTGGCTTGGCTGGGGCGCTCTTGCTGGCCACCGGAGCCACCGGGCGGCTTGGGCCAGGAGTTGGTTTGGCGCCAGGTTTGCTTGCAGTGCTTGGCACGGCTTTGGGCACCGGTTTTGCAGACTTGGCTGGCTGGACTGCCTTGGCTGTCACTGCGGCGGACTTTTTCGGCTTTGGTTTGGACATCTGGAAACCTTGGTGCTGCACACCCATGCGCTCAATCAAAGGGATTGAGCGCGGCGGTTTGTGCTGGGACGACAAGAAATCTACAAACAAGCTTTGCGGGCGAACATTTGGAGTGCAGTCCTTGCGGTGTCTTGGCCTGTCGTGAGCGGAGTCATCGTTTGGCCGGGTCCGGAGGTGCTGCTGTCGCGCTTGCCGAGAAAGAGCGCGGATTATACCTACAGAACGGTTTCCGGTTGGCCCAGGTCGTTAGGGCGGGCCCTGCTCGGTTTCGACGCGGGTGCTGGCGACTTCAAGTTGGCGCCGGCGAGACTGCAGTTCTCGGTACCGTGACAGGGCACTGGGGTCTGTGGATGCGGCCTCAATGGCCCGGGTCTCCTGCGCCTTGAGGCGCTCCACCAGCATTCGGTCCAGCAGTTTGCGCAATTCGTCGCGCTCGGGCTGTGCGTTGGTGTCGGCGGACCCGGTGTCGAGATCGTGGCGTCCCATCAGTCGTGTTGCAAGCTCTTCGAGAGGGTGTCCACGCAGGCCTTCTTGCAATGCCACCCAGGGCTGGCTTCCCTGCTCCTGCAACTGGGACTCGAGCCAAACAAAAAGCGGTCCATGGGGTGCCGGCAATTCGCACAGCATGGCATGCTCCTCGGCCGACAAGGCCTGCAGGGCCTGCAGGTTGCCCATCAACAGGCGCGCGGCGTGGTCGGCCCTGCTGGAGGGCAAGGCGCGCCCGGTCCAACGCGGCGTCGGCACGGCGTTGTTGGCAGCATAGGCAGGTCGACTTTGGCTGTCGGGCCGCTTGTGGTGCTCGGGGTCTTTGCCTCTGGCTTGTGCGCTGCGTGGCGACTCGCCCTTGGTCGACCAAAGGTCAGTGAGGTCGCGGCTGTCGAGTTGCACCAAACCTGCAATTTCGCCCAGCAGTTGGCGCTTCAGGGCTCCGTCGGGTAACTGCTGCCAAAGTGGCCGGGCCCTGCTGGCCAACAGGGCCCGGCCTTCGGCCGTAGTCAGGTCGCAAGCGTCCTGAGCTGCATCAATCAAAAAGCGGCTGAGTGGCAGAGCCTCCTTCACATGACGTGCAAAGGCGTCTTTTCCGAAGGCCCGAATAAAGCTGTCAGGATCATGCTCGGCGGGTAAAAAAAGAAACTTGATGTTGCGCTCATCGGTGGCAAAAGGCAGGGCCGCATCCAGTGCTTTACGCGCAGCGCGCCGACCGGCGCTGTCGCCATCAAAACTAAAGACCACAGCGTCGGTGAAGCGGAAGAGTTTTTGTACATGCTCGATGGTGCAGGCCGTGCCCAGTGTGGCGACCACATTGGGGAAACCCAGCTGTGCCAAGGCCACCACATCCATGTAGCCCTCGGTAACCAGCGCATAACCGGCCTCGCGTAGCGAGCCACGGGCTTCAAACAGGCCATAGAGCTCCCGTCCTTTGCTGAACACCGGTGTTTCTGGTGAGTTCAAATATTTGGGTTTTTCATCGCCCAACACCCGTCCGCCAAAGCCAATGCACTCGCCCTTGACGTTGTGAATGGGGAACATGACGCGGTCGCGGAAGCGGTCATAGCGCTTCTCTTCGGCCCCTTCTTCGTTGTGAAGAATCACCAGGCCGCTCTCGACAAGCAGCGGGTCGTCATAGTTCGGAAAAACACCAGCCAGTGTGCGCCAGCCCTCGCTTGCATAGCCCAGCCCGAACTGCTGGGCAATCGCGCCAGACAAACCACGCCCTTTCAGGTAGTCGACTGCCTTGGTGGATTGTTTAAGCTGCTTTTTGTACGCTTCCCCAGCTTTTTTCAGCACATCGGTGAGCGTCGTCTGGCGTTGCCGCTGCTCAGCCGCGCGGGCCCTATCTTGCGGGCTGCCGTCGTCTTCGGGCACCTGCATGCCGTATTGCTGGGCCAAATCCGATACCGCTTCAACAAAGCTCATGCCAGCATGCTCCATCAAGAAGCCGATGGCGTTGCCATTTTTTCCACAACCAAAACAATGGTAGAACTGCTTGCCCGGACTGACTGAAAAAGAGGGCGATTTCTCACCGTGAAAGGGGCACAGCCCCATGAAATTCGCGCCGCCCTTTTTTAGTTGCACATACCGTCCGACGATGTCTACCAAGTCGGCGCGTGCCAACAGCTCCTGGATGAAGGTCTGGGGTATCGCCACCGCTGCTGCGCTAGTGTTTGCGCTTTAGTCACCCATGACCAGGCCTTCACGGCGCGGGTCGGCGCCTCCCATCCAGGTGGGTGAGCCCTCTGCTTGAGTCCTGGCGATGGCTTGCAGACCGCTGGTCATATTGGCCTCGCGAACCTCGTGCCCACGCGCATTCAGGGCCTCTAGCGTAGCGGCTGGAAAACGTTTTTCTTCCAGCACCGAAGGGCCGTTGAGCGAGGCAAAGTTCGGCAGCGCGATGGACTCCTGGGGCGTCAAACCCCAGTTGAGCAGGCCGTAGATTGTTTTGCTAACAAAATGGATGATCAATGCGCCCCCGGGGCTGCCAGCACTGATAAGCAACTCACCCGTGGCTTTGTCGAAGACCATGGTTGGCGCCATCGATGAGCGGGGCCGTTTGCCGGGCTCGACCCGGTTGGCAATTGGGTTGCCATTGCCATCGCGTGGCGCAAAGCTAAAGTCGGTCAATTCGTTGTTGAGCAAAAAGCCCCCAGCCAAACCGGCTGTGCTTTGGACCATCTGACGTGCGCCAAAAGCATCCTCAATGGTGCTTGTCATAGCCACGGAATGGCCCTTGCCGTCCACGATGGAGACATGAGAAGTGCCGTACTCGACCTGTTCTGCCATCGGAGCATAGACGGTCTTGGCACCGGCTGGCAGGCCGGGCTTTGCCGTCTTCATGCTTGCCTCATTGGGGCCCTGGGCAATCAATTTGGCACGCTCAGCCAAGTAGGCCGGCCCGAGCAAGCCCACCCAGCCGCCTTCGGGCGGGCTGACAAAATCCGGATCGCCCAAATACTGGGCCCGGTCGGCAAAGGCTAGTCTGGCGGCCTCGGTGTAGAGGTGCAGCCATTGTGCTGAAGGAAGGCCGTTCTCCAGTGGCAGCTCGGCCGCCTGGGTTTGATTGAGCAGGCCCAAAATCTGCCCGACTGCAATGGCGCCTGAGCTCGGTGGTGGAAAACCGCAGATGCGGTAGTGCTTGTCTCGGGCGCTGTAGTCGTGGCAAAGGGCGGCGCGCTTGAGTGCCCGGTAGCCAGCCAGGTCAGAAACGCTCAAAAGACCGGGGTTGCTCGGGTGCTGCCGCACTTTGTCGACGATTGCCAGGGCCACATCGCCTTCGAGCATGGCCGCCGAACCCTGACTGGCGATTTTGCGCAGAAGGGCTGCCAAGTCTGGGTTACGCAGCAGGTGTCCAATCTCCTGGGGTGAGCCGTCGGCTTGATAAAAATAGGCTGCTGCTGTCGGATCTTTTTTCAAATGAATCTCGGCTTTGAGCATTGCATGCAGCCTGGGGCTGACCTTGAAGCCATTTTCTGCCAGGTCAATGGCTGGCGCCATCAGCGCCGCCCAGGGCAGAACGCCATATTGGCGGTGCGCCATCTCCAGCATGCGAACCGTGCCCGGCGCTCCCACCGCCCGCCCCCCGACCACTGCGTCATAAAAGGCCATTGGTTTACCGTCTGCCTTCAAGAAAAGGCCCTCGGAAGCCGCCGCAGGTGCTGTCTCACGCCCGTCAAAGGCTTCGACTGCGCTTCCATTGAAGTGCAGCATGAAAGCGCCACCGCCGATACCACTGCTTTGCGGCTCGACCAGTGTCAGCACCATTTGAACCGCAATGGCCGCATCCACGGCGCTGCCACCGTCCCGCAGCACCTGGTAGCCGGCAGCAGTGGCCAAGGGGTTGGCGGCAGCCACCGCGAAGCGCTTGGCAGATGTTGCCAAGGGGCTCTTCACGCCCGCATTGGTATCGGTGCTGTTGGGCGTTTGGTACTGCTGGGCCCAGGTGCAGTTGTAGCCGCTCAGAACAATAAGGGCGGCCAGGGCGAGGCGGAGGGTGTGCATGGGTTGTTTCCGATCAAAGCGCCATGGTAAGCCCTGCGGCTTAGGGGCCGGTTCAGGGGGTGGCGCAGCATTGGCGCCAGCCTAGCGCGGGGCGAGCCGGATGGCGCCGTCCAGGCGTATCACTTCTCCATTGAGCATGTCATTTTCAAAAATGTGCACAACCAGTTTGGCATAGTCTTGCGGCGTACCCAAGCGCGAAGGGAACGGCACGCTCGCAGCCAGCGAGTCCTGCACCTCTTTGGGCATACCAAACATCATGGGCGTGCCAAAGATACCGGGTGCGACGGTCATGTTTCGTATGCCATTGCGGGCCAGATCACGGGCAATCGGCAGCGTCATGCCGACGATGCCGCCCTTGGACGCGCTGTAGGCAGCCTGCCCCATTTGCCCGTCGTAGGCGGCTACTGAGGCAGTGGAGACGATGGCGCCCCGCTCGCCGGTTGCCTCTGGCGTGTTCTTGGACATTGCTTCAGCAGACAAGCGGATCATGTTGAAGCTGCCGACCAAATTGACGGTGATGCACTTGGTAAACAGGGCCAGGTTATGCGGCCCATTTTTGCCCACAGTTTTCTCAGCTGGGGCGATACCGGCGCAGTTGACGAGACCCATGAATTTACCCAAAGAAAGCGCCCTGGCAACAACGGCCTGTCCATCTGCTTCTTGGCTGACATCGCATTTCACAAAGGCAGCGCCTATTTCGTTGGCGATTGCCTGCCCTTTCTCGACCTGCATGTCGGCGATGAGCACCCGCCCGCCAAGCCCTGCGAGCAGGCGCGCCGCACCCTCACCCAGGCCCGAAGCCCCGCCCGTGACAACAAATACTTTTTCTGCAATTTCCATGGATATCTCCGCAATTTCAGTTGACCACTCAAACAATTATGGCCGATTGACCAACTCACCAAGCTGCCCGGCGCCAGCCCTGTCGGGCGCCCTGTTTGATACGGAGTTGGCCCCCGCAGTACTGATATACTCTGGCCGCAACAAGATTGCAGGCGCGTAGCTCAGCTGGTTAGAGCACCACCTTGACATGGTGGGGGTCGTTGGTTCGAGTCCAATCGCGCCTACCAAGGCTAGACTCTGCGTCTGCCTGCCGCTCGACGTAAACCTTGAGCCTCATAAATCTAATCTCTCTCTAGAATATGGCTTTTGGCAGTGCGCTTTTATGCCATTGCAGGCGTGTTGTAGGAGACCCATGGACAACAAAAAATTTCCGGAAAGCGTCGATAGCCAACGGGTGATTAAAAAGTACCCGAACCGACGACTCTATGACACCCAGACATCAAGCTATATCACCTTGTCACAAGTCAAGCAGTTGGTCATGAAGAGCCAGGCCTTCGTGGTACGAGATGCCAAAACCGGTGACGATCTGACACGCAGCATTCTTTTGCAAATCATCCTTGAAGAAGAGGCCGGCGGTTCACCGATGTTCACGGCGCCGGTTTTGGCCAGTGTGATCCGCTTTTACGGACACGCCATGCAGGGCTTGATGGGCGGGTATTTAGAGAGCAACATTCAGACCTTGATGGATATGCAGGGTAGCTTTGCTGAGCAGTCCAAGGGCTTCACGCCAGAGGGCTGGACCCAGTTTTTAAGCCTGCAATCTCCCGCCCTGCAAGACATGCTGGGCGGTAGCTTGGAGCAGACCCGAAAAATGTTTGAACACATGCAAGAACAGTTGCAGCAGCAGACCGGCCAAATGTTTGGCGCTTTTGGTGTTAAGCGCTGATGCGGTCCGCTGCAGGAGTCTGGCGACATGGGTGAAACAGGGTTCGGTCAAGCGGCGGCCCCAAGGGTCGGCTTTGTCAGCCTGGGCTGTGCCAAGGCCCTCACTGATTCAGAATTGATTTTGACCCAACTCAGCGCCCAGGGCTACCAAACATCCAAGAGTTTCCAAAACGCGGATCTGGTGATCGTCAACACCTGCGGCTTCATCGACGAGGCGATCAAGGAAAGCCTGGACACCATTGGCGAGGCCTTGGCTGAAAACGGCCGGGTGATCGTCACCGGTTGCCTGGGGGCCAAAGCTGCCGCAGATGGCAGTAACCTGGTTTTGCAAATGCATCCACGGGTGCTGGCTGTCACCGGTCCGCAGGCCACACAAGAGGTGCTCGATGCGGT
>BJGT01000089.1 GCA_014190675.1 Comamonadaceae bacterium | reverse complement strand
AGAATCTGGCTCAGGGGAATGGTGCGGGTCATGGACGAGCCGTCTGCGCCCTCGGCCAGCACAAACCGGCCTTTTTTCAGGTCTGCGCCCGCCATCTCCAGCAAGGTGATCAGCGGCACGCCAGTGAACTCGCTGCAAGACAGCATGCCATGGCTGTACTGCGCGGTGGGTACCGCCACATTGCCCCACTCCATACCGGTGTTGGCGCCGCACTCTATGAAATGAAAGCGCGAGACGCTGGGCAGGCGCATGATCTCGTCAAGCGTGAACACCATCGGTGTTTTGAGCATGCCGGGCTCTGAGCCATTGACCATGAGCCGATGCCGCGAGGGGTCGATGTCCCACCAACCCTGGTGATGGCGCTCAAAATGCAAGCCACTGGGCGTGACGATGCCAAACATCGACTGCAGCGGCGCAAAGGAGACCGAGGACTGGGTGGTTTGGGTCAGTCCCGGGCTTTGTCGGCGTTGCAGGTTGGCTTCAAATTGCGACGGTTTGCCATAGCCCTCGCTCGCTACACCCTGTCCCAGGCCTTTGCTGTGTTCGGGCAAGGCCAGAATATTCGGGTCCCCCCCTGAGAGAGGCAGTGGGTTGGCCTGGGCCAGCGCCGCCGATGCCGCAACTCCGGAGGCAGCCGCAAAAGCCTTGCGCAAAAAATCTCGCCGCCCGGCCCGGGCCTCATGCACCACAGTTTGCAGGCCGTCGCGGCCCAGAAAGTTCTCTGGGGCTCGCCTCAGGCGCCCGGGGTTCTGCCAGTGGGTGTTCAAACTAGATTCCTTTGCGGGGTCTGCATCGCGCTCAAAAGTATTAAGTCAAAATATCAGCAAGTACTAATATATATGATTGTTCAGATTTTGTACTAGGGGTTTTCCCGGGTACAGGCCCGCACACAGATTCACTTGCTGGCATCCCAAAATTTGTAGTAGCTTCGGTTGAGGGCTGCGGCAATCGCCGTGACTTCATCCGGGAAGAGGCTCAATCCGAGTTCGGTATTGCACTGCTCGACCATGCCGCGCAACATACCAGCGGTGTTGATGCGCCCCTTAGGCCGATAAATGGCGCTGCCGTCGCCCCCGACTTTTTTCTGATGGCATGCTGCACATTGATGCGTGGCGATCAGCTCCTCGCCCAGCCCGATGTCGGCGCCGTCAAAAATCTTGGTGTCTTGGGCCAGCGCCGGCACGGCTGCGTGCAAGGCTGCAAGCAGCAGCAAGGCAAGCAAGACTTTCACGGCTTCTCTTGCTCCACGAGTAAATAGGTGTTGTAGGCGTTCATGCGGTTGGCCACGCGAAACAGCGGCAGCGACTCAAAACGGCTCCAGTCGGCGGCCTCGTAAGCGGCATCGAAGGGGTCAAGGTTTTTGGCCGCCGCGCCCATGGTGGCGCGCAGATGCACCAAGTAATCTCGGGTCATTTGCATGTCTTCCCGGGCTGAGGTCGACACAGGCCCATGGCCCGGCACGATGACTAGACTGTCAAGCTCAAGCAGGCGCTCCAGCGAGCCAATCCACTGCCGACTGTCGGCTTGGCCAACAAAGGGAATACGGGCGCGAAACACCAGGTCGCCCGCGATCAGCACTTTCTCTTGCGGCAGGTAGACCACCAAGTCTTCGGGTGTGTGAGACGGCCCCATAGGCTTGATCACTATCTGCAGGCCACCCATCCACAGTTCGCGCTCAGCGCCGAGCCACTCATCGGCTTCCACCAGGCGGGTGTCGGCGTTGATCCACGGCGCGAGTTGTTCGCGCGAGGCCCTCAGGCGTAGCTCAGCGGTGTCTGATCGCAGGTAGTCTCTCGCACCTTGGTGCGCCCATATTCGGGCCCCCAGCGCTTTGAAGCTTTGCAGCCCATAAATATGGTCGGCATGGTAGTGGGTCAGGATCACATGGCTGATGGGCTGCAGCGTGATGAGGCGTATCTCATCAGCTAGGCGCTGTGCCAAGGCAGGCGACCCAAGGGCATCGACCACCACCACCCCTTGGCCCGTGACGATCACGGCCGCGTTGGAGATGAAGTTTTGGTTACTGGGTGTGCCCAAGGCGGAGAGGCCTTGAACATACCAGACCGAGGGCGAAACCTGTATCAGGCCTAGGCTCGGCGCTGTTTGGGCCCAAGCCGTAGCTGCCGTACTGATGGCCGCGGCCATGGCCCAGGCCCAGGCCCAGGCCCAAACGGTGCTCATGGCCGGCTGTGTGTTGGCGGTCTGCGCTCAGGCCAGAGTATCAGCCCAAATATTTTGCGCCCAGGCCATGGCGTAAATGCCCTCGAGCTCATTGGCCCCGCTCGACACCCCACCAGCGCCTGGCACCGTGAGCATGGTTTTCTGAACTGCGTCATACCGGTGCACGCTGGCGACGTGAACGACTTCTTTGTCGCTGACAAAGCTGTAGCAGGTGTTGTTGTAAATCGGCAGGCTGTTGGGTACCTGGCCGGTCAGCAGCGCCACCACCGCGGCCGCACAGGTCTTGCCGTGCTGATTGGCCATATGGCCAGACTTTGGCATCGCTGGTGCCGCAAGGACCGCGTCGCCCAGCACGTGGATATTTTTGGCAACCTTCGACTCATGAGTCAAAAAGTCAACCTCGCACCAGCGCTTGTTGGCGGTGGCCAAACCGGTCTTGACCGCAATATCTCCTGCCCGCATGGCTGGTACGACATTGAGGACCGTGGCCTTCACGTCGTCACTGAACTCGAATTTCAGGGTGTTGGTGGCCGCGTCCACATCGACGAGGTTATGTTTGGGGCGGTACTCCACGATGCCCTGGTAGCGCTCGGTCCATGCCTTTTTGAAGAGTGGCCCCTTGGAGGTGACATCGTCGTTGGCGTCGAGCACCAGTACCTTGCTGCGGGGCTTGGCCTGGCTGAAATAGTGGGCCACTTGGCAGGCCCGCTCATAGGGGCCAGGGGGGCAGCGGTAGGGCGCCAGTGGAACCGTCAAAGCATAAACACCGCCATCGGGCATGGCCTCGAGTTGCCGTCGCAGGGCGAGGGTTTGCGCACCGGCTTTCCAGGCGTGCAGCACCGTGTCCTGCGCACCCGCCTTGGCCATGCCGGGCAAGGCATCCATCATCATGTCGACCCCCGGGGAGAGGATCAGGCGGTCATAAGGCAGCTCGCCGCCACTGGCCAGTTGAACGATACGCCGGTCGGGGTCTATGCTGGTGACCAGGTCACGCACCAAATTCACGCCATGCCGTTTGGATAAATTGTCATAGGGTGAGGTGATGTCGGCCATCGTCTTGCTGCCACCAAGCACCAGGTTGGAGATGGGGCAGGATACAAATTCAGGGTTGGGCTCAACCAGGGTCACATTGATTTGATAGTCTGACCACATCCGCACATACTTGGCGGCTGTAGCGCCGCCATAGCCGCCCCCCACCACCACCACCTTTGGCCCGCTCTGGCCGATGGCTTTGCCGGACAGCCCCAGGGCGCCCAGGGCAGCCCCCATCGATGCAGTCTGTAAGAGTTGACGACGTTGCATGGTGCGCTCCTGTAGAGTTTATTTTTTCAATGCCGAAAAATAGTCCGCCAGCTGCTGGAGCTGCTGGTCCGAGTAGCCTTTGGCAATCTGGTGCATCACCGTCGCCGGCCGGGTGCCAGCCTTGTAGTCCAGCAACTTCTTGGCCATGTCTTCCTTGGATGCGCCGGCCAGCGATGCCGAACTGCCAACTGCCACGCCCAGTGTGCCGTGGCAGTTGGCACAGCCGGCCGCCCAACTGCGAACCTGCAGCGCATCGGTTTGAGCCCAGCAGCTCTGGGCACCCCAAAGTACCGCAGTAGCGGCGAGCAAACGTGTGGTTAAGCTCATGAAAGTATCTCCTGTTTGAAGCTCGCCAGGCCGGCGAAGCAGATTTATCACTGATTGCTTATATTTATTTCGCGATTATTTGTCTAAAAATGGTGCGCGTAACCTAGTGAAAACCCGAAGCCTGGGCCGAGTGCTCGGCCTTAGGCTGATTCAATAGCGATTTGCGTGCACACCGCCCGGCAAAGGCTGACGACGCGTTCATTCACGATGCGGTAGTAAATTTGCACACCGTCGCGCCGCTTGCCCAACACCTGGGACTTGTACAAAGTGTTGAGGTGCTGCGACATATTGGGTTGGGTGGTGTTGATTTCCGCCAACAATTCACCCACATTTTTTTCGCCATCGCACAGGCTGCTGATGATCTTCAGGCGCATCGGTGCCGACATCACCCGGAACACCTCTGCAGCGGTTTCAAAGACTTGGTCAGACTCTGAAAAAGAGGGTGTGACACCCCTGGTTTTAGCGCTGGGTCGGGCTGCTGAGGTGGCCTGTTTCGTCATGTTTGAATCCTAACAGCGGGCTTCAGGCACGCCGGTAGACACAGAAAACACCGTCTGGCGCTGCCGATGTGCTGTAGTGCCGGTCGAGGCGAAAAGTGCTCTCGGTGATCTGACCCTGGTGCTGCAGTGCGGCGAGTTTGTCCTTGAAGCCCAGCGACTCCCAGACTTCGAGTTTGACGGTAAAAGCAAACGGCGCGCCTGGGCGCAAAACCCGAAACAGCTCGTCCAGGCACTTCGCATCAACATGACCATGGGTAAACGTGCCGCAGCAACTCATGGCGTCCTGGCTGGCGTCGGCCAAGGGCAACGGGGCGTTGAGGTCGGCCGTTAAAAACTGCCGGTAGACGCCGCGCCGGCCTGCAACCTGCATCATCTCGGGCGACACATCCAGGCCATCGATGCACCGAAAACCGTGCCCGGCCAGCGCCTGCCCGCCCAGCCCGGTGCCACAGCCAATGTCGAGTATTTGAGCCTGCCGGTCTGGCAGATGTTGGGCCAGCAACCCGGCCACCAAGGCGGGGGACTGGTAGTTCAGGCCCTGCAGCATGGTGTTGTCGTAGGTTTCAGCCCAGTCGCGGTAAAGGGCGCGCGACTCGTCATCAGTTTGCAGTGCGTAGGCCCGCACCAGCAACGCCGCTGCTTGCGGGCTGACGCCGGGCGGAATTTTTACGGGTGTTCTCATGGGTGCAGTTTAGGCCCACCAGGCACCGACGCTACTGCCTCGCAATAGTCCAGAAATGTCTGCTCAAGGCTGGCCCGCTGTTGCGAGACTTGCTGATGCTGTGGGTTGCCAAAACAGGCGCGCCTTGACCGATTGCAGCGAGGTTTGTCATGCTCAAGTCCGTGGTTTTTGTCGGTCGCCTAAAAGGTTCATGCGGGTGAGCAATTCTTTTTCATGCTGTACCGTCAGCGCAATCGCTTGTCGGTAGGCAGTGGTATCCAGGTAGGCTATTTCTTGATCGTAACGCGCCAGCTCGGCAATGTGTCGCGCGCTATGGGTGGCCTGCCGGAATACCCCGTGCAGCGTTTGTATGATGTTGCGGTCGGTACCGCTGGGCGCCGCCAAGCCCCAGGGGGAGGTGTAAATTGCCTGCTTGAAGCCCAGTTCACGCAGGGTCGGAACATCGGGCCATTTAGCGCTGCGCTGCGCACTAAAAATAGCAAGCAAGCGCAACCTGCCCTGGTCTACCCAGGGGGCGAACCCGGTTGAATTAACCCCCGCCATCAGGGTGCCATTCACCAGCGCCAGCATTTGGTCGGTGGTGCCTTTGTACGGAATGTGGGTATAGCTGACGCGCCGGTCCTGCATGATTTCTTCCATCGCCAGGTGGGCCGTCGTGCCAATGCCGGTTGACCCCATGAGCAGCTCGTTCGGGTGGGAACGCGCCCAACGGAGCATGTCTTCCAGGGTGTTCCAGGGGCTGCTGCTTGGCACCAACAAGCCAAAGGTGGTGCCAGAAATTTGCAATATTGGCGTGAGATCTGCAATCGGATCCCAGGCGACTGAATACATCAATGCATACCGGAATACTGTGATCGGTAATTGGCCGATGGTGTATCCATCTGGCGCGGCCATTTTTAGCAGCGGCGCGACCAGCGTGCCGGCTGCTCCTGGTCGGTTGATGATGTTCACGGGTTGACCGAGCCGCTCTCCCGCCTCGTCCGCCAAGATGCGAAAGGTCAAGTCGGTACCCCCGCCGATGGGCCAAGGTACGATCAGGCTGATAGGCCGGGTTGGCCAAGCGGTGGGCTGCGCAAAAGGAGCAATCGGTGTGGCCAAGGCCAGCAGTCCGGTTTTTAAAAGACGTCGTCGACCCGGCAGGGGATAGAAGCGAAAGCGATTTTGAGATGCCATTGAAAGTTTGGGCTCGGTTTTTTGCTTGCTAAGCCATTCCGACAGCCGCTTGCACTGTAGGACAATTGTATTTTTAAACCTTCACTTTGAGGCGGCATTGTCAAAAAGCTGCTGCTAGCCGGTGCCAAAACAGAGCCAACCGACCGGGTCAAAAAGACCGCTGCGACTTACCACCCTGCCAACGGTTGCGTGCCTTGTCTGCTTGCGCTCATTCGGGCAGATGTCGCCGTGAACACGCAGTTTGACAATGACCTCACGCTATTAATGTGGTCCTCGGGTTACGGTCACGAGCCGATGGTCCGGTACTTGCTCGGCCGGGGAGCGGACAAGCAAGCCAAGGACAATGGCGGTTTGACGGCACTAGAGTTGGCACGCAGCGCTGGGCACGCCTCGGTCATAGCGGCCTTGGCCGCGCTGGGTGGTGGTAGTGGTGGTGGTGTGGTGCTTGCACAGACGCTGCCAGAAGTCGTTGTTTCCGCGTCCCGGGCCGAGCAGCTTAGCTTTGATGCGCCAGCCGGGATCCAGAGTGTGGCACGTACGCAGATTCAGTCTGGTGGGCCCCAAGTCAATTTGTCGGAGGCGCTCAAGCGGGTTCCGGGCTTGACTATCCTGGAGCGCCAAAACTACGCACAAGACTTGCAACTTTCGATACGCGGCTTTGGCGCCCGCTCGGCTTTTGGCATTCGCGGCATCCGACTGTTGGTAGACGGCATACCGGCCACCACGCCAGATGGTCAGGCTCAGAGCTCATCGATCAGCCTGACCTCGACCGATCGAATCGAGGTGTTGCGCGGTCCACTGGCTCAGTTGTATGGAAATTCTGCAGGCGGTGTCATACAGTCATTCAGCAAGACCGCGCCCAAAGAAACCGAGTTGGAGTCTCAGCAATTCCTGGGCTCTTATGGATTGCGCCGGGCGAATTACCAGTTTGGCGACACACTTGGCGCCTACGCTATCGTGGCTGACTACAGCTTTTTTAGCATCGATGGGTATCGTGATAACGCTAAGGCAGAGCGACGGCAATTTAATGCAAAGCTAAGCTTCGACCCGACTGAAGATTTGGGTGTCAGTGTTATTTTTAACCAGTTCGACATGCCTGTGGCACAAGACCCGTTGGGCTTGACGAGGGAAAATCTCATTGCTAACCCAGCCATGGCTGGTACCGGAGCGAGCAATTATTTTGTGCGCAAGACAGTGCTGCAAAACCAGTTGGGTGCCTCTGCCAATTACCGGTTCAATCAGCACAAATCGGTGTTACTGCGAAGCTATTTCGGCACGCGTGACAACCTGCAGTACCAAGTGGGAACCCCTGGAGCCAACGCTAGCGGCGCCTGGACTGGACTCGCCCGAAACTACTACGGCCTGGGCCTGCAATACAACGCCAAAGAGCTTTATGGCGGTGTCCCGGTTCAATGGGTCGGTGGCTATGAGTTTGACCGGGCCCGCGAGCAGCGGCAAAGCGGTGCCGCTTCCTTGGGTCAAAAATCGACGACAACGCGCAATGAAGACAACCAGTCAGAAAACAGCGATTTTTATGTGCAAGGCACAGCGCTGGTCAACGCCTCTTTATCCGCTGTGTTTGGCTTTCGTCACAGCACGGTTCGATTCACAAGCGACGATTATTACCTCAAAGACGGGCTCGATGGCTCGGGTAGTAAGGCCTACAGCGCTGTCAATCCGGTTGTGGGTGTCACTTTCCACGCCACCGATGACCTGAATATTTATGCCAACTTTGGTCGTGGGTTTGAGACGCCTACGCTCTCCGAGATGGCCTACAAAATCTCGGCGCCGGCTAGCTCGGCGCCAGTCGCTGAATTTAATCCCAGCTTGAACGCCTCCGTGAGTCGGCATTTTGAGCTGGGGGCCAAGTGGGTGATTGATTCGAGGGCTCGACTTGACCTGGCCCTCTTCAAGATTGACACCACTGACGAGCTTGTTGTGGCAGTGAGCAGCAGTGGTCGTACAGCGTATAAAAATGCGCCGGGAACCTCAAGAATGGGCTGGGAGCTCGCTGCAACTGCGCTGTTGACGCCAACTCTGAGCACCACACTGTCAGCCTCTGGCATCGATGCGCAATACGCTGAGGCGTTCCAATCTGAGGCCTCGGGCGTGATCACCAAGGTGAGTTCAGGCAACAAAATTCCTGGCATTGCTCAGACCAGCCTTTTCTCTGAGCTGGTTTGGTCCAGCCAAGCGAAAAATCCTGGCAAAGCTGGCGAACCCTTGGGCGCCCGTGTCAGTGTCGAGCTGTCCCACTCGGGGCGCCTATTTGCCAACGATACCAACACCGCCTCAGCCGACGGGCATACCGTATTGAATCTGTCGGCGAGCCATCGCTGGCTATTTGGCAAGCTTGCGGTGAGTCTGTTTGGACGATTGAACAACCTGCTGGACGAAAGTTATGTCGGCTCGGTCATCGTAAATCAGAATGCACTTCAGTTTTATGAGCCCGGACTGCCCAAAAACTGGTCCTTGGGTCTGCGCTTGAGCGCGCCACTTTGAAATTTTTTTGACATTGAAGCGAACCCTTGCCGACCAATGCTGATGAAAAATTCCAGCCAGCCTGGCCAGTGCCGGCAGTACCAAACCAGCTAGCGCGCAGCGGGCGCCTTCTGGGGCGGTGCCAGCGTGTTCAGATCAATGCCCAGGTGTTTGGAGACCATGTCTAGCGCGCCCTCGAACATGGCCCGCGCCGAGCCGGACACCGAGACCAGATGGGCATGCACATGGCTGTCGTCTGGGCTTTGGTTCAGGCATTCTTTGCTGTACTGCTCAAAGCTGGCCAACTGGGAAATGGTTTCGGCGACATGGCGTATGCATTCGCACTGCACCTTGTTCGGAATCAGCGTAGCGCGGGCCAGGGCGTCTTCGGAGTATTTGCGCATCGGAATCGTGATACCCAGACCGGGGTTGCCGGCCGAGCCAGCGGGGTCCGCCAGCAACACAGAGCTGACCAAATCAGCCAATTCATGGTCCGACACGGGTTCTCGCCGAACCACTATGCCTGCGCGCTTCATGGCCTCTGCGGCCCGTTGTGTGCCGTAGTTGTAAATCACGATGGTCCGAGCGATCTGGTTGCGGCTGGCGATAGCCTGGATATCGGCCATAAGCACCTCGTGCAGCGTGCTGGTCTTCACCAGCAAAATTTGCGCTGGCTTCTCAAATTCGGCGTTTTTGGCGGCGTCGATGTCGGTGTGCACCTCACTCAGGGTAATCCGGTTGTGCAAAAAACTCAGGGTGAATTTGCTCGACTCAATGCGCGCTGCCAAGCCCATTCCGACCACCGCTATGGCCAAGGTTTGGGGCTGCAACTGTTGCTGGCCCGGTGCTGCAGGGGCACTGGCGTGCCGTTGCTGGAGTTCGTTGAGCTGTTTTAAATCAAGCTGAGCAATGGTGCTGATGGCATGCCCCTTGCGGCACAGCTGTTTGAGCAGGGTGGCTTTGAGCAGGTCTTGGTCGCTGTAAAGGCGGTGCTTGCCCTCGGTTTTGCCAGGGGAGAACGCGCGGTAACGGGATTCCCAAACTCGCAGGGTCGAAACCGGAACCTCCGCAAGTTTGCCGATGACGCCAATGCGGTGCATAAGTTTTTGTTGAATCATAGGACCTGATTTGAGTAGAAATAATATAGATAAACAGAATTATATTTTTTTATAACGGTTTTTTATGCAATTATCATTTAATATTCTACTCGAAACATCTGAAAAACCGAAGGGAAAATACCATGGTCAGCAAAAAAGCTATGCATGCACTGAATATTCTGGTCGTTGTGGCGGGAGTGCCTTACGGCGCCACGGTGAGTACACAGGCGGTTGCCAAGGCCTTGCAGTTGTCGGTGTCTTACCTCGAAGGCCTGATCAAAATCCTGCGCGATCACCAGCTGATTCGGTCTTTTCGGGGCCCCGGCGGCGGCTACCAGATGGAGCAGGACCCCTTTGAGATCACGGTCTGGGACGTGGTCAAGATTTTTTCTGGCCCCAGCGATGAAGCGGGCGCGCCAAGAGACCAGGCAAGCTTGACTGGCTGGTTAGAGGAGCAAATCGACCTCACTCGCGCTGCGTTTCTTAAAGCGCACACCATCGGGGAACTGGTCAGCCCTCAGTCCGAATTCTCTGTGCGAGCCGATCGTGCTGACAGCTCGGTGGGCTTCAAACCCATGCCGCCTGTGCTGCGCCCCCATGCGCCCAATTCGGTGTTCAACCTGCCGGAGTTTTATCAGCTGGCAGCGGCTTAGGGTATGGACAAGGCTTTGACGCGAAACAGCCGCGCCCTGGGCCCAGATTCAGAGCAGTGCCAGGTCGCTGGCCTGGGTCCCCGGAAACAGGCTGTTTAGGTCAGTTGGGCCCAAGCCGTACTGGCGGGCCAGCAGGCCGCCGATGATGGCGCGGTAGTCATTGAGCACCGGGTAGTCACGGTTTTGGAACAGGTTGGCCTGGGTGACTGCGACCTGCTCGCCTACCACCCGGCCACCCCGCAGGCTGCCGCCCAGTACCCAGTAGACGCTGCCATGGCCATGGTCTGTGCCGTTGTTGCCGTTTTGCCTGAAAGTACGGCCAAATTCGCTCAGCACCAGCACGGTCGTGTTGCGCCACTGCGCCCCCATTTCTTGGGCAAAAGTCGCCAGGCCGCGGCCTAATTCCTCAAACCGGCTGGCCAGTTGGCCGGTGGCGCCTCCTTGGGCCACATGGGTGTCCCAGCCGCCGACATCAACAAAACCCAGGTTGTAGCGGCCTTTCATCAGCCGGGCAATGCGCCGGGCCTCCAATTCGAAACCTCGGGCGCTGATGGCGTTGCGGCTGGCGGCGTCCATTTCGGCGGCCATTTCGCGCATCACCTCGTCGCGGACTGCAAAGCCGGCCTCGACATTGCTGGCCAGCCCCGTGCCTTGGTACATGGCGCTGATGACGCTGCTCTGGCGCGCGTCCACAGCCGGTTTGCTGACATTGCGAAGCGCCGTGTTGGGTACTTTTACATCGCCTTGCAAAACCAGTGGCAGGCGGTCTGTAAAGGCCATGGCGTTGCTGTCGCGCAGGCAGGCGGCCAGTCGATTGAGAAAACCTGATCGGTAGTTTCGCCCGGCTTCTGGCGCCTGACCGAGCTCTATGCTGTCTTGCGTCTCGAAGTGACTGCGGCTTGTGTCGTGGGTGCCGGCAAAGGGGATGAAGGCCGCCTGGCCTTTTTGGTAAAGCGGGTAAATCGTTTCGCGCAGGGCCGGGTGCAAGCCCCAGTTACTGTCCAGAGCCAGGGCTGAGCTGGCATCTGCAGAGGGTTTGGCAATGGCCAGTGTTGGCCGGGACTCGTAATAAAAGCTGCTGCCGACCGGCACCAGCAGGTGTGCTGCGTCATAGCCGCCGCGCAAAAAAACCAGTAAAAAGTTCGGCCGGTCGCCGCCCGCAGCGAGCAGCTGGCTGCTGCCCAGGGCCAGACCAGCTTGGGCAAACTGTTGCAAAACAAGGCGTCTGTGCATGGCATCTCCTGGGGCGTTAGCGCCGCATCATTTCGGGCGAAGACAAAAGAAAACTGTTCCAGTCTTGCGGCGAGTTGGCCTGGGTCAGCGCGGCGCGGGTGCCGCTGCCCAGTGTGCTGACAAGAACCTCGTGGTACAGGGCATTGGACAACTGGGGGAAAGCCGGCTGCTCTAGATTTGCTTGTCCCTCGGGACGGAACAAGCCAGCGCTGCCCGAGCCGATGTTGCGCGCCACCTCAAAACGCGCTGCCATCTGGCCCGGGCTGGCCCAGGCAGCTTCGTCGGTCGGCCAACCGTCGGGTGTCTGGCGGCCGTAGAGCGGCTGGCCCAAGCGGTTGAGCCAGTTGATGACTGGCCCGGTGTTGAGGATGGGGCGATCGTCATAAGCCAAGCGCAGGGCAGAGATCACATAGCGCATCGGGTCTTTGAACTTCTGGCCTGCCCCGGCCGTAAATTCGGTCGAGCTCAACAAGACGCTCAAGGTGGCGGCGATGTCTCCATCAGAGCTTAAAAAGGTCTGGCTCATACGCTCCAGCAGGGCTGGCGGCGGTGTGTCAGAAAGCCAAAACTGCAACAGTTTTCGGCTGATAAAGCGCGCCGTTGCGGGGTGCCTGGCCAAGCGGTCAAGTGCTTCGTCAAGTTCTGGCAAACCGCGCTGGCGAATGGCTTGGCCGAGCAACTGCTTCTCGCCAAAATCATGCCGACCGGGGTGAAATTCAAACAGGCCGCGCCGCACATAAAAGCCTTGCAGTTCGCGCCTCACCGGGGCGTCGGCCAAGAGCAAGTTACTGCCAACGCCGGTCAGAACCCGGGCGAGTTCTTGCACATCTTTTTGGCTGTAGGGGCCGTCTACGCCCAGCGTGTGCAGCTCCATCAGCTCTCTAGCCAGGTTTTCGTTGATACGGCCGGCAGCATTTTGTTCATTGTCGAGGTAGCGCAGCATGGCTGGGTGCCGGGTCGCGGCACCCAGCAAATCGCGGAACCGGCCCAGCGCGTGCGGTCGGATAGCGCTGTCTTCGTAGTCGCCGAGCATCGCTCGGATATTGGCCTTGTTCTGGAACACGCTGAAGTGGTTGAGCCAAAACCAGCTCATTTGTTCGTGGAGCTGGTTGGGCGAGTACAGGGCACGCAAAATATGCCGGCTGGCGGCCTCCCGTGCAAGGCGGTTGAGTTCTTGTTGATAGGCCTGCTGGGCAGCTTTTTTGTCCTCGTCGTTTTTAAGGGCGTCGTTTTCGCGGCGCTGCTGCTCAAGCGCTTGCATCATCGGCACAAACGGTTTTTGGCTGA
>BJGT01000088.1 GCA_014190675.1 Comamonadaceae bacterium | reverse complement strand
GTATTGGCAGACCTGCTTGTGGCTTGAACTGTGACAAGATGCGCCAGAACCAAACTGACTTTGTTATCCCAGCCCATGAACCACACCCGATTGCAGCAATTCAGCGGCGCGACGCTAGACCAGCTCTACAACAACCGCGGCTTGGTGCCTGATTTTGCGCAACATTTGTCGCGCTGGGCGGCAGACTCGGCGCGTGTACGTACCGAGCAGGCCTGCCTACTCGATGTGCCCTATGGCGCCGGCCCCAATGAAACCCTTGACCTGTTCCCGGCTGTTGGTGTTACATCGCCCGCGCCGGTATTGGTGTTTTTGCATGGTGGCTACTGGCGCGGGCTCGACAAGGCCGACCACTCGTTTGTGGCCCCGCCGTTCACCCAGACCGGCGCCCTTGTGGTGGTGCCTAACTACGCGCTGTGTCCAACCGTCACCGTCCCGCAGATCGTGATGCAGATGGTGCAGGCCTTGGCCTGGACCTGGCGCCACGTGGCGCAGCACGGCGGCGATCCGAACCGCATCACGGTGGTCGGACATTCGGCGGGGGGCCACCTGGCGGCGATGCTGCTGGCCTGCCAGTGGCAGCGCTGGGCGGCCGATTTGCCGCCCCGGTTGGTGCGCAACGCCTTGTCGGTCTCGGGTTTGTATGAGCTCGACTCCATCCGCCGCACGCCGCACCTGCAACCCGATCTGCGCCTGACGCCGGCCCAGGCCCGCAAAGCCAGCCCGGCCTGCCTGCCCTCGCCCGGGTTGGTATCTGGTCGGGGCCAGTTGTACTCTGTCGCTGGGGGCGATGAGAGCGAAGCTTTTTTGTTACAAAACCGCCTGATCCAGCGGACCTGGGGCCGCCGCACGGTGCCGGTGTGCGAGGTGGTACCGGGGCTCAACCACTTCAGCATGCTGGGCACCCTGGCCCAGCCCGGCACGCGGGTGAATCAACTGGCGGCAGAGCTGCTGGCCTGAAGGCAGGCACTCACATCAGCAGGTGCTCGCCGGCGTTGTCGCCGCCCAGGGTCACGTAGTTGACCCGGCGGATGTCCATCAGCTTTTTGCCGCCGGCGTAGCTGATCGAACTTTGAAGGTCCTGCTCCATCTCGGTCAGCGTGTCGGCCAGCCGGCCCTTGATGGGCTCCAGGATGCGCTTGCCCTCCACGTGCTTGTACTCGCCTTTGTTGAAATCGCTGGCCGAGCCGAAATACTCTTTGTGTAGTTTGCCGTCCACCTCCACCGTCTGGCCCGGGCTTTCCTCGTGGCCGGCGAGCATCGAGCCGATCATGACCAGGGTGGCGCCAAAGCGCACCGATTTGGCAATGTCGCCGTGCTCGCGGATGCCACCGTCGGCAATGATGGGCTTGGTGGCTACCCGGGCGCACCACTTCAGCGCTGAGAGCTGCCAGCCGCCAGTGCCAAAACCGGTTTTCGATTTGGTGATGCAGACCTTGCCCGGGCCAATGCCCACCTTGGTGGCGTCGGCGCCCCAGTTTTCAAGGTCAATCACCGCCTCGGGCGTGGCTACGTTGCCGGCAATCACAAAGCTGGCGGGCATTTTTTCTTTCAGGTGGCCGATCATGGCTTTGACGCTGTCGGCGTGGCCATGCGCGATGTCGATGGTGATGTAGTCTGGCGCCAGGCCCAGCGCCAGCAGCTGGGCCACGGTGTCGTAGTCGGGCGGCTTGACGCCCAGGGAGATCGAGGCGTACAGCCCGCGTGCGGCCATGCTTTGCACAAATTTGAGGTTGTCAAAGTCAAAGCGGTGCATCACATAAAAATAACCCGCCTGCGCCAGCCAGATGCAGATGTCCTCACTGACCACGGTCTTCATGTTGGCTGGCACCACTGGCAGCCGGAAGCGGCGCGGCCCAAACTCGACGCTGGTGTCGCACTCCGAGCGGCTGTCCACACGGCATTTGCGCGGCAGCAGCAGGATGTTGTCGTAGTCAAAGATGTCCATGGTGCAGGCCGCCTGTTTAAAAAAAGTGAGCCAAAAAAAACCGGGCCGCAATTGCTTGGGCCCGGTGCTTGATTCTATCGGAGTCAGGGCGGTGTGCTGGCCCTGTCTTCGAGCTCAGGCAGACAGGCCGATTGGGCCGCCGCCAGCAGCCGGCCCTGTTGGTCTTGCAACCAGCCCACCACCCGCAAGCGCTGCGCCTGGGCACCGCTGGGAACGCTCAAGGGCCGGCGCTCCAGCAGACTGGGTGGTTCTTGGTGGCCTGTGGCATTGACACCAGGCCATGGGATTTGCAACATGTTTCGCACCAGGTGGCGGGTGATTGGCGTGCCCTCGGTGCCCGCGGCGATGGTCTCGACCAGCAGCAGCACCGCGGTGGTTTCGCCCCGCTGCGAACCCCCCGGCGTCGGGGCCGGGCTTGCAGCCTTGGGCGATGGCATACCACGCACCTCGATCGAGGCGCCGATATAGCCGCCCAGCGCCACACCGTGTGCCACTCGCAGCCGATAGGCGCTGCCCTTGGGCACTGCGCTGCTCAGCTGCATCTCTCGGGCTGGGGCCGGCCGGCCCAGGGTTTGCAGGCGCAGCAAGGCGTCGCGACTGGCTGCGCCCGACAGCGCTGCCTCATCGCCTTGGCGGCTCGGTAGGATCCAGTCGAGCATCAAAACCTGATCGCTTTGCCCGCCCGCCTGGGTCTTTGCCGACGCTTGGGGGCTGGCCCGGCTCCAGCAGGGTTCGCAGTCGGCGCTTAAAAAGCGTTCCAGCAGGCGCACCGGTTGCGGCTGGGCGTCGCTGCTGCACACGCCCTGGGCCTGGGCGCTGGGCAGCAGCGGTGCCAACAGCAGCAGCAAAAATAAACAATGTTTCATGGGGGCAGCCCGTCTAAAACGGCTTTCTACAATGGGCGATGGTCTCGTCAATTACACAACAACACAGCGAGCCCCCGCTGCTGGCCCACCTCAACCCCGAGCAACGCGCCGCTGTGACGCTGCCGGCCGAGCATGCGCTGATTTTGGCCGGCGCCGGCTCGGGCAAAACCCGGGTGCTGACCACCCGTATTGCCTGGCTGCTGCAAACCGGCCAGGTCTCGCCCGGCGGCGTGCTGGCGGTGACCTTCACCAACAAGGCGGCGCGCGAGATGATGACGCGGCTGTCGGCCATGCTGCCGCTCAATGTGCGCGGCATGTGGATCGGCACCTTTCACGGCCTGTGCAATCGGTTTCTGCGCGCCCACGCTAAGACTGCCAACCTGCCGCAGAGCTTTCAGATTCTCGACACGCAAGATCAGCTCTCGGCGATCAAGCGCCTGTACAAGCAGTTCGCGCTGGACGATGAGCGTTTTCCGCAAAAGCAGATGCAGTGGTTTATTGGCGGCTGCAAGGAAGACGGCCTGCGCCCCCATCAGGTTGAGCTGCAAGACGAAGAGACCCGGCGCAAGGTGGCGATTTACCAGCTCTATGAAGAGCAGTGCCAGCGCGAGGGCGTGGTCGATTTTGGTGAGCTGATGCTGCGCAGCTACGAGGTGCTGCGCGACAACGACCCGATCCGCGAGCACTACCAGCGGCGCTTTCGCCACATCCTGGTCGACGAGTTTCAGGACACCAACAAGCTGCAGTACGCCTGGCTCAAGATGCTGGCCGGCACCGGCGCGGGCGGCTCGGTGGACGACGCTGCCGCCTTCAAGCCGACCGGCTGCGTGCTGGCGGTGGGCGACGACGACCAGAGCATTTACGCCTTTCGCGGCGCGCGCGTGGGCAATATGGCCGACTTTGTACGCGAGTTCGGCGTGCGCCACCAGATCAAGCTGGAGGAAAACTACCGCAGCGGCAGCAACATTCTGGACAGCGCCAATGAGCTGATCAGCCACAACAGCCGCCGCCTGGGCAAAAACCTGCGCACCGCGCAGGGCCCGGGTGAGCCAGTGCGGGTGTTTGAGGCCACCAGCGACTTTGCGGAGGCCCAGTGGATGGTGGATGAAATGCGCCAGCTGGTGCGCGACGGTCTGGCGCGGCACGAAATTGCGGTGCTGTACCGCAGCAACGCGCAAAGCCGGGTGATCGAGACCGCGTTGTTTAGCGCCGGGCTGCCGTACAAGGTGTACGGTGGTTTGCGCTTTTTTGAGCGGGCCGAAATCAAACATGCGCTGGCCTACCTGCGGCTGCTGGAGAACCCACGCGATGACACCAGTTTTTTGCGCGCAGTTAATTTCCCGCCACGCGGCATCGGCCTGCGCAGCCTGGAGTTGCTGCAAGACGAGGCGCGGGCCAGCGGCTGTGCGCTCAGCGATGCGGTAAGCGCCCTGACTGGCAGGGCTGGCAGCAATATTGCAGCCTTTTTGGCTGGCATCGATGTGCTGCGCGAACGCAGCCAAGGCCTCAGCTTGCGCGAAATCGTCAGCCTGACTCTGGCGCACAGCGGCCTGCTCACCCACTACCGCGCCGACCGCGAGGGCGCCGACCGGGTGGAAAACCTCGAGGAGCTGGAGAACGCCGCCGAGAGCTTTGTCACCATCGAAGGTTTTGGACGCGGTGCGCTGAGTCAGTCGCCGGCCTCGCAGGGACTGGACCTTGACCAGCCGGTTTTGGATGAGCCCGCACCCGACGCCGACAGCGGCGAGACGCTGTCACCGCTGTCGGCCTTTCTCTCGCACGCGGCGCTGGAGGCGGGTGACAACCAGGCCCAGGCCGGGCAGGATGCGGTGCAGCTGATGACGGTGCACGCCAGCAAGGGGCTGGAGTTTGACGCAGTTTTCATCACTGGCATGGAAGAGGGCCTGTTCCCGCACGAGAACTCGATGAGCGACCGGGACGGCCTGGAGGAAGAGCGTCGCCTGATGTATGTGGCAATTACCCGCGCGCGTAAGCGGCTTTACCTGAGCCATTCGCAAACTCGTATGTTGCACGGGCAGACCCGCTACAACTTCAAAAGCCGCTTCTTTGAAGAACTGCCCGAGGCCGCGCTGAAGTGGGTGACGCCGCGCCAGACCGGCTTTGGCGCCGGCGCTGCCACGCACCCGGGCAGCAGCGCTTCGGGCCATGCCAAAACCGGGGGTCTGTTTGGCACCGACTATTCGCGTTTTGCCAGCCCGTCCCTGCCCAAGCGCAAGGCCGACCAAGGCCACGGCCTGAGCACTGGCATGAAAGTCTTCCATAACAAATTTGGCGAGGGGACCGTGCAGGCCCTGGAAGGCGTGGGCGAAGACGCCCGGGCGCAAATCAGTTTCCCGCGCCACGGTGTGAAGTGGCTGGCTTTGAGTGTGGCGAAGTTGACTGTGCTGGGCTGAGCAGCGCTGCAGGCTGCTGCCAATTCAGGCCAGCAGCACCTCAGTGGCTTCGAAGGTATCGCGGTAAGTGAAAAACAGCGAGCAAAAAAACATCGCTGCCACCAGCAGCATCAGCGGGAACATCAGTGCGCCCAGGCTGTCACCGAGATCGATTGCAGAGGCCAGCAAGGTGACCGCCAGCAGTAAGAAAATGAGCAGCAGCACCCAGCTCAGGCCAAACACCACCAGCGCGCGAAAGTTGCGCAGGCAGGCGACCAGGCTAAAAAACACGCTCTTCATCGGCGCGAGTCCATGCCAGTAGACCAGTGCTGGCGCATGCCAAAAAAGCAGCGACACCGGCAGGTGAATGGCGATAAATGTCCACATCGCGGCCTGGAAACCTGGCTCTAGCATGGCCTGCGCACTGGGCGAGGCGCCGCCCAGGTAGACCCGGCTAAACCCCCCTCCGTCAACCAGCCAGGACGCGCCCATGGCCAGCAGAAAACCCAGTGTGTAAAGAGCGCCGAGCAGCAGCATGCCACGCAGGGCTTTCGGGCCACCGCGAAAGCCAGTCAAAATCATCCGGGGCATCGGGAACTTTCCGGCAGCGGCTTCCCGAGTGGCCGCCATCAGGCCCAAGGTGGTGCCGGGCAGCAGTACCATGGCCAGCGGCACACCGAGCAGCGGCAGTTGGCTGATCAGGGTCATGCCCGCCATGAACATGAAAAACAGGCCAGTGAGGGCCAGCGGTTGGCGCAAAAAAGTGCGCACGCCTAGCCTGACCCAGACAAAACCGGCGCGCGCCGGCACGAGCTGGAGTTTCATGCCATTTCAGCCATGGTAGAGAGCCTTAGCGGATGGGCTACCCGTTGGCGCAAGATGCGCTCAAACTGCGCTGGGTCATGGGGCTTGAGCACACTGGCTTGGCGCGGCAGGTGCAGATCCCACAGGCGCGAGATCCAAAAGCGCAGGGCCGCAGCACGCAACAGGGCTGGCAGCAGCCGACGCTCGGCGCCGCTCAGCGGCCGCAGGTCTTGGTAAGCCTCTAGAAAGCTCTCGCACAGCCCGCTTTGGTGCGCGCCGGTGAGCGGCTCCACGCACCAGTCGTTCAGGCAAACCGCGATGTCAAACAGCCAGTTGTCGACACCAGCAAAATAAAAATCAAAAAAGCCAGTCAAGCGTAGCTCGCCGCCTACCCGCTCGAACATCACGTTGTCGCGAAACAGGTCGGCATGAATGGGGCCGCGCGGCAGTGCGCTGTAGTGGGCGTCGCGCGCCACATGCACCTGGTAAGCCAGCTCGCTTTGCATCAGCGTGGCTTGGCTCGCACTGAGGTAGGGCAGCACCACAGGCACGGTTTCTTCCCACCAGGCCAAACCGCGCAGGTTGGGTTGTTGCAGGTCAAAGTCGCGCCCGGCCAAGTGCATGCGGGCCAGCATCGCGCCGACCAGCGCGCAGTGTTGCGTGCCTGGCTTGAGTTCGCTGGCGCCACGCAGGCGCTCCACCACCGCGGTCGGTTTGCCCTTGAATTCAAACACCAGGTCGCCCTGCTGGTTGGCACTGGGCTCGGGCACCGGCACATCATGTTGCGCCAGGTGTTTCATCAGTCGCAAATAAAACGGCAGCTGCACCAGGCTGAGGCGTTCAAACAGCGTGAGTACCAGCTCTCGGCTTTGCCCGGCCAGCTCGGTGGTGACAAAGTAGTTGGTGTTCTCGATGCCGCCTGCGCAGCCCTGCAGCGTGCGCAGTTCGCCCAGGCCGAGCTGTTGCATGAGCGCGCTGGCCTCTTGGGCAGCGACCTCGGTGTAGACCGCCATGCTGCTTAAAAGCTGCCGATCTTCCAGCTGCGTTCGCCCGTGCCGGGCTGCACCTGGTAGCTGGGCATCCCGCCCTTGGGCTGCACCGTGATGCTGCGGGTTTCACCGCCAACACGCAGCTCGGTGATCAAGGAACCCGCATCCTCTACCTGTATGCGTTCGGTGCGGGTTTCAATGGCTGCTGCTGCGGTGCTGCGGCTGTTGCCTGCCGCTGGCTCAGCGGGCTTGGGAACAGCGGTCTGCGCCTGGCACAGGTTGAGCCAGGCGACAAAAATGCTGAGGATCAGGGGGTTACGCATGCAAAACATTGTAGAACCAGATGGGCCAAACCAGACGGGCGAGTTGCGGCACAGGCAAAATACGGTCATGTCTGAAACCTGTTTGCCGCCCAAAATCCTGCTGCTGGTTGATGGCTCGAGCTACCTCTACCGAGCCTTTCATGCCATGCCCGATCTGCGCGCCATACCGGGTGACCCGGCCAGCGCGCCTACTGGCGCGATTCGCGGCATGGTCAACATGCTGCAAAAACTGCGCCGCGACGTGCCGTCTGATTACGCCGCCTGCGTGTTCGACGCCCATGGCCCTACCTTTCGCGACGCCATCTACCCAGCCTACAAGGCCCAACGCTCCCCCATGCCCGAGGATCTGCGAGCCCAGATCGAGCCGATCCATGAACTGGTGCGGCTGATGGGCTGGAAAGTACTCAGTGTGCCGGGCGTCGAGGCTGACGACGTGATTGGCACCCTGGCAGTTGGTGCTGCGCAGCAGGGCATGGACGTGCTGGTGAGCAGCGGCGATAAAGACTTGGCGCAACTGGTCAACCAGCGCATCACGATTGTGGACACCATGAACGGCCGCCGCCGTGATGTGGCGGGCGTCGAGGCCGAGTTTGGCGTGCCACCGCACCTGATGGTCGACTACCAGACCCTGGTGGGCGACGCTGTTGACAACGTGCCCGGCGTGGCCAAAGTCGGCCCCAAGACTGCCGCCAAGTGGCTGCAGGAATACGGCTCGCTGGCGGCGGTGGTGGCCCATGTGGACGAGATCAAGGGTGTAGCCGGCGAGAACCTCAAAAATGCGCTGGATTGGCTGCCCACCGGCCGACAACTGCTCAGCATCAAGCTCGATTGCGACCTGCAGGCCTGGGTGCCTGGCTTGCCGATGTTGGATGCGATTCGCACCGGCACTGAAGACGCTGCCGCCCTACAGGTTTTTTATGAAAAATTCGGCTTCAAGGGACTGGCGCGGGCCAGCAGCGCCTCTGCTGTTTCGCGGCCCGGTGCGGGTAAAACGCCACGCCCAGCCGAGCCCGGCCTGTTTGACGAAGCCCAGGCTGAAGCGGCGGCCGCGAGCCAGCCAAGCCCGGCCAGCCACATGCCCCCAGCCAGCCCCTTGCACTGCCAAACCCTGCTCGACTGGTCAGCTTTTGAGGACTGGCTGTCGCGCATTGGGGCGGCAGATTTGGTGTCGCTTGACACCGAGACCAGCTCGCTCGATGCCATGCGCGCCGAGCTCGTCGGCCTGAGCTTGAGCGTGCAGCCCGGTGAGGCAGCTTATATTCCGTTGGCACACGACTACCCCGGCGCGCCCGAGCAGCTGCCCAGGGCTGAGGTGCTGGCACGCCTGAAGCCCTGGCTGGAGGACGCCAGCCGGCCCAAGCTGGGCCAACACGTCAAGTATGACCGCCATGTACTCGCCAACCACGGCATCGAGGTGCAGGGCTATGTGCACGACACCATGCTGCAGAGCTATGTGCTCGAGGTGCACAAGCCGCATGGGCTGGCCAGCCTGGCTTTGCGCCACCTGGGGCGCGGCGGCATCAGCTATGAAGACCTGTGCGGCAAGGGGGCCGGGCAGATTCCTTTCTCGCAGGTCGAGATTGCCCGCGCCACCGAATACGCGTGCGAAGACTCTGACCAGACGCTCGCTGTCCACCATGCGCTTTGGCCCCAGCTGCAGGCCGACGACCGGCTGCGCTTTATCTATCAGATGGAGATCGCCAGCAGCGAGGCCCTGTACCGCATTGAGCGCAACGGCGTGCTGATTGACGGGCCCATGCTGGCGCTGCAAAGCCATGAGCTCGGCCAGCGCATCCTGCAGCTCGAGGGCGAAGCCCATACCCTGGCAGGCCAGCCCTTCAACCTGGGCAGCCCTAAACAGATTGGCGAGATTTTCTTCACGCAGCTCGGACTGCCGGTGGTCAAGAAAACCGCGACCGGCGCCCCCAGCACAGACGAAGAAGTGCTGGAAAAGCTGGCCGAAGACTACCCGTTGCCGGCCAAGATCCTGGAGCACCGGGGCCTGTCGAAGCTCAAGGGCACCTACACCGACAAACTGGCCCAGCTGGCGCACCCTCGAACCGGCCGGGTCCATACCCACTATGCGCAGGCGGTGGCGGTGACCGGGCGGCTATCCAGCAACGAGCCCAACCTGCAAAACATCCCGGTGCGCACGGCAGAGGGCCGGCGAGTGCGCGAAGCCTTTGTGGCGCCGGCGGGCAGCCTGATCGCCAGCGCCGACTACAGCCAGATCGAGCTGCGCATCATGGCCCACCTGAGTGGCGACGCGGCGCTGGTGCTGGCCTTCCATGACGGCATGGACGTGCACCGTGCCACCGCGGCCGAAGTGTTCGGCCTGAGCACCGATCAAGTGACGAGCGAGCAGCGGCGCTATGCCAAGGTGATCAACTTCGGGCTGATCTACGGCATGAGCGCCTACGGCCTGGCGCGCAGCCTGGGCATTGACAACACGGCGGCCAAAAATTACATCGAGCGTTACTTTGAGCGCTACCCCGGCGTCAAACGCTACATGGACGAGACCCGGCAGCAGGCCAAGGCGCAGGGCTATGTGGAAACCGTGTTTGGCCGCCGGCTCTACTTGCCTGAGATCAATTCCCCCAATGGACCGCGCCGCAGCGGCGCCGAGCGCGCGGCCATCAACGCGCCCATGCAGGGCACGGCGGCCGACCTGATCAAGCTCAGCATGGTCAAGGTGCAGCAGGTGCTGGACGCCGAGCAGCGCGCCACCAAAATGATCATGCAGGTACATGACGAACTGGTGTTCGAGGTGCCCGAGGCTGAGCTGCACTGGGTACGCCATGAAATACCGCGTTTGATGGCTGGCGTTGCGAAGTTGCGCGTGCCACTGCTCGCTGAAATAGGTGTCGGATCTAACTGGGAGAAAGCCCATTGAAAGCATTGGCAACTCAAGGCGCAGGCCGCATTGTGGGCCGACGCCTGCTCCATTCACCCGGGCCAACGCCAGTGCCCGACGAAGTACTGTGGGCGATGAACCGCCAACCCATGGACCTGGGCGACCCGCGTGTCGACAGCAGCATCCAAGCCTGCGAGACCGGCCTGCGCCGCCTGCTGCAAACCGAGGCGGCCGATGTTTTTTTGTACGCCTCCAACGGCCATGGCGTGTGGGAGGCCGTGGTGGAAAACCTGCTGCCCTTAGGCGGTGCCGCACTGGTGCCCGGCACCGGGCATTTCTCGGAGTCTTGGGCCGTGCAGACCGAGGCGCTGGGGCGGCGCGTGTTGCGCACCCCTTGGGTTGAAGGCCTGCCGATTGACGTCGCGGCTGTTGCGCAAGCCTTGCGCCAGGACCACCAGCATGAGATTCGGGCCGTGTTTGTGGTGCACACCGATACCTCCAGCGGCGTTAGCACCGACCTGGCGGCGCTGCGCGCCGCCATCGATGCCACTGGCCACCCGGCGCTGTTTGTTGTTGATGTGGTGGCCTCTTTAGGCGCCGCACCTTTTGCCATGGACGCACTGCGCGCCGATGTTGTGCTGGGAGCCTCGCAAAAAGGTCTGATGTGCCCGCCCGGCATTGGTTTTGTAGCCGTCAATGCAGCGGCCTTGGCCATGGCAAGCGCCAATCCGGCACCCCGCTTTTACTGGGATTGGGTACGCCGAAAAAGCGATTTGTCATACCGGAAATTTTGCGGCACTGCGCCACAAAGCCTGGTGGCTGGCTTGGCCGCAGCGCTGGGCCTGCTGTTCCAGGAGGGGCTTGACCAGGTCTTCGAGCGCCACCGGCAACTCGCCCAGGCGGTACATGCCGCAGTGCAGGGTTGGAGCAGCGCCGGCGCCCTGGATTTTTTTGCCCGTGACCCGGCCGCTCGCTCGGTGTCTGTGACCACGGTGCTGGTGCCATCAGGCACCGATGTTGACGCCTTGCGAACGGTGGCGCGTGAGCGCTTTCAGGTGGCTTTTGCTGGCGCCCTGGGGCCGCTCAGCGGCCGGGCTTTCCGTATCGGGCACCTGGGAGACCAAAACCCGGCATCGATGATGGGTTGTCTGGCGGGCATCGAGGCCGCCCTGCTGGTGCAGGGCATACCCATCGGCCGTGACGGCCTGGCCCGAGCCAGCTTGGCGCTGAGCCAGACCCCGGCTGTGGCGGGCCCCGAACTTGCATGACGCCAGTCCACAGGTGGATGTGTCTAAACTCCACAGGCCCAAGACGGAGCACATGTATTTTTTCAGCAAAGGCAGCCCCGACCCATGAGCCTGACTAACCTGCACCTTGATTTGGCCGCGCTGCTGCCTGGCCAGAGCAGTTTGGCTGGCGCCTCGCGGCGAACCGCCCTGAAACTGGCGCTGGGCGTGGGCTATGCCGCAAGCGCTGGCCCATTGGTGGCGCAAACCGCGGTGCGAACCGCCTCAGAGGGCCTGGCCACCGGCGAGACCAGCTACGAGGTGGCTGGCTTTAAGGTACCGGTTTTTTTTGCGGCCCCTGCCGGTAAAACCAATTTGCCAGTGGTGCTGGTGATTCATGAGGCGTTTGGTGTGCATGAGTACATTGCCGACATTTGCCGGCGCTTTGCCAGAGCCGGCTATCTCGCGCTCGCCCCAGAGCTTTTTGCGCGTCAGGGCGAGCCCTCTGACTATGGCGAAATGGCCAAGTTGTTTGCTGAGGTCATCAGCAAGGTGTCCGATGCGCAGGTGCTCGCGGATCTTGATGGGGCGGCCAGCTGGGCTGGCAGCCACGGCGGTGATTTGGCGCGGCTGGGCGTGACCGGCTTTTGCATGGGTGGGCGCTGGACCTGGCTGTATGCGGCCCACGCTCCGGTGCGTGCCGCAGTGGCCTGGTATGGCCGGCTGGTTGGCGAAAAAAACGCCATGCAACCCCTGCATCCGCTCGACCTGGCAGCCACCATGCGCGCGCCCGTGCTCGGCCTTTACGGCGAAAAAGACAGCGGCATACCCCTGGAATCCGTGGCGGCAATGAAAGCTGCCTTGCTGGCTGGAAGCCCCATCTCCAAAGCAGCCGAGTTGGTGGTCTACCCGGAAACCGGCCACGCTTTTCATGCCGACTACCGGGCGACTTACAGCCAGAGACCGGCTGAAGACGGATGGCAGCGTTGCCTGGCCTGGTTCAAAAACCACGGGGTGGCCTGAGGTGCTGCTCGCCGCCATCCTCACCGGCACCTTGATTGCCGGCATTGGCAGCGTGTGGCTGGCGGCCCTGCTGATTTTTGGCGCCTTGGCCCGCTACACCCAGCACATGCTGAGCCTGGCCGCCGGCGCCCTGCTGGCCACCGCCTTCATGCACCTGTTGCCCGAGGCCTTTGAGAGCCAGGTTGGGGCGGCCGATCTGTTCATGACCCTGCTGGGTGGCCTGGTGTTTTTTTTCCTGATGGACAAAGCCGAGCTGTGGCACCACGGCCATGAACACCACCACGATCATCCAGGTCACCAGCACGGCGTGCACCAGCACAGTCATCAGGACAGCACCCAGCAGCAGGCCCCGGTCAGCGGTAGTTGGGTCGTGCTGACCGGCGATAGCGTGCACTGCTTTGGCGACGGCGTGCTGATTGCCGCGGCCTTTGTGGCTGATTTGCGCCTGGGTGCGATTGCTGCGCTGGCGGTTCTCGTGCACGAGGTGCCCCACCACATGGGCGACCTGATGGTCTTGAGCCAAAGCAGCAGCAACCGCCGCGCCGCTCTGCTCAAGGTGTCACTGGCAGGCTCGGTCACTGCACTGGGTGGTGTGCTGGGTTACTGGCTGGTCGAGCAGATGCAAGACTACCTGCCATTCTTTCTGGTGCT
>BJGT01000087.1 GCA_014190675.1 Comamonadaceae bacterium | reverse complement strand
CCGGCCTGAACCCCCCAGTCGCTGGGCATATAGGCCTGGGTGGCGACGATGCCTTGGCGCCCAATGTCGACCAACGGCCGCCTGACCACCTGCGTCGCATTCAACTGATCTTCCAGAACCCGGATGACAGCCTGAACCCGCGTCACACGGTGGCTGAGATTCTGGCGCAGCCTTTGCAACTGTATTTCGGTCTGTCTGGCGATGCCCTGCACGCACGCAGCGTCGAGCTGTTGGAACGTGTGCGCCTCGGTGCCCACTACCTGGACCGGCTGCCCAGCCAAATGTCGGGCGGTGAAAAACAGCGGATTGCCATCGCCCGCGCCTTTGCGGCCGAGCCAGACATCGTGCTGTGTGACGAGGTGACCTCGGCGCTGGATGTGTCCGTGCAGGCGGCGGTGCTGGAACTGCTGAACGAGCTCAAACGTGACAAGGGCACCACCTACTTGTTTGTCTCGCACGACCTGGCGGTGGTGCGGGCCCTGGCTGACCGGGTGGCCGTGTTGTACCAGGGCCGGCTGTGCGAGATCGGGCCCGCCGCCGAGGTTTACGCCACGCCATCGCATCCCTATACCGAGGTGCTCTTGGGCGCGGTGCTCGAGCCTGTGCCTGACAAGGCGCCCATCCTGCTGGCCGATGACATTGTTGAACTGGCGCCACCGGCCCAGGGTTGCCCATTCCAACGGCGCTGCCCTAAAAAGGTGGGTGATATTTGCATGACGACAGCGCCGCCCTGGCAAATGGCGCCCAGCGGCCACGGCATTTGTTGCCATATTCCGCGCGATCAATTGACAGCAAGTGACATGGGAGCCCAAGGGCATGACTGAACACGACCCACGCCTGGGAGCCGCTGGGCTGACCCGGTTTGGCACTGGGGTCATGACCGCGATCGGTTGCCAGCCGGCCATTGCGGCCGAGATTGCCGAGCATCTGGTGGACGCGGACCTCTGCGGTGTCTATTCACACGGCATCTTCCGCTTGGACTGGTACGCCGAGCGTGCCGCCGAGGGCAGATTTGTACCAAGCGCCATCCCCAGCCTGGTCACCGCAGAGGGTGGCGCCGAGATGGTGGACGGTGGCAATGGCCTGGGCATGCCGGCTTTTCGGCTGGCCACCGACCGCATGCTGGAGCGGGCCAAGCGGGACGGGATGGCGGCGGTGGGGGTGGCCAATGTGGACCACACCGGCCGCATCGGCGCCTTTGCCCAGCGTGGCGCCGAAGCCGGCTGCCTGACCATCATGTTTGGCGGTGGCTCGCGCAAGGACTGGCGCCAGGTGGCACCTTATGGCGGCGCGCGCGCCGTGTTGCCGACCAACCCTTACGCGTTTGCGATTCCTGCGGGTGAGCGTGGCCCGGTGGTGATTGACTTTGCCACCGGCATGGCCGCCGGCGGCAAAATCTACGCCGCCAAGATGTCCGGCCGGCCCCTGGCCGAAGGCCTGTGCATCGACGCTGCAGGCAATCCCACCACCAACCCGGACGACTACTTCAATGGCGGCGCGATTCTCCCTATGGCTGGCCCTAAAGGCTATGGCATGGCGCTGGTGGCCGAGCTGTTGGGCGAGGCCATCCTGGGGCAGGCCATGGATGGCATGAACTGGATCTGCCTCGCCATCGATTTGTCTCGGTTTCGGGCGTCCTCGGCCTATCGACGCGCGGCCGAAGAATGCCTGGCTGAACTGCGTGACTGCCCGCCGGCGCCGGGTTTTGACCGGGTGGAGGTTCCGGGCGAGCGTGAGGCCGCGTTGCGGCTGGAGCGTCTGGCCACCGGTATTCCCATCCCGCCGGCCACCCTGGCATCGCTGCGGGCGCTGGGGGTGCAGCTCGGCGTCGATGCCGAGGAACTCGTTGCCATGGCATGAGTGAGCAGGCGCCAAGTCGCGTGCGACGCCGCCGCGAACGTGAAGCCGACACCGGTGGCGCACGCGTGCTAGCGGTGGGCGGCCGTTATGCCCCCTTGGATCCCGAAGCGGTGCTGGCGATAGAAAGAGCGGCGCTGGACATCCTGGCCGATACAGGTCTGTCAGACGCGCCGCCCCGTGTTGTCGCGCTGGTGCAGGCGGCCGGCGGCACGCTGTCTGAAGCGGGCCGGCTGCTGTTTCCACACGTCCTTGTCAGACGTTGCCTTGACACACTGCCACGGGAGGTGATGCTGTGTGGGCAGGACCCGCGCCATGACATGGCGCTAACAGGTGGCCGGGTGCACGTGGGCACCGGGGGCGCGGCGCCCATGATCGTCGATCTGGAAACCGGCGCCTACCGCGAATCAACCTTGCGGGATCTGTACGACGCGGCACGCCTGGTGGATACGCTGGAGCACGTGCACTTTTTCTCGCGTTCGCTGGTTGCCCGTGATATGCCGGATGTGCTGTCGCTGGAGGTCAACACCGCATTCGCCAGCCTGGCCGGCACGTCCAAGCATGTGTGCGTGTCGGCGTCTGCGGCGTCCCATGTGGAGGCCATCGCCCGCATGTGCCATACCGTGGCCGGCTCAGAGGACGCCTTCCGCGCTCGGCCCTTTCTGTCACTCAACATCAACCATGTCGTACCGCCGCTTCGTTTTGATCCGGCCGCTTGTGAGGTCTTGCTCAAGGCCGTGGAGATGGGCATCCCGGCCATGGTCAACACCTTCGGCCAGATGGGGGCGTCCAGCCCGGTCACCATGGCCGGCTGCATTGCCCAGACCACCGCCGAAACCCTGGCCGGCATGGTCGTGGGCTGGTTGGCCGACCCTCAGGCGCGGCTTGTGTTTGGCCCTAGGCCCATGGTCACAGACCTGCGCACGGGCGGCATGGCCGGTGGCGCGGGTGAGCAGGCCACGCTTACAGCGGCCTGCGTTCAGATGGCCAGGCACTTTAATCTGCCCAATTCCACCATTGCCGGTGCCACTGACAGCAAAATCCCGGATGCCCAAGCGGGCTACGAAAAAGCGCTAAGTGTGACGCTGGCGGCGCAGGCGGGGTGCAACTTCATCACGCAGGCCAGCGGCATGCAGGCCAGCCTGATGGCGGTATCGCTGGAGGCGTATCTGATTGACAACGACATGTTGGGCGCCATCCTCAAGTCCTTGGCGCCTGTCGATGTGGGGCCGGCTACCCTCGCCATTGACAGCATCCGCAACGTGGTGGTCGGCGAAGGCCACTTTCTGGGCCAACCCGATACCTTGGCCCGTATGTCGAGCGATTTCGTCTACCCGCGCTTGGCTGATCGGCGTGCACCCGTGCAATGGGAACAGGCTGGCGCCTTGGACATCCGAGCGGTTGCGCGCCAGCGGGCAGCCCATTTGCTGGCAACGCACTTTCCGGTTCACCTTGATCCTGCGGCCCAAGCTGCATTGCGGTCGGGCTGGGATATCCGGCTCGCGGAATCCGCGATGAAGGCGGCATAGTGTTGGGCTGGCAGCTGTTGCGGCCGACTCGCTTTCTTTGAATGCAAACTCTCGTTAGACTTCGACCATGACCACGATCGACGAACTCAAGCTGATTCTGCAAAACTGCCGCACCATTGCGGTGGTTGGTTTGTCGGCTGAATGGCATCGCCCCAGCTACTTTGCCGCGAAATACATGCAGTCGCACGGCTACCGTGTGGTGCCGGTGAACCCGCGCTATGCCAAGGCCGGCACCGATATTTTGGGCGAACACTGCTATGCCGCGCTGACCGACATCGAGTTTCCGGTCGATATGGTTGACGTGTTCCGCCGCACCGAGGACGTGCTGCCCATTGCGCAGCAGGCGATCGCGATCGGAGCCAAATGCCTGTGGCAACAAATCGGGGTTGTCAACCCCCAGGCCGACGACCTGGCGCGCTCGGCCGGTCTCCATTCGGTGTTGGACCGCTGCGTCAAGATTGAGCATGGACGGCTGTTTGGCGGGCTCAACCTGGTGGGGGTGAACACGGGCGTGATCTCTGCCAAGCGGCAGGCAAGCCGGGGCTGAGCAGCATGGCAGACCGTATCTTCCAAGCCGAAACCCTGGCCATTCACGCCGGCCAGGTGCCAGACAGCGCCACCGGTGCCCGGGCCCTGCCGATTTACCAGACCACCAGCTTTGTTTTTGACAGTGCCGAGCATGCCGCCAGCCTGTTCAATTTGCAGACCTTTGGCAATGTGTACTCGCGCCTCTCCAACCCCACGGTGGCCGCCCTCGAAGAGCGCGTGGCAGCCTTGGAGGGCGGACGTGCTGGCCTGGCAGCGGCCAGCGGCATGGCCGCCGAGGCGATGGCCCTGATGACCATCCTGCAGCAGGGCGATCATGTGGTGGCTGCGGGCGCCCTGTACGGTGGCAGCGTCAGCCTGCTGGCTGTGAACCTCAAGCGCTTTGGCATCGAGACCACCTTTGTAGATGCCAATCAAGCGCAGTCTTTTGAGGCGGCCATGCGGCCCAACACCCGTGCGGTGTTCGCAGAGAGCCTGGGAAACCCCAGCCTGACTGTGCTGGACATCGCCGCCGTGGCCGATGTGGCCCATGCCCATGGTGTGCCGCTGATTATTGACAATACCGTGCCCTCGCCGTTTTTATGCAGGCCGCTGCTGCATGGGGCTGACATCGTGGTGCACTCGGCCACCAAGTATTTGGGCGGCCATGGCACCACGCTGGGCGGGGTGCTGGTGGAGAGCGGCAAGTTTCCCTGGGACAACGGCAAGTTTCCCGGTATGACCGAGCCTTCGGCGGGCTACCACGGCGTCAAGTTTCACGAGACCTTTGGCGATTTTGCCTTCACCATGCGGGCGCGCATGGAGGTGCTGCGGGTCTATGGCGCCACCCTCTCGCCGTTTTCGGCGTGGCAAATCTTGCAGGGTACCGAGAGCCTGCATGTGCGCATGGAGCGGCATTGCAGCAACGCACGCAGGGTGGCGCAGTTTCTTAAAAGCCATGCGCGCGTGAGCTGGGTCAATTACCCCGGGCTGCCGGATCACCCGAACTACCGCCTGGTCGAGAAACAGATGCGACCGGTGGACGGTGCGCCCGGTGCCTCGGGTCTGCTGGCGTTTGGTGTCAAGGGCGGGCTCGATGCTGGCGTGCGCTTTATTGAATCAGCGCAGTTCATGAGCCACCTGGCCAATATCGGAGACACCCGAACCCTCATCATCCACCCGGCCTCCACCACCCATCGCCAACTCGATGCAGAGCAACAAATTGCCGCCGGCGTGTTACCAGACATGGTGCGCATGTCGGTGGGTATTGAGCATATCGATGACATACTCTGGGACATTGACCAGGCGCTGGCCACCTGATTGACCAAGAGGATTAGCCCATGACTCAGACCGATACACCCTGCCTATTGAGTGCCATGGATGCCCGAGGCGTCAAAACCCTGACGCTCAACCGTCCGGATGCCTTCAACGCCCTGTCTGAGGCGCTGTTGGCGGCGCTGCAGCAGGAGCTGGCCTTGGTTGCCAGCGACCCGAGTGTGCGGGTGGTGGTGCTCGCGGCACATGGCAAGGCTTTTTGTGCCGGGCACGACCTCAAGGAAATGCGCGCAGAGCCGTCGCTGGTTTACTACCAAGCGCTGTTTGCAAAATGCACCGAGGTGATGCTGGCTTTGCAGCGCTTGCCAGTACCGGTGATTGCCAGGGTGCAAGGCATTGCCACTGCGGCGGGCTGCCAGATGGTGGCCATGTGCGACCTCGCCGTGGCTGCCAGCAGCGCGCGCTTTGCGGTCAGCGGCATCAAGTTTGGCCTGTTTTGTGCCACGCCCAGTGTCGCCCTGTCGCGCAACCTGGGTCGTAAAGCAGCTCTTGAGATGCTGCTCACGGGCGACTTCATCAGTGCCGAGCAGGCCCGCCAGCAAGGCCTGGTGAACCGGGTTGCCGAGCCCGAGCTGCTGGATGCCGCAGTGGAACAACTGGTGCAAAGTATTTTGGCCAAACCACGCCTGGCGGTGGCCATGGGCAAGCAACTGTTTTACCGCCAAATCGAAAACGGTATTGAAGCCGCTTACACCGAGGCCGCGCACACCATGGCTTGCAACATGATGGACGACAGCGCGCTAGAGGGGGTGCAAGCTTTTATCGACAAGCGTGAGCCTCAGTGGGGCTGATGATTTTTTTGTTTTTTGGGGATTTGAATGAGCAAAGCGATACGCATAGACCGCAACGGTGGCCCTGAAGTTCTGCAGGTGGTCGATGTCGTGGTCGGCGACCCCGGCCCCGGCGAGATCCGCATCCGCCACAAGGCAGTGGGGTTGAACTACATCGACATATACCAGCGCTCCGGCCTCTACACACTGCCAATGCCGCTGCAAATGGGCATGGAAGCCTCCGGTGTGGTGGAGGCGGTGGGCGAGGGCGTGAGCCACCTCAAGGCCGGCGACCGCGCGGCCTATGCCAGCCAACCGCCGGGCAGCTACTGCGAGCTGCGGGTGATGCCGGCAAAAACTGTGTGTCGTTTGCCCGACGCCATCTCGTTCGAGACCGGCGCTGCGATGATGCTCAAGGGCCTGACTGCGCAATACCTGCTCAAGCGCACCCAGCCTCAGGGCGGCTTGAACGCTGGCGACTTTGTGCTGTTTCATGCAGCGGCCGGCGGCGTCGGCCTGATCGCCACCCAGTGGGCAAAGGCGCTGGGCCTGCAGCTCATTGGCACCGCCGGTTCGGACGCCAAATGCGCGCTGGCCAAGGAGCATGGCGCAGCCCATGTCATCAACTATGCCAGCGAAGACTTTGTGGCACGGGTGAAAGAGATCACCGGCGGGCGGGGCGTCAAGGTGGTTTACGACTCGGTGGGCAAAGACACCTGGGACCGCTCGCTCGAATGCCTGGCGCCGTTTGGTTTGATGGCCAGTTTTGGCAATTCGTCCGGTCCGGCGCCGGCCTTCTCGGCAACTATTCTGAACGCCAAGGGCCTTTACGTCACGCGCCAAACCCTGTTCAACCATATCGCCACGCGGGAGTCGGCGCAGCTGATGGCCGATGATTTGTTTGCAGCCGTGACGAGCGGCCTGGTGAAAATCCGGGTTGACCAACGCTACCCACTGCTCGACGTGGCGCAGGCCCACCGCGACCTCGAAGCCCGCAAAACCACCGGTTGCACGGTCCTGACGCTCTAAACCCCCAGCCCCGTCTGGCAACCCGTCATCTGCAAGCTGACCGTTGCAGGGGTTTTCCCGAATTGCGGGGCGGCTGGCATCACTTGACACTCGTGCTCATGACCGAGCGTACCAAGCCGCCCTTTCGGGCAGACCATGTGGGAAGCTTTTTGCGCCCAGCTTATTTGCTGCAGGCGCGCGAGGAAAAAGCCAAGGGCGCGATCAGCGCCAAACAGCTGCGCGCTGTAGAAGACCGCGCCATCACCGAGGTGGTGAAATTTCAGCGCGATTGTGGTCTGCAGTCCATCACCGATGGCGAGTTCCGCCGCACCTATTTTCATATCGATTTCCTGGAGCAGCTCGGCGGTGTTCACACCGATGTGCCCTTTACCGTCAAGCGCGCCGACGGCAGCGAAGAGCTGGCTCCGCCGGTGATCAAGGTGGTTGACAAAGTGCGCCACCTCAAGGCCATCCAGCGTGCAGATTTTGACTACCTGCAACAGCAAGTGGCCCTGCATGCGCCCGGCTGCACGCCCAAGGTCACCATCCCCAGCCCGACCATGCTGCATTTTCGAGGCGGGCGCGCGGGCATCAGCCGGGCGGCCTACCCCGAACTCGAGCCGGCGTTTTATGACGACGTGGCGCACGCCTATGCCGCCGAGCTGCAAAGCCTGTTTGACGGCGGCTGCCGCTATGTGCAAATGGACGACACCAACATGGCCTATTTGTGCGACGAGAAAATGCGCGAGGCGGCCCGCCAACGGGGTGATGATCCCAATGAGCTGCCGCACCGTTATGCCGGGTTCATCAACAAGGTGGTGGCGCTCAAGCCCGCAGGTATGACCCTGGCCATGCACCTGTGCCGCGGCAATTTCAAAAGCACACACGCCGCCGCCGGCAACTACGAGCCAGTGGCCCAGGCGCTGCTCTCGGAGATGAACCTGGATGCGATCTTTATGGAGTATGACGACCAGCGCAGCGGCGATTTCCGCCCGCTGCGTTACCTCAAGCCCGGCATGCAGGTGGTGCTGGGCCTGGTGACCACCAAATTTGGGCAGCTTGAGAGCACTGCCGAGCTCAAGCGGCGGATCTACGAGGCCGCCGAGTTTGCGCCGCTCGAGCAACTGTGCTTGAGCCCGCAGTGCGGTTTTTCAAGCACTGTTCACGGCAACAATATTGCGGTGGAAGACCAACGCCGAAAATTAGAGTTGGTGGTGCAGACTGCCGCTGAGATCTGGTCCTGATCCTGTCCTTCAACCATCCGGAGAAAACCATGAAGAAAACCCTTGCTCTGCTCGCCTTGGTTGGTGCTACTGCCGCCGCCATACCAGCGTTGGCACAAGACGTGACGCTGAAGTTTCACCACATCTGGACCCCAACCGCCATGGCCTCGGTCAATGTGATCGCCCCCTGGTGCAACAAAGTAGCAGCCGAGAGCAGTAACCGCATCAAGTGCCAGGTGTTGCCGGCCATGAGTGGCGGCGGCACACCGGCCCAACTGATTGACCGCCTGAAGGATGGCGTAGACGATGTCGTCATCACCCTGCCAGGGTACACGCCAGGGCGCTTTCCCAGTACCGATGTGTTTGAGCTGCCTTTCATGACCAACAGCGCCGAGGTCGGCGCGCGCGCAACCTGGGACTTCTTTAACAAGCACAGTGCCAAAGAGTTCGTCGGTATCAAGTTCATTGCGACCTGGGTGCACGATGAAGGCTATATCCACAGCAATGGCAAACCGATCAAGACCTTGGCCGATTTCAAGGGTCTCAAAATGCGCGCCCCGACCCGCCAGACCAATAAGCTGCTGGCCAGTTTGGGCGCCAGTCCGGTCGGCATGCCGCTGCCGGCGATTCCGGATGCCATGAGCAAAGGCACCATAGACGGCTTTTTGCTGCCCTGGGAGGTGATGCCCAGCCTCAAGCTGCATGAAATGGTGAAATATCACAGCGAGACCGACCCGAGCCGCCCGGCGCTGTACAGCGCAACCTTTGTTTTTGGCATGAATCAGGCCAAGTACGACAGCCTGCCCGCCGATTTGAAGAAAGTGATCGACAACAACAGCGGCGCTGCTCTGAGCCAGCAAATTGGCAAGATCTGGGACGGCAGCCAAGCCGCTGGGCGCAAGGCAGCACAGGAGCGGGGCAATACGTTTCACATGATCCCGGCTGCTGAACTCGACACCTGGGTGAAGGCCTCGTCGGGTCTGTACGACGAATGGGTTGCCGAGATGGACAAGCGGGGCAGCAATGGCCGGGCGATGTTGGCCGAGGCGCGCGAGTTGTTGGTCAAGTACAGCAAGTAAGCTGTCCACCAAGCCTTGGACGGTTTTGTATTGCCTGGTTTTCTGCCGCTCCCGACCCGCAGCGTTCAGGCCCTGAGGCCGGCCGGCCCATGAGCCAGTTGCTGCGCCGGCTGGCCGTGGCTTGTGCCTGGCTCGGCGCGCTGGTAGCCATGCTGTGCGCAATGATGGTGGTGTGGAGCGTTGTAGCGCGTGCCCTGTGGTCTAAACCGGTTGCGGGCGATGTCGAGATCACCCAGATGTTGATCGCAGTGGCTATCTCGCTGGGCTTGCCGTGGTGTCAGTGGCGTCGCGCCAACATCATTGTTGACTTCTTTACCCAGCACCTCAGGCCAGCCCTGTCTCGCCGGCTTGATGCCGTGGGCTGCGTGCTGCTGGCAGTTATGGGCCTGCTGTTGGCCTGGCGCAGCGGTGCCGGCGCGTTAGCGGTGCAGGCCGCGGGTGAGACCAGCATGGTGCTGGCGCTGCCCATGTGGTGGGCCTATGCCGCGCTGGTGCCCGGCCTGTCCCTGGCTTCGCTGATTGCGCTGCAGCAGGCTTGGGACGACCTGCTGCTCGCGCCACTGGCCGGCGACGGGCGTTGAGATGAGCACCCCGATCCTGGTCGGCCTGCTGATGTTTGCCGGCATGCTGCTGCTGATGGCGCTAAGGGTACCGATTGCTGCTGCGATGTTTGTGCCAGGCGCCCTCGGCTATGTGGTGCTCAGCAGCGAGGCCAGCTTTTTGAACCTGCTCAAAGGCAGCGCTGTGGCGCGGCTGACGGTCTATGAACTCAGCGTGATTCCCTTGTTTTTGCTGATGGGTCAGTTTGCCACCCAAGGCGGCTTGAGCCGGCGCCTGTTCCAGGCGGCGGCGGCCTGGGTCGGCCATGTGCGCGGCGGCCTGGGCATGGCCAGTATTCTGTCGGCCGGAGCTTTTGGTGCAGTCTGTGGTTCGTCGGTGGCCACCTCGGCCACCATCACGCAGGTGGCTTACCCGGAGATGAAGCGCCACGGCTACGCCGGTCGCCTGTCTACAGCCACGCTGGCCGCCGGTGGCACCTTGGGCATCTTGATACCACCCTCGGTGCCGCTGGTGGTGTATGCCATTCTCACCGAGCAAAACATTGCCAAGTTGTTTGCTGCGGCGATGGTGCCGGGCATCCTGGCCATGCTGGGTTACCTGGTGGTGGTGGCGCTGCTGTGCCGGGCCAACCCACAGTTGGCGCCACCCGCGCCCAAGGCCTCGCCAGCCACACGCCGCGCCACACTGCTGGGTGTCTGGCCCCTGCTGGTGATCTTTGTCATCGTTTTTGGCGGCATTTACGGCGGTGTTTTTTCGCCTACCGAGGGTGCGGCAGTGGGTGCAGTAGCCACCTTTGCAGCCGGCGCACTGCAAGGCGAAATGGGCTGGCAGGAGATCAAGAACAGCTTTGTTGGCAGCGCCGAGACCAGCGCCATGGTTTTCATGATTTTCCTGGGCGCCGACATGATGAACGCCACGCTGGCGCTCACCGGTATGCCCAGCGCAGTGGCCGATCTGGTCAGCCACCTACCCGTCGCGCCGCTGGCTGTAGTTAGCGCAGTGCTGCTGCTGTATGTGCTGCTGGGCTGCGTGATGGACGAACTTTCGATGTTGCTGCTGACGATTCCGGTGCTGTTCCCGGCCATCATGGGCTTGGAGTTGTGGGGCCTGGGCGCGCAAGACAAAGCCATCTGGTTTGGCATTCTGGTGCTCATGACGGTTGGCATTGGCATGATTGCGCCACCCGTGGGGCTCAATGTGTATGTGGTCAATAACCTCGCCCGGGATGTCTCCATGAGCGAGACCTACCGGGGCGTCATGCCCTTTCTGGCCTGGGACGCGCTGCGCGTGCTGCTGCTGCTGTTCTTTCCCATGCTCAGCCTGGGCTTGGTGCGCTTGTTGTTTTGACACAGCCCGGCTTGACAGGCGGGTTATGGGGTTTGGCAGACTTGGCGGCGCTACTGCTCAACGGCTATTTAGCTTTTCCTGCAACCAAACCTTGATCAGCGACTGGTAAGGCACGTCACGCGAGTTTGCTGCCACCTTCAAGGAGTCAAGTAAATGCTGCGGCAACCTGAGCGAGATTGTTTTGGTCGTCGGTTTAAGTTTCGGTAGCGCCGTCTTGCGGGCTTTTGACCAGTCAAGGTGTTCCGTAGAGTCGAATCCATCGCCAGTTTCCCAATAAGAAAGTGGACTTGCCCGTGCGTCTGGGCGCAGCGAGGAACAACCCCGAACTCGATGCCGACGTTGGAGACGTGAAAAGGATCTTGTCTGCAACCTCGTTGGCAAGTTCGGTGCGCTTGAATAGGTTGGTCATGAGCAGCCTCAGATGGACTATGGCTGTTTATAAGTAATTATAGTTTTCCGCAAGACTGGCGCAGGCAGACTGGCGCAGGCAAAGGCCTGGCCATCCGCCAATTCGCCTGCTCGTGTGCCTTAGGTGGAGCGCCGCATTTACAGCGATTTTGAAGACTGGGTGGCGGGAATTGGGGTCAACCAACCGTCGACGGAATGCCTGACTGTCACACTTAACATATGGCTTACCATATGGCGACTAAAGCCATATACTCTGATACATGGCAATACACCAAACACCGACCCCTAGGCCGACTGCGCGCGTTGGATGGAATAACCGTTCTCAGACAGTCACCATGCCTCTGGAATATCGATTCCCAGACTCTGTCCGTGAGGTGTTCATTCGTCGTGAGGGAGAAAGTGTGGTCTTGACACCGCGTCCGACTGATTGGTCTGGCTTCTTTGCGTCAGGCATGACGGCCTCTTCAGACTTCATGGTAGACCGCGAACGCATGCCAATTCAGGAGCGAGCGTTTTGACGGGTCGACTGTTCATGCTCGACACTGATACCTGCATCTTCCTCATGCGAGGTGAGTCGCCTGCGCTGGCGGCTAGGGTGCAGTCGGTGCCTCTGCAGCAACAGGTGATGTCGGCGGTGACGTTTGCCGAACTGACATATGGTGTGCAGGCTTCAGCGGCCGCGAAGCGAAAACAGAACCAATCGGTTCTCGATAGCCTGGTCTTGCACCTGGCTGTGCTGGACTGGCCTCAAGATGCGGCGAAGCATTACGCCGAGATCCGTGCGGACCTGAAGAAACGTGGTGCCCAGCTCGGTGCCGCTGACCTCATGATTGCCGCACATGCGCGAGCGGTGGGCGCCATAGTTGTCACAAACAATGTAAAAGACTTCGAGCGAGTGAAGAGCCTAGAAGTCGAAAACTGGACCAAGTAGTACGATAACACGTAAGTTATGAAACATAATGGCGCCCAAGCTTGCGATTAGCCTCTTGTCGAGTGAAGCGCCATTCAATGGTGCGTCGTTCTGCGTTTCTCGCGTGCTTGGGTGTGTAGTGAAACTCTGCGCGGCGCAAGAGTTTGTTGGCTGCTCGCTGACCCAGTACGTCATCAAAGCACTTTCTGAAATGGGTGCTGAGGTTGTCCAGAACCAAGTGAATGCGGCGTGCCTTGGCGTAGGCACCTGTGAGCAATTCGCCGATGAATGCGACGAAGTCATTTTTCCCTCGATGCGCGGCGACCGAGACGACTCGTTTTCCGGCCTTGGGTTCAACGGCCACAAACAGGTTAGTCGTGCCATTACGCACGTACTCGTAGTCCTGCTTGGCCGGACTACGCGGCGCCATAGGCAATCCCTCGCGGCTGTCGCCAATGAGCTGGAGGTTCTTCTCGTCGATACAGATCACCGGCTCGCAGTGCGGCATGGGTCGCGCGTACAACTCAAGCAGAGCGTACATGCGTTGGCGGTACTCGTCACTCAAGACGCCGATGCACCACATCAAGCGACGCCAGGGTTTGAGGTCGTTTTTTTTAACATGCGCCGCACCGTCT
>BJGT01000086.1 GCA_014190675.1 Comamonadaceae bacterium | reverse complement strand
TGGTGGGCGCTGGATTTTCCATTCATGCAGCGACACAGCGAGGCCTACTTACAGCAGCACCCCGAGATGCGCGGGCGCGACCAAGAAACTACCCGCAAGGCCTGCGAAAAGTTCGCGCTGATTCCAACCAGCGTGATGAATTTTTTGGAAGGCACGCGCTTCAGCAGGGCCAAACAGCAAGCCCAACAGTCGCCCTACCGGCACCTGCTCAAGCCTAAAACTGGCGCCATGGCAATGGCCCTGAATGCCATGGGTCACAAGTTTGAGGCAGTTCTGGACATCACCATTGTTTACCCCGGGGGTGCTCCTGATTTTTGGCAGTTTCTCAGCGCCCAGGTGCCGCAGGTGCTTGTGCGCATTCAGGCCCTGCCGGTACCAGCCCCGCTGATTGGCGCTGATTACGCCGGCGATCCCAAGGTGCGCCAGGCCTGCCAGCAGTGGGCACATCAGCTTTGGTTGGCCAAAGACCAACAAATATCGGCGCTCCTGGATCAACAATAAGCCAGCGCCAGCCCGTCATTTCCGACTCGGTCGAGGCTCGGGCAGCCCGGCGTGACCATACCAATCAGCCAGTCTTGCCGCCCAGGCCCATGGCGCGGGTGATCACTTCTTTCATGATCTCGTTGGTGCCGCCGTAAATGCGCTGCACCCGGGCGTCGGCATAGGCGCGGGTGATTGGGTAGTCCCACATGTAGCCATAGCCGCCAAACAGCTGCACACAGGCGTCCATCACCTTGCACTGCAGGTCACTGCACCAGTACTTGGCCATGCTGGCGGTGGCAGTGTCAAGCGCCTCGCCCAGCAGCAGCTCGATGCATTTGTCCACAAAGACGCGCGCCACCTGCACCTCTGTCTGCAGTTCGGCCAGCGTAAAGCGGGTGTTTTGAAACGCCGCCACCGCCTGGCCGAACACCTGCCGCTCCTTGACATAGGTCACCGTCCAGTCGATGGCCGCCTGCGCGGCTGCCACCGCCGTGATGGCGATTTGCAGCCGCTCCCAGGGCAGCTGCTCCATCAGGCAGATAAAGCCCCGGTTCAATTGCGCCGGCCCGCCCAGCAAATTTGCCGCCGGTACGCGCACATTGTCAAAAAACAGCTCCGAGGTGTCCTGCGCCTTCAGGCCCAGCTTCTTCAGGCGCTGGCCCACGGTAAACCCTGGCATACCGCGCTCCACCAGTAGCAGGCTGGTGCCCTTGGCGCCGGCGTCTGGCTGGGTCTTGGCCACTACGATCACCAGGTCGGCGTGCCAGCCATTGGTGATGAAGGTCTTGCTGCCGTTGAGCAGGTAACTGCCATCGGGCTGCAGCAGCGCAGTGGCGCGGATGCCCTGCAGGTCAGAGCCGGCCGCCGGCTCGCTCATGGCAATTGCCCCCACCATCGCGCCGCTGGCCAGCCTTGGCAGCAGGCGCTGCTTTTGCTCATCGGTGCCGTAATTAAGCAGGTAGGGTGCCACGATTTCATTGTGCAGGCCAAAGCCGATGCCGCTGAAACCGGCAGCCGCCAGCGCCTCGAACTGCAGCACCGAATACAGCTTGTCCGCACCGGCGCCGCCGTATTGCTCTGGCAGCGTCATGCCCAAAAAGCCATTGGCCCCCGCCTTGTGCCAGACCGTCCGGTCCACATAGCCCTGATCCTCCCAGGCGGCATGAAAGGGCGCGATTTCGCGCGCCATGAAGCGCTCGAAACTGTCACGAAAGGCTTCGTGCTCGGCGTTGAAGAGGGTTCTCTTGATCATGGTTTGTTATTCCTGGCGGCGTGGCCAAGCCGTCATTCTCACCGAAGCACTGCCGGGTGAAGTGCCTATACTTCGGCGCCCCACCCTAAGGACCCCCATGACCGAAGCCTATGTGTACGACGCCATCCGCACCCCGCGCGGCAAGGGCAAAAAAGACGGCAGCCTGTTCGAAGTCAAGCCTGTCAACCTGCTGGCCGGCCTGCTGACCGAACTGCAACGGCGCAACGGGTTCGATACCGCCGCCGTAGACGATGTGGTGATGGGCATCGTCTCGCCGATTGGCGACCAGGGCTCGGTGCTGCCCAAGGTGGCGGCCCTCAAGGCCGGCTGGGACGTGCGCTGTGCCGGCCTGCAGATCAACCGCTTTTGCGCCTCCGGGCTCGAAGCCGTGAACCTGGCGGCGCAAAAGGTGCGCTCAGGGTGGGAAGACCTGGTGGTGGCCGGCGGCGTGGAGAGCATGAGCCGGGTGCCGATCGGTTCGGACGGCGGCGCTTGGGCCATGGACCCCGAAACCAACTCGGCCACCGCCTTCGTGCCACAGGGCATCGGCGCCGACCTGATCGCCACGTTGGAAGGATTCAGCCGCCAGGATGTCGACCGCTTTGCCCTGACCTCGCAGCAGCGGGCCAGCGCAGCCCAAAGCGCCGGCCATTTTGCCCGCTCGGTGGTGCCGGTGCGCGACGCGCTGGGCCAGGTCATTCTGGCGCAGGACGAGTTCATCAAACCGCACACAACGATGGACGGCCTGGCCAGCCTCAAGCCCGCGTTTGAGCAGATGGGCAGCATGGGCTTTGACCAGGTGGCGCTCACCCGCTACCCGCAGGTGGAGCGCATCCACCATGTGCACCATGCCGGCAACTCCTCGGGCATCGTGGACGGCGCCACCGCCCTGCTGATCGGCTCGGAGGCTGCTGGCCGCAGCCATGGCCTGACGCCGCGAGCCCGCATCGTGGCAGTGGCACTCAGCGGCGCCGACCCCACCATCATGCTCACCGGCCCGATGCCAGCCACCCGCAAGGCCCTGGCCAAAGCGGGCATGACGGTGGACCAGATCGACCTGTTTGAAGTGAACGAGGCTTTTGCCGCCGTGGTGATGCGTTTCATGAAAGAGATGCAGGTGCCGCACGACAAGGTGAATGTCAACGGCGGCGCGATTGCCATGGGTCACCCACTGGGTGCCACCGGCGCCATGATCCTGGGCACACTGATTGATGAGCTGCACCGGCGCCAGTTGCGCTACGGGCTGGCGACGCTCTGCGTGGGCGGCGGCATGGGCATTGCCACCATTGTGGAGAGACTCTGATGAAAACCATCCGCTACACCCTGCAAGACGGTATCGCCACCGTCACCTTTGACGAACCCGGCTCACCGGTCAACACCATGTGCCAGCAGTGGCAGGACGACCTGCACGCCCTGGCATCCCAAGTCGTGCAAGACCGTGCGGCCATTCGCGGCATCCTGCTGACCTCGGCCAAAAGCACGTTTTTTGCTGGTGCCGACCTTAAGGCCACGATGCGCCTGACACCGGCCGACGCCCCTGCCGTGTACACCGGCATTGAACGCGTCAAGCGGGATTTCCGCACGCTGGAGACCCTGGGCATCCCGGTGGTCAGCTGCCTCAACGGCACCGCCCTGGGCGGCGGCTGGGAGGTGGCGTTGGTCGGCCACCACCGCATCGCGGTGGATGACGCGCGTATCCAGTTCGGCCTGCCCGAGGTCACTCTCGGTCTGCTGCCCGGCGCCAGTGGCGTCACCAAAATGACGCGCCACCTCGGCCTGCTGGGCGCCCAGCCCTACCTGGTGGAAGGCCAGCTGTTTTCACCGCAACAAGCGCATGGCCTGGGGCTGGTTCACGCACTGGTGGCACCGGGCGCCAACGCGCAGGCCGAGATGCAGGCCCAGGCCCTGGCCTGGATTGATGCCAACCCCAACGCCCAGCACCCCTGGGAGGCCAAAGACTACAAGGTGCCGGGCGGCACCCCGGCCAACCCGAAAGTGGCGGCCATGCTGCCGGTAGCGCCGGCCATGCTCAAAAAACAGACGCGCGGCCGCTACCCCGCCCCGGAGGCCATTCTGGCCTGCATGGTCGAGGGCCTGCAGGTGGATGTGCCCACGGCGTTGCGCATCGAGAGCCGCTACCTGGCGCAGCTGATCACCGGGCCCAACGCCCGCGCCATGATCAACACCTTCTTCTTCAACATGAACGCCATCAAGAGCGGCCAGTCGCGCCCGGGCAAGGCGCCGCGCTACAAGCCGGGCCGGGTCGGCTTGCTGGGCGCCGGCATGATGGGCGCCGGCATTGCCTATGTGCAAGCCCGCAAAGGCATTGCCACCGTACTCAAAGACCTGAGCCAGGAGAAAGCCGAGGCCGGCAAGGCCTACAGCGCCAAGCTGACCCAGGCCAGCGTGGCCAAAGGCCGCCTGAGCGAAGCCGAGCGCGACTCGCTGCTGGCCCGCATCCAGCCCACGGCGCAGGCCGCCGACCTGGCCGGCTGTGACCTGATCATCGAGGCGGTGTTCGAGAACCGCGCGCTCAAGGCCCAGGTCACGCAAGAAGCCGAGCCCATGCTGGCGCAGGGCGGTTTTTTTGCCTCCAACACCTCTACCCTGCCCATCAGCGGTCTGGCCAAGGCCAGTGTGGCGCCAAGTAAGTTTGTCGGCATCCATTTCTTCAGCCCGGTCGACAAGATGAAGCTGGTGGAGATCATCCGCGGCGCACAGACCGATGACGACACCGTGGCACGGGCTTTCGACTATGTGCAGGCGATTGGCAAGCTGCCGATTGTGGTCAATGACGCACGCGGCTTCTTCACCAGCCGGGTGTTCGGCACCTTTGTGATGGAGGGTGCGGCCATGCTGGGCGAAGGCATCCCGGCCCCGGTGATCGAAAACGCTGGTGTTCAGTGCGGCATGCCGGTGGGCCCTTTGGCCGTGCTGGATGAAACCGCACTGAGCCTGAGCCTGCATGTGATGGAGCAGACCATGGCAGATTTTGTGGCGGAAGGCCGAACCTACACCCCCACACCAGGTGAGCAATTGGTGGCCGACATGGTGCGGCAACATGGGCGCCCAGGGCGGGCCGGCGGCGGCGGCTTTTACGACTACCCCGCCGAGAAAGGCGCGCGCAAGTCGCTGTGGCCACAGCTCAAAACCCTGTACGAGAAACCCGGCCAAGCCTGGGCCATGACTGATATCCAGGACCGGCTGTTGTACCGCCAGGCGGTAGAGACCGCCCGCTGCCTGAGCGACAACGTGCTGACCAGCGTGGCCGAGGCCAATATCGGCTCGATCTTCGGCATCGGCTTTCCGGCCTGGACCGGCGGCGCCATGCAGTTCATCTACGGCATGGGCATTGAGAATTTCGAGCGGCGTGCCAGCGAGTTGGCCCAGCGCTTCGGCCCGGGCTTTGCATTGAGCGACCAGGTACGGGCCGCCATCCGGCGCTACCAACCCGCGCTTTACACTCGCGGCCTGCCCACTCAAACAGCCGGAGACCGGGTTTGAACCGTATCAGCAAAATCCTTTTATCACTAGCCGCCCTTGCGGCCTTGCTGGGCGGGCTGGCGCTGAGCTTCCAAAAACAGCTTGCCACTTTGGTGCTTGAGCAGGTCGTGCAGCGTGTCGCCGGGAGCGACATCATCCCCAGCCTACCTGACGGCTTGCACCTGGCCTTGTGTGGCACGGGTGCGCCTTTCCCTGACCCGACCCGCGCTGGCCCCTGCTCGGCCATCATCGCCGGCGACCGCCTGTACATCGTCGACGCCGGCGAGGGCAGTGCCCGCAACCTGGCCTACATGGGCATTCCAGCAGCTCGCATCGAGGCCATGTTTCTGACCCATTTCCACTCCGACCATATCGATGGCCTGTCGCCCTTCATGCTGCAGCGCTGGGGCACCAGCAGTGCGCTCACGCCCACCCCCGTGTATGGCCCGACCGGGGTAGACAAGGTGGTCGACGGCTTTCGTGCCGCCTATGTGCTCGATTTTGGTTACCGCATTGCCCACCATTCCGAGCGCATCATGCCGCCTGGGGGCAGCGGCGGCAAGGGCATCCCGTTCGCGCTGCCGGCCGTGGGCCAGGGCGACCAGGTGGTGGTGCTCGACGACAAGGGGCTCAAAGTAACCGCCTTTCGGGTCAGCCATGCGCCGGTCGAGCCGGCAGTGGGCTACCGGTTTGACTACAAGGGCCGCTCCATTGTGATCAGTGGCGACACTGCCGTCAGCCCCTCGCTGGCAGTGGCCGCCAAGGGCGCCGACATCCTGCTGCATGAGGCCCTGCAGCCTAAGTTGCTCAAGCTGCTGGAGTCGCGATTTGAGAGCCTGCAACACGCTCAATTGCCGCATGTATTTCGCGATGTCCTGGCCTACCACACCACCCCCGAACAGGCCGCCGCGCAGGCCAAGGCGGCGGGTGTTAAACAGCTGGTCTTCAACCACATCATTCCGCCCATCCCTTTCACATTTGCCAATGCCGCATTCATCGGCGACGCACAACAGTTCTACCAAGGCCCCATCACGGTGGGTGAAGACGGCATGCTGTTCTCACTGCCCGCTGAGGCCGACAGCGTCAGCAGGAAGAAAATATTTTTGCCGTGATCGCGTCCTGGAAAAAACCAGTTCCGCCGGCACTCATAATGACAGCCCTCCTGCCATCAACTGTGCCAACTCCCATGTCACAACCCCAGCCGCCAGCGGCCAACACCCGCGGGAGCCTGCCTCGCATTCACAAAGACCGTGTGCTGCGCACGCCAGAAGAGCGATTTGCCGGCCTGACCGACTTTCCCTACACCCCGCGTTACCTGGACCTTGACGGCCTGCGCATGGCCTACATTGACGAAGGCCCGCGCGATGCGCCGCCGGTGCTGCTGATGCACGGCGAGCCCGCCTGGTCTTACCTGTACCGCAAGATGATCCCGGTGCTGGTCGCCGCCGGCCACCGCGTGCTGGTGCCCGACCTGATCGGTTTCGGCCGCTCCGACAAGCCATCCCACCCGGCCGACTACTCCTATGGCAACCACGTCCAATGGATGTGCGCTTGGATGGAGGCGGTCGACTTGCAAGGCGCCACCCTGTTCTGCCAGGACTGGGGCTCGCTGATTGGTCTGCGCATGCTCACCCACAACCCGCAGCGCTTTGCCCGGGCGGTGCTGGCCAACGGCGGTCTGCCCAATGGCCGGGACAAGATCCCCAAAGCTTTTTATATCTGGCGCGCCTTCGCCCGCTTCAGCCCCTGGTTTCCGATTGGCCGCATTGTCAGAGCGGGCTGTGCCGCACCGCTCAATGACGCCGATGTTGCCGCCTACGACGCGCCTTTTCCGAGCACACGCTACACCCTGGGCGCCCGTTTGTTCCCAAGCTTTGTGCCCACCTCGCCCAGTGACCCGGAGCGCGAGCCCAACACCCAGGCCTGGGAGGTGCTTAAACAGTGGCACAAACCGTTTTTAACCCTGTTCAGCAGCCGCGATCCGATCACCCGCGGGGGCGAACGCCGGTTCCAGAAATGGGTGCCCGGTGCCGCCGGCCAAGCGCATGAGACCATCCGCCGCGCCGGCCACTTTCTGCAAGAAGACAAGGGCGCCGAGGTAGCCCAAAAAATCAATGCCTTCATCGCTGCCACCCCAAAATCGCGTGAAAGCGGGCCTGCGTAAATCTCCGCAGGCCCGAGGATGACGCCCAAAACCCATGAACACTTTTCTCAAAGCCAACTGCCTGGGCGCCTACGCGCTGGCTCTTTTTAGTCTGTTTTGGGCGCTGCCCTGGGGCCTGGGCCCGGTGATGCAAAACATCGCCTTGGCGCTGCTGGCCGTCCATGTGCTGGAGGCCATCGCGGCTTTCAAGTACATCAAAACCTACCCGGGGTCCTTGCTGCATAGCCTGCTGCTCACACTCTTGTTCGGTCTGCTGCACTGGCTGCCGCTGGCCCGTGCAGCCCGGACGGCAAATGAGTCGTCCCGTTCTGTGGTCCAAGAGAATGCCGAACGGGGCTGAGGGCCAGGGCATTCCACTATGGCAGAACAAACGCCCCGCCCTGGCCGCTTCAAACGCCTTGCCATAGCCAGCCTGCTCTACCTGGGGGCGGTGGCCCTTGGCGCAGGCTCGGCCTGGTGGGTGCTGCGCAAGGCCAGTTGGGCCGGCAGCTTGGTCAGGGTTGGCCCCTGGACCGGCAGCACGCTGGCCGGCAGCACCGATGCCGACATGTACACCCGGGCCCGCCTGGCCCTGGAGGGCCTGCTGGCACTGGGCCGGGACGAAAGCATGTACTACATGGCCCGCCACGACGACGCCGGCCAGCCGCTGCGCTCAGCCTGCAGCTACCGGGTTGAGGGCCTGCCGCCACCAGCCCGTTGGTGGAGCATCACCGCCTATGCCGACGACTTGTTTTTGTTTGACGCGCCCAACCGGCAGTACAGCCTGAACGACAGCACCGCCCGACTGGACGCCAGCGGTCGCTTTGCGCTGGTCACCGGGCACAAGGCCATGGAGGGTTGGCACTGGCTGCCCACGCCGGGACAGCGCGGCTTGGTGCTGACGCTGCGCCTGTACAACCCCGGGCCCGACTTGCAGGTCGCACCAGAGCGGCTGCAGCCGCCGTCCATCAAAGCCATCGGAGCCTGCCCATGAGATCCTGGACCAACGGCCAACGCCTCTGGTTTTACCGCGGCCTTACGCTGCTGGCTACCGCCATCCTGGTGCATCTGCTGGTGGTGTGGGCCACGCCGCGCCTGATCATGAACCGCGTGATGAACGGGCCCGCCGCAAAAGCCATGAACATGCGCAACCAGGCGGCTTTCCTGCCCGAGACGGACGCAACAGTCCGCCGGGTGGTGATGCCAAGCCCCGACCTGCTTTACTCAGCGTGCGTCTTTGATGTGTCAGCCGGCCCGGTGCGGGTGCGGGCCAACCCGGGGCTGCTCAGCTACTGGTCGATCGCCCTGTACGCCGCCAACAGCGACAACTTCTTTGTGCTCAATGACCGACAGGCAGGTGGCGCACCCGTAGACCTGTGGCTGGTGTCCGAAGGCCCCAACCCACGGGACCCGGCGGTGCCGCCCGGCGTCCGCGTGGTGGTCAGCCCCAGCAGCCAGGGTCTCCTGCTGTTGCGGGTGCTGAGCGCCGACTACCAGGCTGAAAAAGCTGTGCTGGAGCCCGCGCGGCGTACGCTGCAATGCAGCCAGGCCGGGGCCTAAGGTGTTGTTCACCCGCTGCCGGTAACATTCCAGCGCCCATGCCATCAACCAAAGCTGTGACCTCATCCGCAACTCGATCGGGCATCGATATCGGTTTGATCTGCAAGCTGTCCGAGCCATCCATTGAAAACCAAAACCATGTCCACCACCACCATCATCACCATCAGCATTCTGCTTGGCGGCCTGTTTGTCTGGCTCGGCCTGCCTATGCTGTTGCGCACGCTGGGTCTTCACCCGCATTACAGCGGCCCGGTGTATTCGCTGCCGGGTAAGCGGGCGCTGGTGATCACCACCAGCCAGGCCACCTTGGGCGAGGGCGGCAAGGCGACCGGGGTGTTTGGGTCTGAGCTGACCGCACCCTACTACGCCTTTTTGGACGCGGGCATGCAGGTCGATATTGCCAGCATCAAGGGTGGCGCGGTACCGATTGAGCCTGACTCTTTTTTGTGGCTGTTGGCCGCACCGTCTGACAAGCGCTACCTCAAAGACCCGCAAGCCCGCGCCAAGGTGCAGGCCTCGCTGCCAATCGACACGCTGGACCTGGGCCAGTACGAGATTATTTTTTTAGCTGGTGGCTGGGGCGCCGCCTATGACCTCGGCACCTCGCCCCGGCTGGGCGAGCAAATCACCCAGGCCTGGTCCGCCGGGCGGGTGATAGGTGGTGTCTGCCATGGCCCGCTGGGGCTGCTGCTGGCCAAGGATGTGAATGGCGCGCCACTGGTGCAGGGCAAGCGGCTGACCGCGGTCACCGACAGGCAGGTCAAACAATTGGGTATCACCCAGACGCCGCAGCACCCGGAACGGGAATTACGTGCCGCTGGCGCCCTGTTTGAGAGCCGCAGCGCCCTGCTTGATCCGTTTGCCAACCATACAACAGTCGATGGTCGGCTGGTCACCGGGCAAAACCAAAACGCCGGTGTCGAAACCGCACAAACCATGCTGCGGGTAGCAGGCGGCATACCCCGTCCATGAGCTAGTCAAGAGGGGCATGGAACACCAAGATGTACTGATCATCGGTGCCGGCCTCTCCGGCATCGGCGCGGCGGTGCAGTTGCAACGCGATTGCCCGGGCAGCAGCTTCCGGGTTCTGGAGAGTCGCGAATGCCTGGGCGGCACCTGGGACCTGTTTCGATACCCCGGCGTGCGCAGTGACTCTGACATGCACACCCTGGGCTACGGTTTTCGGCCCTGGCTTGGCGAGCGGGCCATTGCCGACGGGGCGTCGATCCTGGATTACCTGCGCGCCACCGCGGCCGAGCATGCTCTGGAGCCGCTGATTCGCTACCAGCACCGGGCCAGCGCTGCGGCCTGGTCGTCCACGCAGTCGCGCTGGGTGGTTTCGGTGCAAGTGGGGCCCGGGCGGGAGCTACAACAAATCAGTTGTCGGTTTTTACAAATCTGCACCGGCTACTTCAACTACGAACACGGCCATACACCCAGCTTCGCCGGCATGGGCAGCTTTGGCGGTCGCATCATTCACCCACAACATTGGCCCGCTGAACTTGATTTGAGCGGCCAACGCGTGGTGGTGATCGGCAGCGGCGCCACTGCGGCCACGCTGGTGCCGGCCCTGGCACGCACGGGGGCACAGGTCACCATGCTGCAGCGCTCGCCGACCTACATGGTGGCCCGCCCTGCACACGATGCCCTGGCCCAAGGGCTGCGCCCCTACTTGGGTGCCAAGCTGGCCAGCCGCCTGACCCGCTGGAAAAACCTGTTGCTTGGCCAATTGTTCTTCCAGTTCGCGCGGCGATTCCCTGAAAAAACCGCCGAAAAAATCATGGCCCAGGTCCAAGAGGCCTTAGGGCCGGACTACGACTTGCGTCATTTCAGGCCCCGCTACAAGCCCTGGGACCAACGCCTGTGCCTGCTGCCGGATGGCGACCTGTTTGAGGCCATCCGGCAGGGCCGTGTCACCGTGCTCACGGATGAAATCGAGCGCTTCACGGCCAGCGGCCTGCTGCTGAAATCAGGCCAGAGCCTGGCTGCTGACGCGGTGGTTACCGCCACCGGGCTGGACCTGCTCGCCTTGGGCGGCCTGGCGCTGTCAGTCGACGGGCGGGCCATCGCCCTCAAAGACACCCTGAGCTACAAAGGCATGATGCTCTCGGGTCTGCCCAACCTGGCCTTTGTTTTTGGCTACACCAACGCCTCCTGGACCCTCAAAGCAGACCTGACCAGCGGCTTCGTGTGCCGTTTGATCAAACGCCTGGACCAGGGCTACAGCCATTGCACGCCAGTGCTGAGCGATTCCAACATCAGGCCCGAGCGCTGGGTGGACTTTTCATCCGGCTACATACAGCGCTCGCTGGACCGCTTCCCAGCCCAGGGCAGCAGGGCCCCCTGGCGCCTGCGGCAAAACTACTTTCTCGACTTGCTGGCCCTGCGCTTGGGCCGGCTGGCGGATGGCACGCTGCAATGGCACCGGTCCGCAGGCCCTGGTTCACCGCAAGACGCTGGGGCTGACAAAGAAGCCGACCATTTCCGCCACAGCCCTCGTCATTCCCCCGAAAGCGGGCGTCCAGGACGCTGGCGGGCAGCCGTGATCGCGGCAGCGCTGGGGGTGGCGCTTGGTGCCTGGTGGCTGCTGGACCAGCCCGGCCTACCCAAACCAGCGAAGCCCGCAGAGCGCACCGCCTGCCCCCTGCCACCCAGCGGCGGGCCGCAGCCCGGCATGGTCTGGGTACCGGGCGGCAGTTTTGCTTTTGGCGATACGGTCTACCCCGAAGAAAGCCCGGTGCGCCCAGCCACCGTGCAGGGTTTTTGGATGGACCGCACTGAGGTGACCAATGGCGAATTCGCTCGCTTTGTGCAGGCCACCGGCTATGTCACCACCGCCGAGCGCCCGGTGGACAGCACCTTGCACCCCGGGCTGCCGCCCAACATGCAGCAGCCCGGCGCGGTGGTGTTCATCAACCCGACCGAGTTGCGCCAGGGTGGCGACCCACGCCAATGGTGGCAGTACCTGCCCGGCGCCAACTGGCGCCACCCAGCCGGGCCCGGCAGCTCCATCGGCGGGCGCGAGACCTACCCGGTGGTTGCTGTCACCCTGGCTGACGCGCAGGCCTATGCCCGCTGGGCCGGGCGCAGTCTGCCAACCGAGCGCGAATGGGAATGGGCGGCCCGGGCGGCTCAGCCAGCTGGGCTGGCCGTGGCCGCCACGGGCCAGCCTAGCCCAACGGAGTCTGCGGCACAGCCCACGCAGGCCAACACCTGGCAGGGATTTTTTCCGTTAAACAACCAGGCCAGCGACGGCTTTAGCGGGCTGGCGCCGGTGGGCTGCTTTGCCGCCAACCGGCTCGGCCTGCATGACATGATTGGCAATGTGTGGGAGCTCACAGCCGATGTTTATAGCGAAAACCACAGCGGCCCCGACACCCTGCCGCCCGACCAGCCACCCATCGCCGCCCGGCCGGTTGCGGCCGGCCCCGCGGGACCCCGCCATGTGATCAAGGGTGGCTCTTACCTGTGCGCACCCAACTATTGCATGCGTTACCGGCCCGGTGCGCGCCAGGCGCAAGAGGATGACTTGGCCAGCAGCCACCTGGGTTTTCGCACGGTGCTGCGCGCCCCCGGGCCCTGAGCAGCGGCCCCGGCGAACCCGGCACAGGGCAGTCATGATAATCAAGTCATGCGCGACACCGCCACACCACCCGCATCGAGCAAGGCCAGACTCAATCCTGACCCCGACACCAGCCCCCGACCAGAATCACTGCGCGCCCTGTTTTGGTCTTTTAACTGGCTGGCCCTGCAAGGCTTTGGCGGCGTGCTGGCCATCGTCCAGCGCGAACTCGTAGAGCGCCGGCGCTGGCTCACGCGGGAGCAGTTTGTGGAAGACTGGGCCGTGGCGCAGGTGCTGCCCGGCCCCAATGTGGTTAATTTGTCGCTGATGCTGGGCGACCGTTTTTTTGGGTTGCGTGGGGCGTTTGTGGCGATGGCCGGCATGCTGAGCTTGCCGCTGCTGTTGGTGCTGCTGCTGGCCACCCTGTATGCCGGCGTGCAGACCCTGCCGGTGGCGCAGGGTGCGCTGCGCGGCATGGGGGCTGTGGCTGCCGGCCTGATCGCCGCCACCGGCCTCAAACTGTTGCCGGCCTTGAAGAAAAATGTCGTCGGCTCCCTGGCCAGTGCTGGTGCAATCAGCCTCACTGTCCTGGCCATTGGCTGGCTGCGTCTGCCGCTGGCCTGGGTGCTGCTCGTCCTGGGAGGCCTCAGTTGCGCCTGGGCCTACCGGCAGCTGGGCCGTTTGCCCAAAAACATGGGTGGCGCATGAGCATTGCCCTGAGCGCTGCTGACTGGCTGGCGCTGCTCGGTCATTTTTTGTCACTATCGCTGCTGGCGGTTGGTGGGGCTATCAGCACTGCGCCCGACATGCACCGCCATCTGGTTATGCAGCAACACTGGCTGAGCGAAGCGCAATTCAGCTCTGCCATCGCGCTGGCACAGGCCGCACCCGGGCCCAACGTGCTGTTCATCGCACTGCTGGGTTGGCAGG
>BJGT01000085.1 GCA_014190675.1 Comamonadaceae bacterium | reverse complement strand
GTTTGAGCTCGTTCAGCAGTTCCAGCACCGCCGCCTGCACGGACACATCCAGCGCTGAGGTCACCTCGTCACACAGCACGATGTCTGGCTCGGCCGCAAAAGCGCGGGCGATGGCAATCCGCTGTTTTTCACCGCCCGACATTTGGCTGGGCAGCCGGTCCAGGTAGTGGGCACCGAGGCGCACACGCTCTAACAGCGCCACGCTGCGTTCATGCAAAGCCTCGCCCGAGAGACCGAAATACAGCTGCAAAGGTTGCGCCAGAATCTGCGCCACGGTGTGACGCGGGTTCAGGCTGTCATCCGGGTTCTGGAAGATCAGTTGAATGCGACGCAGGTGATCAGGCGGGCGTTGGTCGACATTGGGCGCCAGGGCATCGCCGCCACCCAGGCCCAACTGCCCAGCGACTGGGGGGTTCAGACCGGCCACAGCCTTCAGGATGCTGGATTTGCCGCTGCCTGACTCACCCACCAAGCCGATGGTCTCGCCCGCGCCGACCCGCAGGTTAATGTCTGCGACCGTGTGCGGCACATCCGGGCGGCGCCCCAGCAGCTGCTGGAGCAGATTGGCCCGGGCGTAGCTGATCGCCAGGCCGTCCAAGGTGAGCACAGGCGCCGTCACCGGCCCCTGAACGGCAGCCGATGAAAGCTTGGGCCGGGTGACGACCAGCGATGAGGTCCGGTCATGGAAATGACAACGGGTGCTGGCGCCGTCGGCCAAGGCCAGCAACGGGGGCCGACTGCTATGGCAAGGTGCCTCTGCCAGCCCACAACGGTCAACAAACGAACAGCCGGCACCGGCGCCACCGGGCATCGGCGGTCGGCCCGGCAGAGCTGCCGGCAGGCTGGCCTCAGACAGCCGTGGAATCGAAGCCAACAGACCCCTGGCGTAGGGGTGGGCCGGTGTCAGCAACACCTGCCGGGTGCTGCCGGCCAGCACCACTTCACCGGCATACAGCACCACCACCCGGTCGCACACCCGGGCAATGGCCCCAAGATCGTGGCTGACATAGACCATGGCCGTGCCGGTCTGGCGGTTGATGTCGCGCAGCAACTCCAGAATATGCGCCTGCGTGGTCACGTCCAGCCCGGTGGTGGGTTCGTCGAGCAGCAGCACATCGGGCTCGCCGGCCAGTGCCATGGCGATCGCCACCCGCTGCTGCTGACCGCCCGAGAGCTCATGGGGGTAGCGGGCCGCAATGGTCTCGGGCTCGGGCAGACGCACCTGGCGCAACAACTCGGTCACACGACGGGCGTGCTCAGAGGGCTGAAGCGCGCTGTGCAGGGCCACGGCCTCCAACATTTGCCGACCCACGCGCAGGGTGGGGGTCAGTGACTGGCCGGCATTCTGCGGCACCAGCGCCACCTTGCCACCACGGATCGACTCCAGGGCAGGCCGCGACAGGCTGAACATCTCGTGCTCACCAAAATGCACGCTGCCGCCCATCACCTGCAAACCGGTTTTCAGGTAGCCCATGGCCGCCAGCGCCAGCGTGCTTTTGCCAGAACCGCTCTCACCCACCAGGCCGACGGTCTCGCCACGGCGGATTTGGAAGTCGATGTTGCGCAAGACAGGCAACATGGCGCCGGCCCGGCTGGCAAAGCCGATGCTCAGGTCACGAATATCAATCAGGGGCATGGGGTCCATCTCAGATCGGTGCCTTCTGAGCGCGGTCCACGCCCAGCGTCTTGGCCAGGGCATCGGCCGTGAGGTTGATGCCAATGATCAGCGAGCTCAGCGCCACAATGGGGTACAGGCCGGACCATGGCGCAATCGCCAGGAAGGTGCGGGAATCGGCGACCATCAGGCCCCAGTCTGGCGTGGGCGGCGAGACGCCAAAACCCAAGAAAGACAGCGAACTGAAGGCCAGCAGCATCCATGACCAGCGCATGGCACCCTCCACCATGAGTGCGTCCAGCACATTGGGCAGCAACTCCCGGCGGATGATGGCCAAGCGGCCGTGGCCCCGAGCCCGGGCCGCAAGCACAAAGTCACGCGCGACCACGTTGTGAGCCGCGGCCCGCGCGATGCGGATGACCGGGATGCCGTAAAACACGGCCAGGGTGGGAATTAGCACCTCGATACCGCTGCCAAATGTGGCGATCAGCAAGAGCATTTTCAGGATCCAGGGCAGGGCCAAAAAGGCGTCCACCACCCGCATCAGCACGTCATCGAGTTTGCCGCCGACCAGTCCCAGGTAAATACCAACAAATCCGCCCCACAACACGGCCAAGGGCGTGGCCACCACGGTCACCAAAATCGCCTCTCGGCCACCCAAAAGCGTGCGGGTCAGGACATCGCGTCCCAGGTGGTCGGTACCCCACCAATGGATGGCATCGGGCGGGTTCAGGATCAATGAGGCACTGATGGCCTTGAAATCAAAGGGCACCAACCAGGGGCTGGCGATGGCAATAAACAGATGCAGCAGCACCAGCAGCAAACCGATGGCGCCCGACGGCCGCGACGCCATTTCGCGCAGGGTTCGGATCACGCCCCGGCTTTGGCCAGCACCCTTCATGTTCGCCTCCCTGCGGCGGTGCGCAGGCGCGGGTTGGCAACCAGGGTCAACAGGTCTGCCGACAGATTGACCACCACATAGACCGTGGCCACGATCAGCGCAATGGCCTGCACCAGTGCTAGGTCACGGTCTGAAATGGCGCCGATCATCAGCCGGCCCAGCCCTGGGTAATTGAACACCATCTCGATCACAACCACCCCGCCAAGCAGCCAGGCCACGGTCAAGGCCACCACGTTGATCGCTGGCAACAAGGCATTGGGCAAGACGTGGCGCCACACCATGGTGCGGTAGGGCACGCCCTTGAGGGTGGCCATGCGCACGTAGTCGCTGTCCAGCACCTCGATCATGCTGGAGCGCACAGTGCGCAGAATATGCGCCGTCATGACCATGGCGAGTGCGGCCACCGGCAGGATGATCTCGGGGAAAAATTTGGACAAGGGCGCATCGGAAGGCGTCAGCACGATGCCGGGCAACCAACCCAGCCAGCCACTGAAGACCAGGATCAGCAGTGTTGCTGAAACGAATTCGGGGATGGTCATGGCCCCAATGGCCAGTGCCGACAAGACCAAGTCCAGCCATTTGTCCCGACGTAAAGCAGCCAGGATGCCGGCGATAAAAGCCAGTGGCAAGCCAACGGCCAGCGCCGTGATGCCCAGCAGCAAAGAGTTTTTGAGCCGGTCCGCCACGAGGACGCTGATGCGCTTGGTGCTGTGGGCAGAAAATCCCAGGTCACCCCGCAAGGCGGCGCTGGCCCAATCGAGGTAGCGCAGCGGAGCGGAGCGGTCCAAGCCCAGTTCCTGACGGCAGTTGAGCAGGCGCTGGCCCTGGGCGTCTTGTTTGAGCAAGGCCGTGCAAGCGTCACCGGGCAAGGCCTCCACCGCAGAAAAAATAATCAAAGAGACCAGTCCGACCGTGATCGCGCCCAGCATCAGCCGCCGCAAAATCATTCTCAGCATGGGTTAAACCTCAGAGGAGATGGGCTGCCGCTCGCAAACGTTGCGGCGGCAGCGGGTTGGCGCCGGCAGCCAGGCCGGCGCGACAGAGCAGACGCTCAGTCAACCGTGATGCGGTTCCAACGGATGGTGAAGTTCTCCACAGCATCCAGGTTTTTGACGCGTGCCGTGGTGGCCACGGTCAGGGTCGCGTGGAAGCCAACCAAGGTTCCGCTGGTTTCCCAAAGGTGTTCCTGAGCCTGTTGGTACTTGGCTTTGCGCTTGTCAAAGTTCAGTTCCTTGCGGGCTTCATCGAGCATCACGTCGAACTTGGCGTCCTTGTAGAAGCCCTCGTTCCAGGTTGCGCCGCCACGGTAGATTTCATTCAAGGCGGCATCAGCAGGGCGTTGGTTCCATCGGGTCATGGACACCGGCCGTTTCATCCAGATGTCGTTGAAGTAACCATCCGATGGCACCTGTACGATCTTGGCGCGGAAACCAGCAGCAGCCACCTGCTGTTGGAACACCTCGGCCATGGCTGGCCACACGCCCTCAACCGTGCTCACCGGGATCTCAAAATCCAGGCCATTGGGGTAGCCCGCTTCGGCCAGCAAAGCCTTGGCTTTAGGGATGTCTTGGTTGCAGGTGCTGAGCCAACGGTACTGGTCAGCAGGGCCAACCGGTGTGTCGCAGGCCAAACTGCCCAAACCGCCTGCAGCCAGGTCCAGCATGGCCTTGCGGTCCACGGCCAAACGCACCGCCTTACGCACCCGCGCATCGTCCCATGGCTTCATGTCGGTGCGGAACACGATACCGCGCCAGTTACCGGTCGACACATACTGAAACGCGAAACCACCGGTGCGCTCCAGCAGGGTCTTCTGCTGCGGTGTCACGCTGGTGGGCAGCATGTCGATCTGCTTGCCCATCAAGGCCTGGAACCGGGCCTGCGCATCAGGGATGCCGATGAGCTCTACTTTGGCCACACCTGGGGGGCCATCAAAGTAGTTCATGTTCGCCACCAAGGTGGTGGTGCCTTGTGCGTCAAACTTCTCCAGCTTGAACGGACCGGTACCAATGCCGGTCGTCTTGATGGTGTCGCCCGAACCGTCCGGGATCATCATCAAGCGGTAGTCGGTCAGCACCAAAGGCAGATCGGCATAGGGCGCACCGAGTGTCATCTTGACAGTCTTGGCATCCACGGCCTCGATCTTGTCAATCATCTTGATGGAAGCGCGAGCCGGCGAGTCCAGCTTGGGGTCCTGTACCCGCTTCAGCGAATACACCACGTCAGCCGCCGTGAATGGCTTGCCATTGTGAAAGTTCACCCCCTCGCGCAGTTTGAAGGTCCATTCGGTGGCGGTGGTATTCGCCGACCAGCTCAACGCCAAGTCAGGCGCGGGCTTGCCATCCAGGCCGGGCCGCACAAGCCTGTTCATGACCTTTTCGGTCACCACAAAGACACGGCTCTTTGAGATTGGGTCCACGTCAGAGGCGTTACCAAACCCCACTTCATGCGCCTGCCGCAGGGTGCCCGAAGGCGCTGCCCAGGCCAGCGTGGCGCCGGTGAGCGCCGCCATGGCCATCACTAAGGTAAATTTTTTCAATTAATGTCTCCTTAAGAAATCAATGAGGACGGAGGTCCTAACGCACACCACAAGCCTCGCCCGTCGGGGCAGAAGCTCTGTCAGCATCGCTGAGTATGCCTTTGCGAATAGACCATTACAAATGACTTTTAAAGCAGCTGTAGATAAAAAATATTGCATCTATAAATCAAGCTACGTCAGTAAATACTGGTCCAGCCAAGCCACCATCGCGCCCAGGTAATCCGGCGGATGGGTGGCACCAGGGAAATCAGGGCCATGGCCGGCCCCTGGAATGCGAAGTAACTCGACCGGCACGCCCACGCCCTGGAGCGCAGCCTGCATCAGCGTTGATTGCTCGTAGGGCACCAACACATCGGCGTCGCCGTGCATCAGCAAACAGGGTGGCGCCGACGGCGAGACGTGGCTCAGCGGCGAGGCTTCGCGGTAGGTGCGCTGCTCCGTCGCATAACCACCACCCGCCTCGCCGCGGTAGGGCATGCCGATGAAGCTGGCCACAATCCCGCTGCCGTTACCGCTGACGAACCGCGTCAGGTCCACCAGTGGGGCACGCGCCACCACGCACTGCACACTGGCGTCTTGTCGGTTGACGGGGTCAGCATCGTCCGCCGTGCCAACGCTGGCCTGAGTGCCCAAGAGGCTCACCAAATGCCCACCCGACGAGCCGCCACAGGCGCCAATGCGGTCTGCGCGGATGCCAAACCGGTCAGCGTGCTGGCGCATGAAACGCACGGCGCGGCGGGCATCCTCGATGGCAGCCGGGTAGCGGTGGCGCGGTGCAGCCCGGTGGTTGATGGCAAACACGGTGTAGCCAGCGGCGCACATGGCCTCGATGTAGGGCAGCCCCAGCGGGGTCTCTTTGAGCGGCGTGGCGTCATGGCCCAGCGGGGCGTGCCAGCCGCTGCCGTTGATGTAGATGACGCCGTGGCCATTGCTTTGCTCGGGCTGATGGACATCGAGCAGCAGCGCCAGGCCGGAATGCATGCCATACACGATGTTGGTCTGGGTTTGACGCATGGTTTGACCTTGGAATTTTGAAAACCTCCCATTCTTGCATGCACAGTTGCATGCAAAGCCGACGCTGTTTTGCCGATGCCAAGGCCGCGTTTACGATACGCCCCATGCACCGATATCCCACAGTGATCGCCATCGGCGGTGGTGGTTTTACCCACCAGGCCGACCCGGCGATGGAAGACTTCATCATTGCCGCATCGGGCTGCTCGCGCCCTCGCATTGGCTTTATCGGCACCGCCAGTGGCGACGACCCGGTCAAGATTGCCCGTTTCTACGAACGTTTTACACCCTTGGCAGACCGCCTCACCCACCTGGCGGCGGGCACCACCGCCGCTGCCACTGCGCATTGGGCCGAGGGGCTGGACATCGTCTACGTCGGCGGAGGCCACACGCTGAGGTTGATCAAGCATTGGCAGGAAACCGGTATCGCTCAGGTGCTCATCGCCGCAGCCCAGCGTGGCGTGCTGATGGCGGGCGTCAGCGCCGGCGCCAACGTCTGGTTCGAACAGGCCTTGTCAGATTCAGGCGGCCAGGGCCTGCAAGCTGTGGCCGGCATAGGCCTGGTGGCCGGCAGTTGCTGCCCGCACTACGACAGCGAGCCGCAACGCCAACCGGCCTATACAGCCGCCATTGCATCAGCCGTTTTGCCCCAGGGCGTTGCCATCGACGACGGGGTCGCGTTGCTGATTGACGGGGACGGGCAGATGGCGGCATTTTCGGCGCGGTCCGGGGCCGGCGCCTACCGCGTCACCCGCGACGCTCAAAGTGGCAAAGCTGCTTCAGCCTCGATCCAGGCGCACACCGCATTTACCGCTGGCACAGACCGGGCACCGGGCCGGCTGAGCAAATAGTAGCCGCGCGCCGGGTGCAACTCCGTCTCAAAAGGGCAGACCAGGCGGCCCGCCGCGACCTCGCCCGACACAAATGGGAAGGTGCCCATCACCACTCCCTGCCCCTCCATGGCGGCCTGCAGCGCCAGGTTCGAATCACGGGTCACGGTTTCACGCGCAAAGCGGAGGTCTGGCTGGCCAACCAGCTTGAGCCAGGCGTTCCACTCCTCGCGGTCCCACTGGTGAATGATGGGGTATCGAGCCAAGTCAGCGGGGCTGGTCAGCCCGCCGCGCTCAGCCAACAGTGCCGGGCTGAGAACCGGGCGGTAAATGACGTCCAGCAACCGATGGGCATCCAGACCCTGCCAATCACCGATGCCCCAATCCACCGCGACAGTGGCTACCAACTGCTCGGCATCGGTGATGCGGGGGCTGTGGTGCAGTACCAGCTCAATGTTGGGGTTTAGCCGATAAAACTTGCTTAGGCGCGGTATCAGCCAGCGGGCACCAAAAATCGGGCCCACCGCCAATGTCACCGTCTTGCGATTGGACGAGATGTGGGTTTCCACCTCGGCCCGGATGTCATCAAAGGCCCGGCTCATCACCCGCGCCAGTGAGCGCCCCGCATCGGTGAGGAATACCTTGCGCGTCTTGCGGACGAACAGCAGACAGCCCCAGTCCTGCTCCAACTGCCGGATCTGGTTGCTGACGCTGGTGGGTGTCACGCGCAGTTCTTCTGCCGCCGCCTTGAAACTGAGCAAGCGAGCTGCCGCCTCGAAGGAACGCAGGGCGGTCAGGGGCAGGCGTTGCTGGGAGCTTTTCATGATGCTCTTCAGTGTACAGATAAACAAAAATTAAGTTATAAGCCTTAATTAATCATTTGTCCGGTCAACTGAGATAAGGAAGAATGGGCCGCTTGAGCTCGTTCACAGATCACTTCAGGTTAATCAAGGCATGTCAATAGGCCAAGCGCGCATCCACACCAGCGACGAGGCGCGCGCATTGGCCCGCCGACGCCTGCCGCGGCTGATGTTTGACTACATTGATGGTGCCGCCGGCAAAGAGCATGCGGCCGCGCGTAACCTGGATGCGCTGGGCGCCCGGCAACTGATGCCGCGCGTGCTGGCGCCATCTGAACAGTGCAGCCTGAAACAGACGTTTCTGGGTCAGGCACTGGGCCTCCCCTTTGGCATCGCACCCATGGGCATGTGTAACCTGGCCTGGCCCGGCGCCGACCAAATGCTGGCCGCAGAAGCCGTGCAGCGCGGCATGCCCCATGGTGTTTCCACCGCCGCGTCGAGCACGCTCGAGGCCATGGCCGAACAGGCGGGCGCTTTGGCCTGGTTTCAACTCTATGTCACTGGCACGCTGGAGGCCGCCTGGGGCTTGGTCGACCGCGCGAAAGCCGCTGGCTATCAAGTGCTGATCCTGACGGTCGATGTGCCGCGGGTGGCACCCCGGCCACGCGACGTGCGCAATGGCTTCACCATGCCGTTTCACATTGGACCGCGCCAATTCATGGATTTCGCGCTGCATCCGCATTGGTCGCTCGCCAGTCTGTTTCACGGCATGCCAGGCCCGGCTAATTTTGACAACGCCCCCGGCGGCAAGGGCTTTGACCGCCACGCCAGCCGCGCCGGCGCCAACTGGGCTTTTCTGGACGAGCTGAGGCGGCGCTGGGATGGCCAACTCATCGTCAAGGGTGTGCTGTCGCCCGATGACGCGCAGCGCATTCAGGCCGCCGGCGCCGACGCCATCTATGTCTCCAACCACGGGGGGCGCCAGCTGGACAGTGCGCCGCCAGCCATCACAGCGCTGGCCCGGGTCCGCGCAGCCGTGGGGCCCGACTACCCGCTGGTCTTTGACAGCGGTGTGCGCTCAGGCGAAGACATCCTCAAAGCCCTGGCCTGCGGCGCAGATCTGGTGATGCTGGGCCGCCCCCTGCTGTACGCCCTGGGCGCAGACGGCGCGCGTGGCCTGGCCAGTCTGCTCGATGCCCTGGTGAATGAACTGGGCGTGGCCATGGCTCAGCTGGGCCTGGCCGACTTGGGTGACATCCGCGCCAGCCATCTGGTGCCAAACGATTTTTGAACCAATAAACGGAGATGCCATGAACGAGACAACAACCCCCAAACTGCGCGGCGGCGCCCTGTTAGCCCGAGCGCTGGTTGAAAAAGGCGTGGAGCATGTCTTCACCCTGGCCGGCGGCTTTTGCAACCCCGCGCTGGAAGGCTTCATGGACTGCGGCACGCGGGTCATCAACTGCCCGCACGAACAGGTGGCCGGCCACCTGGCCGACGCCCACACCCGCATCACTCGGCAACCGGCAGTCTGCCTGGTCGGGCCGGAGGGCTTTGCCAACGCGGTGCCCGCGATGATGGAAGCATGGGGCGAGCGCTCACCGGTCATTTTTGTCACCGGCTCCAGCACCCTCAAGCGGCGCGGTGCGGGCGGCTTCAAAGAGATTGACGATGTGGCGATTGCTGCGCCGCTGACCAAGCACAGCATCAGCATCACCGACGGCACCCGCATCAGCGAATGCGTGGACCGGGCCTGGAAAATCGCCACCAGCGGCTACCCCGGTCCGGTGCACCTGAGCCTGCCGGTGGACATCATGTTCTCGTCATTCCCGGCCGATGCCGGGCGCGAGGAACGGCCTTACCTGCGAAGCGCGACGCCACCACCCCGCGCCTGGCCAGATCCCTCCGCACTGGCGCCTCTGCTGGCCCTGATCGCTGCGGCCAAACGTCCCATGCTGATTGGCGGTCATGGTGTCTGGTGGTCGGGCAGCGCGCCCAAGCTCGAAGCCACTGGCACGGCCCTGCACATCCCTATCTTCAACATCCCGTATCACCAGAAGTTGCTCGGCGAACACTGCGAGGCCTATATGGGACTGGCCGACATTCACCAGTACCAGCCCTCACGACAAGCGCTGGAAGCCTGCGATCTGGTCATCATGATCGGCGGGCGCCTGGACAACCAGATGAACTTTGGCAACGCGCCGCTGTTTCCGGACTCGCTGCAACTGGTGTGCGTGAACGGCTCGGACGAAGAAATCCAGATGAACCGCTCGGCAGACCATGTGCTGCTGAGCGACCCAGGCGCTTTTCTGGACGCACTGCTGGAACTCAAGGCAAGCGGGGCCTGGAGCCTTGACAGGAGCTGGTTTGACACCAACCGCCAGTGGCGCAGCGACTGGGTGGCCAAGACCCTGGCCGACCTGAAGCAGGACACGGACGCCACCGCCTTGAACGGCGGAAAAATCCACCCGCTGCAGTTGTCGATGGATGTGCAGGCCGAGATGGGGCCCCAGGACTGGCTGGTGTTCGACGGCGGCAACACGCATTTTTGGTCCGAGATCGCCGTCAATCTGGCGGGCTGGCACGGCCAGCAACTGGCCGGCATCCTGCACCCGGGCAGCTTCAGCCTACTTGGCGTGGGCGTGTCGCTGGCGGTGGCCGCCAAAAACACACACCCCGATGCCACGGTGGTGCTGATCAGTGGCGACGGTGCTTTTTTGTCGGGCGGCCTGTCCGTGGAGGCGGCCTTTCAGGAGGCTTTGCCCATCGTGGTGGTGATCGACAACAACGGCGGGCTGGACTGCATCTCGCAACAGCAGGAGCGCCTGTTTGCCAATGGCAAACACTTTGCCACCGACTTCCGGGACATCCCGTTCCACACCCTGTTCGAGGGCATGGGCGGCCATGGCGAGCTGGTGGAGAGGCGCGAACAACTGGGGCCAGCCATTCGGCGCGCCATCGCCAGCGGCAAGACCGCCTGCGTCAACGTCAAGGCCAAGGGCGTGATCAGCCCCATCGTGCTGGCCACCACCAGCAAGCGCGATAAAGCTTCCATCGAATAGGAGATGCTATGGCTACGCTCACCACCCACACTCTGAATTCGGTCGACGGCACCCATGCCGGTCAGGTTGGGGTGTCTTTGTTTCGGGTCACACCGGACGGTGCACGTGTGACGGTTTTTGAGGCCGCTACCGACGCCGGCGGCCGGCTGAGCCAGCGCATCGCCCGGGAGGAAGTCGACAGCACAGCCGACTACGAACTGGTGTTCCAGACCGGCGCCTATTTCGCCACACGCGGCCTGGCGCTGACCGGGCTGCGCATCCAGAAAGAGGTGGTGATCCGCTTCTGCATGCCCGACCCCGAGGCGGCTTACCACATGCCGCTGGTGATGGCGCCCAACGGCTACAGCGTGTGGCTGTCCAGCTGACCCATTCCAAAGCCCACTCGTTCAAAAAGGACACCCAACATGTCACGTCCATCATCGATGAAAGCCCGCATCCTGACTGGCTTGGCCATGGCGCTTGCCATGGTTTTTGCCATGGCGGGCGGTGTTGCCGCGCAGGACAACTACCCAAACAGAACCGTCAAGATGATCGTGGCGCAACCGCCGGGCAATTCCGCGGACCTGGTTGGACGAATGATCAGCGAGCGCCTCAGCCGCGCGCTTGGTCAGGCGGTGGTGGTCGACAACCGGCCCGGGGCCAGTGGCAGTATCGGCATGGCCGCTCTGGCATCGTCTGCGGCCGATGGTTACACCATCGGCATTGGGGGCATTGGTCAATTGGCACTCAACCCGACGCTTTACAGCAAGTTGCCCTACGACGCGCAGAACGGCTTCACCACGCTGGCCATTGTGTACCGCGGACCCATGCTGTTCATGGTCGATCCGGCGTCACCGATCACCAGCCTGAAAGACCTGGTCCAGCAATCCCAGGCCCAAGCGACCGGCCTGGACTTCGCCTCTGCCGGGACAGGCTCGATCATGCATTTGGTGGGCGAACAGTTTGCGCGAACCACCAAGGCAAAAATGTCGCACGTGCCCAACCGTGGTACCGGTGCTGCAGCCACTTTGGTCTTAGGTAAACATGCGGCTGTGCTCATCGAAAATGTCACTGCAAGCATGGCCTTCGTGCGCTCAGGCCAACTGCGGCCGTTGGCAATTACCAGTGCGCAACGCCACCCTTCATTGCCCAATGTGCCCAGCATCGCAGAGGCCGGCTTTCCGGGCCTGGTCACCGAGGGCTGGTTAGCGCTGGTGGCACCGGCAGGACTGCCAGTTGCTGTGCGGGACCGTCTTGCCGAGGAGGTCCGCAAGATCATCCTGATGACCGACTACCAAGCCTGGACCATTGGCAGTGGCGGCTTGGCTGAACCGGTTACGCCCGAACAATCCGTCACCTATGTCCGCACAGAAGCCTCGCGCTGGGCTGAAGTCATTCGCTCGGTCGGCCTGAAGCTCGACTAAACGAAACACAAACATACCTACTGGAGTTAAACATGTCTACGTCCGGCCTCAATATGTCGCGCCGCATCCGGCGCACGCCCTACACCGACCGCGTCGAGCAACATGGCGTGCGCGGGTTTTCCGTGGTCAACCACATGCTGCTACCCAAGGCTTTCCAGCCGACGGTTGAAGAGGATTACTGGCACCTGCGCGAGCATGTGCAGTTATGGGACGTGTCCTGCCAGCGCCAGGTGCAGATCACCGGCCCAGATGCGGCCCGCTTGGTGCAGTGGATGACGCCACGCAACATCAGCCGGGCGCGGGTCGGGCAGTGCATGTACGTGCCGCTGGTTGACGACAAAGGTGGCATGGTCAACGACCCCGTATTGCTCAAACTGGCAGAGGACCGATTCTGGCTGTCCATTGCCGACTCCGATGTGCTGTTGTGGGCCAAGGGCCTGGCCCTGGGTGCCCGGCTGGACGTGACGGTGGTGGAGCCCGACATTTCCATTTTGTCGGTGCAGGGGCCAAAAGCCGAGGACCTGATGGCCAAGGTATTTGGCGAGGCGGTGCGCAACATCAGGTTCTTTAATTTTGACTTTGTTGACTTCAATGGCACGCGCCAGTTGGTGCAACGTGGCGGCTATTCGAAGCAGGGCGGCTTCGAGATCTACCTGAATAACGGCCAACTTGGCAGCGCACTGTGGGACCTGGTCTGGGAGGCCGGGCGCGCGTTCAACATGACCCCGGGTTGCCCCAATCTGATCGAACGCATCGAAGGCGGCCTGCTGTCTTATGGCAACGAGTTCACCCTGGAGAACAACCCGCTGGAGTGTGGGCTGGCCAAATTCTGCACATTGGACGGCTCGGTGGACTTTCTGGGCCTGAAGGCCTTGCAGGCCATTGCCGCACAAGGCCATGAGCGTGAAATGCGCGGTGTGCTGTTTGATGGTGGTCCCGGCCCGACCTGTGGCAAGCCGTGGCCGGTGATGGCTGGCGACCAACAGGTCGGTCAGATCACCTCGGCCATGTGGTCGCCACGCCTGAAGCGCAACGTCGGTCTGTCGATGATCGCCCGCAGCCATTGGGCGCCAGGGCAAGCGGTGAGCGTGCACTGCGCGGACGGCGTGATTCGGCCCGGCGAGGTCTCTGCCCTGCCCTTTGCCTGAAGCGCCTCTCAGCCCGCCGGCAGCGGCAGGGCCGTCTTGTAGCGCACCTGTTTGAGGGCGAAGCTGGACCGGATTTTCTCGATGCCGGGTATTGGCGTGAGCTGCTCCAGAATGAATTTTTCCAGGTCCGCCATGTCGCGCACCACCACGCGGATCA
>BJGT01000084.1 GCA_014190675.1 Comamonadaceae bacterium | reverse complement strand
CAAGCGTGGGGGCAACAATCTCTAGCGTGGGGGCAACGGAATCCACCGCCGGGCCGCCCCAAGGTGGATTAGCCCCCCCGGGGGGCAGCGCAGCACGCGCAGCGGCAAGCGTGGGGGCAACAATCTCTAGCGTGGGGGCAACGGAATCCACCGCCGGGCCGCCCCAAGGTGGATTAGCCCCCCCGGGGGGCAGCGCAGCACGCGCAGCGGCAAGCGTGGGGGCAACAATCTCAAGCGTGGGGGCCACAACCCCGCCGCCGGGCCGCCCCAAGGCGGGGTTAGCCCCCTCGGGGGGCAGCGCAGCACACGCAGTGGCAAGCGTGGGGGCGATTTCAGCAGCGCCTTTGGGCAACGCCGCCGTGCTGCCGATCAGCTGGATGTACTGCCGCATGATGGGCCCCGAGGGGCTGCAGGCCGCCACTGAGGTGGCGATTTTGAGCGCCAATTACATCAGCCGCCGGCTCAAAGACCATTACCCCACCCTCTACGCCAACGCCACCGGCGACGTGGCACATGAGTGCATTCTGGACCTGCGACCGCTGAAGGAGTCCTGCGGCGTCATGGCAGAAGACGTGGCCAAGCGTCTGATGGACTATGGTTTTCATGCCCCCACGCTGAGCTTTCCCGTGCCCAACACGCTGATGGTGGAGCCCACCGAGAGCGAGAGTCTGGCTGAGCTGGACCGCTTCATCGAGGCCATGATCGCCATCCGGGCCGAGATCAGGCGGATTGAAAGCGGCGAATGGCCGCAAAACAACAACCCGCTCAAACATGCGCCGCACACTGCGGCCGCACTGCTGGGCGCGGACTGGGACCGACCCTACCCGCGCGAAATCGGGGCCTTCCCGTTGGCCAGCCTGAAACAGCGCAAATACTGGCCACCCATCAGCCGCATCGACAACGTCTACGGCGACCGGCACCTGTTCTGCTCCTGCGTGCCGGTCAGCGCCTACAGCTGAGGTCCTGGTCCGCCTCAGGCGGGCGAGCCCAGGTGGGCCATGGCCTTGGTCACCTCGTTGCTCCCCTGGGCTGAGCCGCCCTGCGGCACCACCTGGCCGGCCGGGTCGGTCACCTCAGCCAGGCGCTCGGCCAGGCGTTCTGGCGTTTGCGCGTCGGTGCCCAGCCAGACCCCCTGGGTCAGGGTGATGTGTGCAGCCTCAAAGGTGCCGGCACCGGCACACAAAATGGTGCGCGTAGGCGCCTCGCGAGAGGCCAGCACCAGCATGGCTGGCACCACCGCCTCGGGCTTGAGGGCGGCCAGCACGGCCTCAGGCATCAGGCCTTCGGTCATGCGGGTTGCGGCGGTGGGTGCGAGGGCATTGACATGGATATTGTTTTTGGCACCTTCGAGCGCCAGCGTTTGCATGAGCCCCACCAGCGCCAGCTTCGCGGCGCCATAGTTGGACTGACCAAAATTACCGTACAGCCCGCTGGACGAGGTGGTCATGACGATACGGCCGTATTTTTGCTCGTTCATCAGGGGCCACACCGCCTTGCAGCAATGCACGGCGCCCATCAGGTGCACGTTCATCACCAGCTCAAAGTCGGCGAGATCCATCTTGGCGAAGGTCTTGTCGCGCAGGATGCCGGCGTTATTGACCAAGATGTCCACCCTGCCCCAGGCCGCCACGGCTTGCGCCACCATCGCCTCGACCGCAGCAAAATCCGTCACCGAGGCGCTGTTGGCCAGCGCCTCACCCCCGGCCGCCCGAATTTCAGCCACCACCGCCTCGGCCGCCGTGGCCGAGCCGCCCGAGCCGTCCCTGGCGCCGCCCAAATCGTTGACCATGACTTTGGCGCCGCGCGCGGCCAGCGCCAGGGCGTGCTGGCGGCCCAGGCCACCCCCGGCGCCGGTCACGATAGCGACCTGGCCCTTGAAATCAATTCCCATACTGACTGTTCCTGAACTGTTGGTGACAAGAGATGGGCCTGGACTCTGCTAGCCTCAAGCCCGCCCGGCCCAGACTGTAGCGGACTGCACATCCAGCGCCCCTGAAAGACCCGAATGGAACTCAACACGCAGACCATCAACACGCCGCCGCGGCCAGCGGCCACTGTGCTCGTGCTGCGCGACGCGCCCCAGGGCCTGGAGGTGCTGCTGATCAAGCGTCATGCCCAATCTGACGTGCTGGGGGGAGCCTATGTCTTTCCGGGCGGCAAGGTCGATGCGGTCGATGCCCAGGCGCTGGTCCTGAGCCTGCTCGACCAGCCAGCCCAAACCCTGCAAGAACGCCTCTGCGAGTCCGGCATATCGGCGGCGCAGGCAGCGGCTATTTTTATCGCAGCGGCGCGCGAGGTGTTTGAGGAATCGGGTGTCTTGTTTGCGCAAAATGTCTCGGCCCAGCAAACGGCGCAGGCGCAGGCACTGCTGCGGGCAGGCCATAGCTTTGAGGCCCTGCTGTCAAGCGCTGGCTTGCGGCTCTCAGTCAGCGCGCTGCTGCCCTGGTCCCGCTGGATCACGCCCAAGACCCCCACCGTGATGAACAAACGCTTTGACACGCGGTTTTTTGTTGCGGCGATGCCAGTGCAACAGACTGCACAGCATGACGAGCATGAGGCCACCGACAGCGTCTGGCTAAGCCCCAGAACCGCCCTGGAGCGCTACTGGGCCGGCCAGATCGCCCTGGCGCCGCCGCAGATCATGAGCCTGGTACAGCTGTTGGACTTTGACAGCGTGCGCAGCGTGCTGCAGGCGGCTTGCGCGCAGCCGCCGCCGCTGATCGAGCCCGAATCGTTCGAGCAGGATGGCACGCGGGTAGTCTGCTACCCCGGTGACCCGCGCCACGCGGTGGCGGTTCGCGCCATGCCTGGGCCAACCCGACTCATTTACCGCAATCGGCGCTTCGAGCCTGAGCAGGGTTTTGCCGGCTTTTTCGATCGGACAGCATAAGCGCCAGTAGCTTGCGCCGGGGCCATGCAAGTTAAGATTCACCCCGGCCAATTGGCCAATTGCCAGCGCACTGCGGCCTGTACAGACCGCCTAACCGAGACCCATGCCCATGCATCGCGTCGCTATCAGCAGCACCGGCCTTTTCATTCCCCCGCACACCATCAGCAACCAGGAGTTGGTGACGGCCTTCAACCAGTTTGCCGACTTGGAAAACAGCCGCCATGCCGCCGAGATCAGCGCCGGACAGCGCCAGCCGATACAGCCCTCGAGTGTCGAATTCATCGAAAAAGCCTCCGGCATCAAGCGCCGCTATGTCATGGAGAAGTCTGGGGTACTCGACCCGCAGCGCATGTACCCGCGCTTGCAAGCCAGGCCCGACCACGAGCTCTCCTTGATGGCCGAAATAGGGGTTGCAGCCGCCCGTGACGCGCTAAGTGGCGCTGACAAAACTGTTGCCGATGTCGACGGCCTGATTTGCGCTGCTGCCAACATGCAGCGCGCCTACCCAGCCATGGCGGTGGAGATCCAGACGGCGCTGGGCATCAAGGGCTTTGGCTTTGACATGAATGTGGCGTGCTCGTCGGCTACGTTCGGGATCGACATGGCGGTCAATGCGGTTCGCACCGGCTCGGCTCGAGCCATCCTGGTGGTCAACCCGGAAATCACCTCGCCACACCTGGCCTGGAGGGACCGCGACTGCCATTTCATCTTTGGCGATGTGTGTACTGCCACCCTGGTCGAGCGGCTGGACAACGCGCCGGCCGGCGCATTTGAAGTCCTGGGCACCCGCTTGCTGACCACTTTTTCCAACAACATCCGCAACAACGCTGGCTTCATGTCGCGCAGCGAGGGCCGCCACCCCGAAGACCGCGATCAGCTGTTCTACCAGGAGGGGCGCAAGGTCTTCAAAGAGGTCTGTCCGATGGCGGCAGAACACATCAGCAGCCACCTCGCCGAGCACGGCCTGTCGCCCAATGACGTACGCCGCTACTGGCTGCACCAGGCCAACCTTGGCATGAACCAGCTGATCGCCCGCAAGCTGCTGGGGCGCGATGCGAGCGCTGAAGACGCCCCGGTCATCCTCGACGAATTCGGCAATACCGCCTCGGCCGGCTCCATCATCGCGTTTCACCGCCACCGGGCCGACATCCAGGCCGGCGAGTTTGGCGTGGTCTGCTCCTTTGGCGCTGGCTATTCCATCGGCAGCGTGTTGCTGCGCCGCAGCTGATCAGGCCAGCGCACGCGACAGGCGAATCTCTTCGAGCTTGACCGACCCCAGCGGCACGGTTTTGGCGGTTTTGAGCTCGCGCTTGAAACCGGCCAACTCAAAAAATCGCCCGGCCCGCTGGTTGAGCAGCGGCAGCCAAATGCTGACTTTGTTGCAACCTTCTTCCAGCAAACCATCCCGGGCTGCGTCCCACAGGGCCAAACCAAGGCCCCGTCCCCAGTGCTCGGGCAGCACGGCCATGGCCCAGATCTCGCCTGTTGTGGGAGGTGTTCCCAGGTCCCGTGATCGGTCAAAGCCAACAAAGCCCAGGGGGGTTCCGGCGTCACAAGCCAGATAGACCTGAGGCTCCAGGAATTCAATTGCCTCGCGCCAGTTGATGGTTCGAGCCGCCGCCACCAGCGCCTCTTGTTGCTCCTTGGACAAACCGTCATCAGCCAGCCTGCTCAGGGCTTGGAGATGCAGTTCGGCGATGGTTTTGGCATCACGCAGGCCGGCGGGACGGACTTCAAAATGGCTATGGCTGGACATGGGCAAGGCGGGCGGATTTGACGCTGGGCGGTTGAGGTGTGGGGACGAATTGTCGCCGTAAATGGCTGTGGATTAGCCTGTAGTTTGCGGTCGGTCCACCGCATGGGGGCAGCCGGGGCTGGTCTACGCTTGACGCCATAATCCAGCTGTTTCCAAGCCACTCCAACCTCACAGGATGTGATCATGTCAATACGTCACCTTGTCCTCAGCTGTCTACTTATCGTCGGCCTCACGGGCCAGGCCTGGGCTCAGGGCCCGGAAAAAGACAAAACCTACCGCATCACCATCATGCACACCAACGACCACCATGGGCGGTTCTGGAAAAACAGCGATGGTGAATACGGCCTGTCGGCGCAAAAAACAGTGGTCGATGCCATCCGGCGCGAAGTTGCTGCCAGCGGTGGCCACACCCTGCTGCTGTCGGGCGGCGACATCAACATGGGCGTTCCCGAGAGCGACTTGCAAGACGCGGTACCCGATTTTCTGGGCATGAACCTGCTGGACTTTCAGGCCATGGCGGTCGGCAACCATGAATTCGACAAGCCCCTCTTGGTGCTCAGAATGCAACGCGATCTGGCCAAGTTCCCCATGCTGGCCGCCAACATCTACGAAAACGGCCAGCGCATGTTTGACCCCTACAAGGTGTTCACGATTGACGGCTTGCGCATCGGCGTCATGGGCCTGACCACCGAAGACACCTACAAAATGGTGATGCCCGAGAACGTCAAGAACATTGAATTCCGCAGCACCCAGGCCGAGGCTGCCAAAGTGGTGCCAGAGTTGCGCGCCAAGGCTGATGTGGTGATTGCAGCAACCCACATGGGGCACTATGCCAACGGTCTGAGCGGCAGCCAGGCGCCGGGCGATGTCGAGTTGGCCAGGGCGGTCAAGGGCATTGATCTGGTGGTTGGCGGCCACACCCAGAACCCGGCTTGCATGAAGGCCGAGAACGAAATCGACACCGCCTATGTCCCCGGTACCGAGTGCAAACCAGACCGCCAAAACGGCACCTGGATTGTGCAGGCCCATGAATGGGGAAAATACGTGGGTCGGGCCGATTTCGAATACCGCAACGGCGACTTCAGCCTGGTCAAGTACGCCCTGATACCCATCAACCTGAAGCGCCCGGTCAAGGGCGCTGATGGCAAGACCACGCTGCAAACCTACACCCCCGAGATCCCTGAGGACCCTGCGATGCTGGCCCTGCTGCGCCCCTACCAAGACTTTGGCCAAGAGAAGCTCGGTGTGGAAGTTGGCTCGGTTGACAGCCGCCTGGAGGGTGACCGTACCGTCGTTCGCGCCAAGCCAGCTTCTTTGGCAGTTCTGATTGGCCAGGCGAACATGGAAAAGACCAAGGCTGATTTCGCCATCGTCAATGGCGGGGGCGTGCGCGACTCGATTGCTGCCGGAAAAATCACCTACAAAGACCTCCTCAAGGTACAGCCCTGGGGCAACACACTGAGCACGGTCGACCTGAGCGCCGACGAGGTCATGAGCTACCTCAATGCCGCTGCAAAAATGTCAGTCGGCTCTGGCGCTTTTGCCCAGTTTGCCGGTATAAGCCTGGACATTGCGGGTGGACAAGCGCTCAATGTTCGAATCAACAATGCGGCTCTTGAAGACGGCAAAACCTACCGCATGGTGATCAACAATTTCCAGGCCACTGGCGGTGACGGCTACCCCAAGGTGAGCGAACACAAAAGCTATGTCAACACCGGCTTTGTCGATGCCGACGTGCTGAAGTCCTATGTCAGCGCCCGCAGCCCCCTCAAGGCAGCCGATTACGATCCCGGCAGGGCAGTGACCCGGCGCTGATGCCAGGCCCAACGGATCAGCCCAACCCCTTCGTCAACCAGGAGTAACAGCATGGCAAAAGGACAGCAGAACAACAACAAGATGGTCAAAAAACCCAAGAAGGACACAGCGCCGCCCAAACCTGTGTCGCCAGACGCGGTGCGCCCGACCGTCACCACCGTGGTGCCGGTGCGGGGCAAGCTCAAGAATGCGCCGTCCCGGGGCTAGCCGAACCAAGCCGGCGACCAAGCCGGCAGCGCCAACCGCACGGGGCGTGCGGGAGTTGCGAGAGCACCAGGCCGAACTCGAGATCCAGAACCAGGCGCTGCGCTACAGCCAGGCTGCCGCCGAGGGCGCCACAGAGCGTTTTCTGACGCTCTTCTCCAATGTGCCACTGGCGCTGATGCTGGTCGATGAGAACAGCCTGGTTCTGGAGAGCAACGCCATGGCGCTGCGCCTGCTTCGCCCGCTCGAGCAGGATCCGCCACTGAATTTTTTGCTGCCCTTTGTCAGCCCGGCGCACACCGATCGGGTCAGCGCCGCGTTTCAAACCGCGCTGGCCATGGCCGCCTGCGAGACCACCGAGGTGGTTTTTTCTTGTGGCTCCGCTGGCTCCATGACTGGCGACCTGCACATCGCCAGAATTGAAAATTCGCAGGATGAACTGGCCCACTTCATCTGCGCCATTGTCGACCAGGGGCCGCTGTTGAACGAGCGTCTGGCGCTGCGGGACAGCGCCCACGCGCTGCAGCAGCGCAACCTGGAACTGCAGTCAAGCCAGCAGCGGCTCGCCGCCATCATTGATGCCTCGCTCGATGCCATCATCGGTGTTGACCACATGCGCCGCATCACGGTCTTCAACCCCACGGCAGAGGCCCTGTTCACCTGCCCGGCGGCCGACGCCCTGGGCTGCGAGCTGAGCCGATTTTTGCCCGAGTTGATTGCCCTCTTGCCAAGCGAGCCGGTCAGTACCAAGCGCCAGCTTGGTGAGCTCACTGGCCGCACGGCCAGCGGCAGCCCGGTAGCCATCGAGCTCAGCCTGTCGTTTGAGCACCGGGCAGACGGCGGCACCACCACCATCTTTGCCCGTGATTTGAGTGCGCGCAAAAACATGGAAGCGCAGCGCAACACCCTGGAGGCGCAGTTGCGTGAGTCGCACAAAATGCAGGCGGTGGGAACCATGGCCGGGGGCATTGCTCATGATTTCAACAACATCATAGGCGCCATCTTGGGCAATACGGCGCTGGCTCGGCAAGACGTCGGGCCGGCCTCGCCAGCGCAGGTCAGCCTGAGCGAAATCGACAAAGCGGGGCGGCGCGCGCGCGAGCTGGTGCGCCAGATATTGGCCTTCAGCCGCAACGAGTCGCCGGCCCGTGTGCCGCTGCAACTCGCCGAGGTGGTGCGCGAGACGGTTCGCCTGCTCAAAGTGACGCTGCCGCCCCATGTCGAAATGCAGGTCAGCCTGGCGCCCAACACACCGGCAGTGCTGGCCGATGCCACCCAGGTTGAACAGGCCCTGCTCAACCTGTGCACCAACGCGATTCAGGCCCTTGGCCAGCAGCGGGGGTGGGTCAGCATTGAACTCAGCCACCAAGACCCAGTTGCTTCAGCCGCGCCGAACGGCGCCCAGGGCCTGTCAGTGCCGCATGCCAGGCTGGCGGTGCACGACACCGGCCCTGGCATGGACCCACACACCCTGGAGCGGGTGTTTGAGCCTTTTTTCACCACCAAACCAGTCGGCCAGGGTACCGGCCTGGGTCTGGCGGTTGTGCACGGCATCATGCGCACACACGAGGGCTCGGTGGAAGTCCGCAGCCAAAGCGGTGTGGGCAGCAGCTTCACCCTGTGCTTTCCCCTGGCTGCGGGCGGCGCCGCACCCGCCGTGGCAGCCCGGCCGGTCACGCTCGCCGTGGCCGGCCGGGGGCAGCGGGTGATGTATGTCGACGACGACCAGGCCCTGGTGTTTTTGGTCGACCGGGCGCTATCGCGCAAAGGCTATGTGGTGAGCGGCTTCACCGACCCCCTGGCAGCCTTGGAAGCCCTGCGCGAGCGACCCCTGGCCTTCGATTTGCTGGTGAGCGACTACAACATGCCCGGTTTTTCCGGACTAGAACTGCTGCGTGAGGCCCGACAGATTCGGCCCAGCTTGCCAGTCGCCCTGGCCTCGGGCTTTGTGACTTCGGACATTGAACAAAGCGCATTGGCTGAGGGGGCTCGTGCACTGATTCACAAACCCAACGATGTCGAAGAACTCTGTGAGACCGTGCAGCGCCTGCTGCAAGGTGGCGGCTCGTGAATTTGGCTGAATCGGCCGTGCATTACCAGGACGAGTGCCTGCTGGTCATCGACAAGCCGGCCGGCCTGCTCTCGGTGCCCGGTCGCGGGGATGACAAGCAAGACTGCCTGATTGCCCGGGTGCAAACACGCTACCCAGACGCCCTGATCGTGCACCGGCTCGACATGGCCACCTCGGGCCTGATGATTGTGGCGCGCGGTGCGCCCGCCCAGCGCAGCCTGAGCCTGGCGTTTGCCCAGCGGCAAATCAGTAAACGATATATCGCACGGGTGGCCGGGCATCTGGGCGAACCAGCGCAAGGCTGGGGCGTGATCGATCTGCCGATTGGTGCCGACTGGGCCGAGCGACCACGACAAAAAATTGACCTGCTGGCAGGCAAGCCCAGCCTGACCCGGTGGCGCAGGCTCGCACACAGCACCGATGGTGGCTCAACCCGGCTAGAACTTGCGCCCGAAACTGGCCGCTCGCATCAACTGCGGGTGCATCTGCTGGCGCTGGGTCATCCGATACTTGGCGACCGGCTGTATGCCAGCCCCAAGGTTCAGGCTATGGCAACGCGTCTGCTGCTGCACGCCAGCGGCTTGGCATTCAGACACCCGTTGAGCAAGCAAGCCCTGCAATTTACGAGCTCAGCCGACTTCTGAGCGCCGGCACCCGAACACTCTTTTGGAAGAACCCATGACACACCATCTCTATATTCTGACCGGCGCCTCGCGTGGCATGGGCCTGGCGATGGCAGAGCAGCTGCTGCAGCCCGAACACCGACTGCTGTGCCTGTCGCGCCAAGTCAATCCGGCGCTGACAGGCAAGGCGGCAGCAGCAACCTGCACGCTGGAACAGTGGCCGCGCGACCTCAACCTGGGCACCCAGGCGGCGGCCGACCTGGGCGAATGGCTAGGCCACTTGGAGCCCACCACGCTGGCCAGTGCCACCTTGATCAACAACGCTGGCGTGATTCCCCGCATTACACCCCTGAGCGCATCTGACCCAGCCGATCTGGCTCAAGCCATGCGGGTCGGGCTGGAGGCACCGCTGCTGCTGGCCGCCGCTTTTTTGCGGGCCACCGAATCCTGGCACCTGCCACGTAAGCTGCTCAATATTTCATCCGGCCTGGGCCGACGCGCCATGGCCTCGCAAGCTGCCTACTGCGCGGCCAAGGCCGGCATGGACCACTTTACCCGCTGCATCGCCCTGGACGAGGCCTCCAAGCCCCATGGCGCGCGGGTCTGCTCGCTAGCGCCCGGCGTGATAGACACCGATATGCAAGTGCAATTGCGCACCGCCCATGCTGGCGACTTTCCGGACCAAGCCAACTTCGTGCAACTCAAGACCCAGGGCCTGCTAAGCAGCCCGGCCGATGCCGCGGCCCGGGTGCTGGCCTGGCTGGCGCGCAGCGACTTTGGCGCCACACCAGTCGCCGATGTGCGGGACTGAGGCTTGGGCCAAGCGGCCCTGAGCGGGGGTGGGTGCTTTGCGCTGGTTTGCTCGCGCGGCGCAACTGGCGTTTGAACCGCCGAACGCCCCGGGCTTTACCGCGCTGCGGCAAAACGAGTTGCTGTCGCCGGTGCTACTGGCAGCAGGGTGCCCATGGGCTAGCATCCCCGACCTATTTATTGCAGGAATCCGCCCATGACCTTCGAACACCTGAGCAACCACCAAATCCGTTTAGCCAACCGCCCCGTGGGGCTGCCCACCGCCGCCAACTGGCAAGCCAGCACTGAGCCTGTTGCCGGGCCGGCAGCCGGTGGCGTGCTGCTCAAGACACTGGCCTTGTCGCTCGACCCGGCCATGCGCGGCTGGATGAACGAGGGCAAGAGCTACATCCCGCCAGTGGCCCTGGGCGAGGTGATGCGCGCCGGCGGTGTGGGCCGCGTGATCGCGTCCGAGCACCCCGGCTTTGCAGTGGGTGACATGGTGAGTGCCGGCTTTGGCGTGCAGCAGTACCTGAGCCTGGCACCAACCGACTTCAAGCGCGCCGGCCTGGTCAAAATCGACCTCGGCCTGGGCACCCTGAGCCAGTGGCTCAATGTGCTGGGCATGCCGGGCATGACCGGCTATTTCGGCTTGATGGATGTCGGCCAGCCCAAAGCTGGCGAAACACTGGTGGTGTCGGGCGCGGCCGGGGCGGTCGGGCAGACGGTCGGCCAGTTGGCCAAGATCCGGGGCTGCCGTGTGGTGGGCATCGCCGGCGGCCAGGCCAAGTGCGACTGGGTGGTGAAAGAACTCGGCTTCGATGCCTGCATCGACTACAAGGCCGGCCCCAGCGCGGTACGCGAGGGCCTCAAGGCCCACTGCCCCAGTGGCGTAGACATTTATTTTGACAACGTCGGCGGCGACATCCTCGACACCGTGCTGACCCGCATCAACCGGCGCGCCCGCATTGTGATCTGCGGCGCCATCAGCCAGTACAACAACACCACGCCAGTGCAAGGACCCAAAAATTACCTGAGCCTGCTGGTGAACCGTGCACGCATGGAAGGCATCGTGGTGTTCGACTACGCTGAGCGCTACCACCTGGCAGTGGCTGAGATGGCGGGCTACTTGAAGGATGGCCGCATGACCAGCCGCGAAGATGTAGTGAGCGGGCTGGAGAACTTCCCGACTGCGCTCACGCGTCTCTTTACTGGCGAAAACTTTGGCAAGCTGGTCTTGCAGGTGGCGGCTGACTGAGGCTCAGTCGTCGAGGGCTGCGTACACCAGGTTGCGAAACAGCAGCCGGTAGTGCTCGCGCTGGTTGGGCGCTTGCAGCATCAGAATCGCAAACAGATCTTCGGCTGGATCGACAAAAAAAGTGGTGCCAGCCCTGCCGCCCCAGTGATAGCTGCCGGGAGAGCCGGGCATGGAAGCCACGCCTAAGGTCTTGCGCACCGCCACACCCAAGCCAAAACCGTGGCCGGGAGACAGTAGGGTGCGGGAAGCCGGGCTAAAAACCGGTATGCCTTCCAAATGATCGGCTGTCATGAAATCAACCATGCGCGGCCCCAGCAAGCGCACACCGCCGAGCTCGCCCCGGTTGAGCATGAACTGTAAAAACCGGGTGTAGTCCATGGCAGTAGAGGTCAGCCCGCCGCCACCCGACTCCAGCGCCACCGGCTGGCGCACGTCAATCACGCGCATTTGCACGCCACCATCAGGGTCGCGCGCAAAGGGCTCGGCAATGCGCGCATGCTTGTCCGGCGGCACAAAAAAACCGGTCTCCAGCATGCCCAATGGGACAAAGATGCGGCTGTGCAAAAACTCACCCAGCGTCTGGCCGCTGAGCACCTCAATCACGCGGCCCAGCACATCAGTGGCGCGGCTGTACTCCCAGTGCGTTCCCGGCTCGAACATCAACGGCAGAGCGGCCAACTCCTGGGAAAACGCCGCATTGCTGCGCTCCAGTGAGCCTACCCTGGCCTGGGCATACTGTCGTTGCACCGGGCTGCTGCCCATGAACTCATAGGTCAACCCGGCAGTATGGCGAAGCAGGTCTTGCACCGTGGCCGGCTGGCGCACCCGCTGCAGTTGCACGGCGCCGTCTACCATGTGTGCCACCTGTTGCTTGCCGTATTCCGGCAGGTAGCGCGCCACCGGGTCGCTCAGCAGCAGCTCGCCCTGCTCCATCAGCATCAAGGCCGCCACCGACACCACGGGCTTGGTCATGGAATAGATGCGAAAAATCGCATCGGGTGTCATCGGGGTGCTGGCGGCCGGATCCAGTTCGCCCACTGCCTCACACAGTGCCAGCCGACCATGGCGCGCGATCACGGCCACCGCACCGGGCAGGCGCTGCTGCGCCACCTCGGAGCGCAAAACGCTCAACAGGCGCTCTGTACGCTGCGGACACATGCCCACATCTGCTGGCGCCGCGCCAGACAACACAGCCACCGGCGTCTCCCCCTTAGCCACTGAGCGGGTCAAGCTTGCGGGCCGCTGGCGCCGTAGCGTTGGCGGGCCAGTGCGGCGCCGGCTGCCAGAGCTTCGAGTTTGCGCAGGGCGATGTCGCGGCGCATGGGCGCCAGGCCGCAGTTGGTGCAGGGAAACAGGCGATGGCGTGGCACAAACTGCAGGGCCCGCCCAATCGTGTCGGCCACCTGCTCAGGGGTCTCCACCTCGTCGCTCGCCACATCAATCACACCCACCATCACATCCTTGCCGGCCAGCAGGGCCATCAGATCAGGCGGCACGTGGGAGTGGTAGCACTCCAGGCTGACCTGCTGGATGCTGCTGCGCGCCAGGGCCGGGAAGATCGCCTCGTACTGGCGCCACTCCTGGCCCAGGGTCTGCTTCCAGTCCAGGTTGGCCTGGATGCCGTAGCCATAGCAAATATGCACGGCGGTGGTGCAGGTCAGTCCACGGGCTGCACGCTCCAGGGCCCGCACACCCCAGTCGACGGCGTCCTGCATGTAGACATTGAAGGCGGGCTCATCAAACTGGATGATGTCCACCCCGTCGGCCTGCAAGGCCAGTGCCTCCAAGTTGAGCAACTCAGCAAAGGCAAAGGCCATGTCGACCTTGCTGCCGTAATGGCGGTCGGCCACGGTGTCCACAATGGTCATGGGGCCAGGCAGCGTGAACTTGAGTTTTTTGCGGGTGTGGGCGCGCGCCAGCTGCGCCTCAAACGCGTGCACGCGGCCCTTAAGCTCAAGCGGTGCCACCACCTGCGGCACCTGCGCGTCATAGCGGCCGTTGCGGATGCCCATGGTCACCTTGTGCTCAAAGTCGATGCCCTCGACCTGCTCCAAAAAGCCGTGCACAAAGTGCTGGCGCGACTGCTCGCCGTCGCCCACGATGTCCAGCC
>BJGT01000083.1 GCA_014190675.1 Comamonadaceae bacterium | reverse complement strand
CTATGGCGGCGACCTCAGCCTGGCCCTGGCCCGGGCGCAGGCCAAATTTTTGCTGGTCAGTTTCAGCACCGACTGGCGCTTTGCACCTGCGCGCAGCCGCGAGATCGTTCGCGCCCTGCTAGACAATCGGCGCGACCTGAGTTATGCCGAAATTGACGCACCCCACGGACATGATGCCTTTTTGCTCGATGACCCGCGCTACCTTGGTGTGGTTCGCTCTTATTTTGATGGCATAGGGCGGGAAATGGAGCTGATCTCATGAGCGATGTGCTCAACATGCAAGCCCTCGCCCGGCTGGTGCCGTTTGGCTCTCGTGTGCTTGACCTGGGTTGCGGCGATGGTGCCATGCTGGCACATTTGCAGAGCACCCGTGGCTGCAGCGGCTACGGCATCGAAATTGATGGCGCCAACCTGCTGGCCTGCGTGCAGCGCGGGGTGAATGTGATCCAACTCAATCTCGACGAGGGCTTGGCTCTGTTTGGCGACCAGAGCTTTGATGTGGTTTTACAAATCGACACCCTGCAACATTTGCGTAATGCCCAGGTCATGCTGCGGGAGACGGTTCGCGTGGGGCGCATCGGCATTGTTGCGTTCCCAAACTTTGCCCATTGGCCAAACCGCCTGAGCGTGTTGCGTGGGCGCATGCCGGTGACACGGCGCCTGCCTTACCAGTGGTATGACACGCCAAATATTCGCGTCGGCACCCATGCTGATCTGGCCCTGCTGGCACAGCGAAGCGGGCTGCGGGTGCTCGACAGCTTTGGTTTACAAGACGGCGCCGAGATACGGCTAGCGCCCAATCTGCGCGCTGGCACCTCGGTTTATCGCCTGGCACGGGCTTGAGCTGATACTCCCGGCCCCTGAGGTCAAAAAAACAAGTTGCGTCAATTTCAAAAAAACCACCTGGGCTTAGGTGATGGTCGTACTGCCCTGAAGAGTGGCATGCCGATCAAAACCGGCGCTTGCGCATCGCCAAGATGGTCGCTCGGTCTTGCTGCTGCAGAACCGCATAGCCTGGTAACCGAAACCCCGGCTTTTTTTCGACACTGCAAAATTCGATCAAGGGCTTACAAAGCTCCCCGACTTGCCGCCATGCTTTTCAAGCAGCCGCACATCACTGATGGTCATACCCCGGTCCACGGCTTTGCACATGTCGTAAATCGTCAGCAAGGCCACGGTGACGGCTGTCAGGGCCTCCATCTCGACGCCGGTTTGGCCGACGGTCTGCACCGTGGCGGTGCAAACAATACCGCTGGGCTGGCTGCCAGCTTCTGCAGACACCTGAAAATCTATGGCGACCCGGGTCAGGGCCAGTGGGTGGCAAAGTGGGATGAGATCACTGGTTTTTTTGGCGGCCTGAATGCCTGCAATTCGGGCGATACCCAGCACATCCCCTTTTTTGACGCTGCCCGCCTCGATGATGGCCAGCGTGGCGGGCAGCATGTCAATGCGCCCGCCAGCGATTGCGATGCGGTGGGTGCTGGGTTTGTCGGCCACATCGACCATATGGGCCTGGCCGTGAACATCAAAATGGGTCAATGCGCTCATGTGAACCTTAGCTGTTGATTGTGCGTTGGCAAACAGGTGCTCACCCTAGCCTTCGCTCTTATCGGGCATCATACGGCCAGCCGCAGGGCGCGTGCGGCGCTCGCCCCGGTAGTGGGCTGGCTGCTCTTGGGCGGTTTTAAGCGCTGTTTCATGGTCTGAATTTGTGTCAAAACCAAAACCCCGCTGTGTTTTCGACAGTCTGTCTGGCCTGCTGCTAGCAGCGCTTGTGTTGGCTGTTTTCGGCGCCTGTGGCCCCTGGCCCGCCTTGGCGCAGGCGGGGCGGGCACCGCCACCGTCTTTGCCCGCGCTCGGCGACGCCGCCGAGTTGAGCAGCAGCGCCGAGCGGCGTCTGGGCGACCGCATCGCCCGAGAACTCTACCGCGATCCAGACTATCTGGACGACCCGGTGCTGGCCGAATATGTGCAAATGGTCTGGCAGCCGCTGCTGGCCGCAGCCCGTGCGCGCGGCGACCTGCCAGCAGACCTGGAGACCGGCTTTGCTTGGGAGATCATGCTGGGGCGCGACCGCTCGGTGAATGCTTTTGCACTGCCTGGAGGCTACTTTGGCCTGCATCTGGGGCTTTTGGCCAGCGTGTCTAGCGCTGACGAACTCGCCTCGGTGCTGGCCCACGAGCTCAGCCATGTGACCCAGCGTCACATTGCGCGCTTGATCGCACGCCAAGCCCAGCAGGCGCCGTGGGTGGTCGGGGCGATGATTTTGGGGGCGCTGGCGGCCAGCAAAAGCGCGGATGCGGCCAACGCCCTGATTGTGGGAGGCCAGGCCGCCTCGGCCCAGGGGCAGCTTAATTTTTCGCGCGACATGGAGCGCGAAGCCGACCGGGTGGGCTATGCGGTGCTGATTGAAGCAGGCTTTGACGGACAGGGCTTTGCTGGCATGTTTGAAAAGTTGCAGCAGGCCGCCCGCCTGAACGACAGCGGCGCCTATCCCTACCTGCGCAGCCACCCCCTGACCACCGAGCGCGTCGCTGACATGCAAAGCCGCCAGATTTTGCAGGGGGCCCGCGCACCCAGGCCGGCGCCGCTGCTGCAGCATGGGCTGCTTGCGGCGCGGGCGCGGGCCCTGTCCAACACGGGTGCAGATGCCCAAAGGTCTTTGATGCTTGAGGCGGACAACAGCCTGGGCGCACCAGCGCCGCGACAGGCAGCGACCCTGTATGCCGCGACACTGGCCGCCACCCGGCTGCGCGACTTTGCTGCTGCCCAAGCCTATCTGGCCCGGCTCACCCCCCTGCTGGATGGCGACCCGCAGGCCCGGCAACTTGGCCTTTGGCTGAGCTGTGAAACCAGCTTGGCGGCGGATGATCTGCCCCGGGCGGCCCGGGCGCTGAGTGCTGCCGCGGCGTTTGCGCCACTCGCCGATAGACCGCTGCGCCGCCCCGAACTGATGCTGCAAGCCCAAGTGTCCCTGCAGGCGGGAGCTGCCGGATCAGCCGCCGATTTGGCTCGCCTGGCCCAACGCTTGCAGCTCTGGCTGGCTGATCATCCGCGTGACGCCCAGGCTTGGCAATTGCTGGCCAGCGCTTATGCGCTGCAAAACCAAGGACTGCGCGCGCTGCGGGCCGAGGCAGAGGCAAGACTCGCACAGCTGGACCTTGCCGGCGCACTCGACCGGCTCAAGGCCGCTCAGTCCCGACTGCGGCAGGGCCACAGCGGCGCGGGCAGCGCCGAGTACATCGAGGCTTCGATCATCGACACCCGCTACCGGCAAATCGAAAGCAGGCTCAAGGAGCAGGCCCAGCAGCGCTGAGTCGGTGTCCCACCAGCCGCTCGCCCAGCCCCCGCGCATCCAGTCACTCGGCTGGCCTTAGGCGACATCTTCCCGACGGCCGGGAGCCACGGATTCGGTTCCCTCGCCGCCGATACCGGCAGGGCCGACAGCGCGCCGGATATGTTTGGCCAAGCGCAGGCCTTGCGGCGGAGTTCTCAGACGTTTACTTTGGGGCTGCGCGTGCGCAGACGTCCCGCCAGCAGCACCCCCACCACAGTCACCAGGTACACACCCCAGCGGGCCGCGACCTGGCTTGCATCAGGGCCGTCAAACCAGCTTGCCAAAGTTGGCTCGCCGACGATCATTTTTGCAGCAGTGAAAGCCAACACGGCGGCGCCGGCCTGGATGATGACGGGAAAGCGCTCCACCAATTTAAGCACCACCGCACTGCCAAAGACGACGATAGGCACGCTGATCAGCAGGCCAATCACCACCAGGTCGAGCGCGCCCTGAGCGGCACCGGCCACGCCGAGCACATTGTCAACGCCCATCAGGGCGTCGGCCACGATGATGGTTTTCATGGCGCCCCAAAAAGTGGCCACCACCGGCGCGTCATGCGCCTTGCCGTCTTGATCGGCAAGAAGTTTGTAGGCGACCCACACCAAACCCAGACCACCAACCAGCATCAGACCCGGAATCTTGAGCAGCCAGACAACCCCCAGGGTCATCAAGGTGCGCACGCCAATGGCGCCCACAGTGCCCCAAACAATGGCCTTCTTTTGCAAATTTGGGGGCAGGTTACGCGCCGCCAGGGCGATCACGATGGCGTTGTCGCCTGCCAGCACCAGGTCGATCAAAATAATAGCCAGCAGCGCTGACCACCAGGGAGTAGAAAAGAGTTCCATTGCAATGCCTTTTTGTTGCCGATTGAATTCATCACTCGACCGAGCAACAACAAAGCGGGAATTTGGGCCAACTTCGCGCGCTGCACTGTCGGAGTGCATGGCGAAGGTCTTGCCCAGTGCTGCGCTAACGCGCTTGGCACCTGCTAAACCGGAAAAGCCTAGAGCTTTTCGTGTTGACGACTTAGCAACGGGGGGCTACTCCCCTTCAGTGGTCAATACTACCATGGAGCCCCCAGGTAAAAGCGTGGGGCTATGATCAAATTCAAATGGCAGGCATTCACATCACCGACATCGAGTCTGCGATTAACTTCTGGCGCGACAAATGCCCCTCGCCCGACGGTTTTTCGCTGGCTGCGCCGATCCGCGCCCTGGCCGAGGTGTACGCGCAAATGGTGTTCTACCGAGAGACTGAGGCAGACGAACACTCTTTTCCCGTCGAGGCTTTAGAGTTCTGGCTGACCTGGTATGACACCACGCCGGATTCGCCCTGCATCGCGATTTGCTCCACCAGCCAGGGAGATGCTCAGTGCAAGGGCTGTGGGCGCAGCTTTACCGAGGTACAGCAGTGGACCGAACTGCGCCCGGCGCAAAAGCGCCAGACCTGGCGGCGCATCACCCTTGAGGCGCGGGCCTGGCGCTTTAACCGGTATTCGGAAAGGGCCGGAGGCTATTTCCAGCGTAGCGCCTCGACATCGACATTGAGCGCACCGTCGCCCAACATCAAAACCCCTTCTTGAACCGTGGCCTGCAACTGCATGCTGCGCTGTGCCATTGGCACTAAAGCTTGCGCTGCTGCTGCAGGGATGCGCCACACGGACAGGTTTGGCGGGCGCGCGAGTTTGTTTTGCATGTTGTGCCACCAGATGTCAGCCGAGGCGCTAAAACAATAAAGGACCACGGCATCTGCGCGGCTACAGGCCTTGAGCAGAGGCTTGTCCTCGGGTTGCCCGACTTCCATCCAAAGCCGGGTGCGGCCAGTGAAGTCGCGCAGCCACACGTCGGGCTCATTGGGGTCACTCAATCCCGCACCAAAGGCCAGGGTGCCGTCGCCCTGGCAAACCGATTGCAGTTGGTGAGCCTGCAGCGCCAAAGCGCACAGCCGCACCATCATGCGTTCATCGGTCTCGCTCGGGTGCCTGGCCAGCGTCAACCCATGGTCCGCGTAGTAACCATGGTCAATGTCTGCAATTTGTAAATTCGCCTTAAAAATCGTCGACTTGAGAGCCATCAGCAAACCGCTCCCAGTGCGCACATCGCAGCAAACGCAGCAGCAAGCGAGCGGGCAACAGTTTCGCCGCCGGGCCGCCCCAAGGCGAAACGCACCCCCCCGTGGGGCAGCGCAGCACACGCAGTGGCAAGCGTGGGGGCGACATCCTCAAGCATGGGGGTCATCACACGCGTTTGGCAAGGTCTGCGGCTAGACCGGTGTAGTTGGCTGGGGTCATGGCCAGCAGGCGCTGCTTGGCCTCGGTTGGCAGATCAAGTTTGTTGATAAAGCCTTGCATCAATTCCTGTGTCATGGGTTGGCCGCGCGTGAAATTCTTCAGTTGCTCATAGGGCTCGGGCAGTCCGAAGCGGCGCATCACGGTTTGGATCGGTTCGGCCAGCACTTCCCAGGCGGCGTCTAGGTCGGCGGCAATGGCCGCTTGGTTAAGTTCGAGTTTGCCCAGGCCGGTGGCAAGTGAGTGGTAGGCCAGCACCGCATGGCCCAGCGCTACGCCGATGTTGCGCAGCACGGTGGAGTCGCTCAGGTCACGCTGCCAGCGCGAGATTGGCAACTTTTCGCTCAGATGGCGCAGCAGCGCATTGGCCAGGCCCAGGTTGCCCTCGGCGTTCTCGAAATCGATCGGGTTCACCTTGTGCGGCATGGTGCTGGAGCCGACCTCGCCAGCGCGTAATTTTTGCTTGAAATAACCCAGCGAAACATAGCCCCAGACATCGCGCGACCAGTCAATCAGGACGGTGTTGGCGCGGGCCACGGCGTCAAACAGTTCGGCCATGTAGTCGTGCGGCTCAATTTGGATGCTGTAAGCCTGAAAGCTCAGTCCCAGGCCTTGCGGCTCTGGCGTTTCGACCACCCGCCGGCTAAAAGCCTCCCAATCAAACCCAGGCCAGGCGGCAAGGTGGGCGTTGTAGTTGCCGACTGCGCCATTCATTTTGGCCAGCAGGCATACGCCAGCAATGCGGCTGCGCGCGCCGTCCAAGCGCGCCACCACGTTGGCAATTTCTTTGCCCACGGTGCTCGGGCTGGCGGTCTGGCCGTGGGTGCGGCTCAGCATGGCCACGCTGGCAAAGGCGTGCGCCATGTCACGCATTTGCGAAATGATGCTGTCTAGTGCGGGCAGCAGTACTTGATCGCGTCCAGCCTTGAGTTGCAGGGCATGGCTGGTGTTGTTGATGTCCTCGCTGGTGCAGGCAAAGTGCACAAATTCGCTCGCCGCAAGCAACTCGGCTTGTCCCACCAGCCGGCTCTTGATCCAGTACTCTACCGCCTTGACATCATGGTTGGTGGTTTTTTCAATGGCCTTGATGGCCGCGCCGTCAGCTTCTGAAAAATCGTCCACCAGCCGGCCGAGGTAGCTTCGCGCATTGGGCGTTAGCGGCGCGAACTGCTCAAGACCGCAGTCGCTCAAGGCAATCAACCAGGCTATTTCAACTTGCACGCGGCGCTTCATGTAGCCAAATTCGCTCATGATTGGGCGCAGGGCCGCTAGCCGTGGGGCGTAGCGTCCATCCAGTGGCGAGAGGGCGCTCAGGGCTGAAAACATCATGGCAGGATTGTAGGTGCCGACCCGCTGTCACACGGCCGTTGCCACCAGTGATGCCACCAGTGACTTTGGCCGCTGTGGCCGAGCGGCTAAAATGGCCTGCCCTGTGTTAATAGTTCGCCCATGAAATTAATCGGTTCCCTGTCCAGTCCCTATGTCCGCAAGGTGCGGGTGGTCATGGCAGAAAAAAAATTGGACTTCAACCTTGTCCTTGAAGACGTGTGGTCAGCGCAAACCAGCATGGGCGAAGCCAACCCCTTGGGCAAGGTGCCGTGCCTGGTGATGGAGGGCTCTGAGGCCCTGTTTGATTCGCGCGTCATTGTCGAATACCTCGACACCCTCTCACCTGTGGGCAAGCTGATCCCATCAGTCGGGCGGGAGCGGGCAGAGGTCAAAACCTGGGAGGCCCTGGCTGACGGCTTGCTGGACGCAGCCCTGCTTGCCCGCATGGAGGCCACCTGGTCCGGACGCACCGATGCACAGCGCAGCCAAGCCTGGATCGATCGGCAACTGGGCAAGATTGACATGGCGTTGCGGGCCATGGGCCGGGGCTTGGCGGACAAAAACTTTTGCGCGGGTGTGCACTTTGGCTTGGCTGACATTTGCGTGGGCTGCGCCCTGGGTTATCTAGATTTTCGTTTTCCCCAGATCGACTGGCGCAGCGAGCATGCCAACCTGCTGCGGCTTTATGAGAAGCTCGTGCAGCGCCCCAGTTTTGCCGAAACAGCGCCGCCCTGAGCGCAGGGCTTAACGCTTGGCGCGGCCCTTGAGCCAGCGCATCAGGCTGCCTAGCAGGGGCAACTTCTCGTACAACTCTTCTGCCGCGTCCCAATAGTCGCGGTGCAGCGTGACGAGCCCATTGGCTGCAAACACCAGGTGGGTTGCGCCCAATATCAGCTGGTTTTGTTCGGTCTGATGGCTTTTGAAGCGAAAGTGGAATTCCCAGGTCAAGAAACACTGCTCGCCCTGCAAAACCTGCTGTGTGACGACAAATCTCGGCTCGTGCAGGGAATCGAACATGTGCTTAAAAACACGCTCGATGGCGGGTAAACCGCTGACCTCATTGAAGGGGTCTTTGAAGCGGGCCTGGGCGGCGTAAATCTGCCCGAGTTGGCTTAGGCTGGCGGGCTGCAGCCCCTCAAAAAAGGCCACCAGCCGCTTGGCCGCATCGGCGGCAGGCTTGGGGCTGCTCATTGGGCGACCCGGCCGACCAAAGAGAAAAACAGCCGGTTGGGCAGCAAGCGCAGGGCCTTCATCCACAGCGTGAAACGCTTGGGGAAATGCAACTCAAAGTCGCCCCGCGCCCAGCCCTGCAACATGGCCTGCGCGGCCTCCTCGGGACTGATCAGAGCCGGCATGTCAAAGGCGTTGCCAGCGGTCAATGGAGTTTTCACAAAGCCGGGGTTCACCAGTGACACCCCGATGCCCTTCGGGTGCAAGTCCAGATACAGGGTTTCGGCCAGGTTGATGAGCGCCGCCTTGGTCGGCCCGTAGGCCAGGCTGTTGGGCAGGCCGCGGTAGCCCGCCACACTGCCCACCAAGCTGATATGGCCGCTGCCGCGCGCCAGCAGTGCCGGCAGCAGAGCCTCGAGCAGGTACAGCGCCCCCAGGTAGTTGATCTTCAGATGCTCTTGCATGTCGGCCAAATCCAGGCTGCTGGCTCGCATGGCTTGGTAGTGGCCTGCGCAGTAAACCACATGGTCCAGCGGACCTTGGGCCAGCAATTGCTGTGTCGCCTGCTGCAGGGCGTTTGGCTCGCCGGCGTCGAGTGGCAAGGCCTGGCTGCCCGGATGCTGTTGCACAAAGTCGGCCAGGGCTGCGGCTTTGCGGGCAGACACACTGACCCGCGCGCCAGCCTGGTGCAGGGCTGCAGCAGTGGCGCGGCCAATACCGGTGGACGCGCCAATAACCCAGACGTTCTGGCCACGCCAGTCCCGCAGGGGTGGATTGAGTGGGGCAAAGAGTGGCATGGACTACCCTCAGCGCTTCACAAAGGACAGGGTCACCTCGCCCAGGCGCAGGCCAAACTTGCTCATGGTGGCCTTGTTGAGCATGACCTTGTCAGTCATCAGATACATCCAGTCGTCGAACTGAACCTCAACAACCCAGCCGTTGACCGGCAGGTTCAGGGTGTAGTTCCACTGGAAGGTGTTGCCCCGGGTTTGTCCGCGCGCCTCACCCACCACATCGTCAGCGCGGCCGCTGTAGCGGCCGTCGGCGAGCCGGCGCAGGCGCCAGATGCGTTTTTGGGTGCTGCCGTCAGCGTATAAAAAATCTTCGTCAAGCAGCCCCTCGTCGCCGTTCCAACTGCAGGCCATGACCACCGTGAAGCGCTTGACCACAGTGCCCGAGCGGTCGGTAAAAACGCCATAGGCATCCAGCGTGCCATTGAAATACTGTCGCAAGTCGAGCAGTGGCTTGTCCTGGGCATAGCTGTCTATTTGCTGCGAGGCGCAAGCGCCTAACAGCAGTGAGCCTGGGACAGCCGCTGAGGCAAGCAATAGGCGTCTTTTCATGGGTTTCTCCGGATGATCAAGGTGTAGAGCAGGGTGGCAGCCAGCAATTTGAGCGCACAGGGCAGCAGGCAATAGGCGGCCGACAGCATGTTGAGCGCCTGCGCATCCCGGCTGCCCGGCACATAGCCCAGAGCTCCGAGGGCAGGCAGGGCCAGGCCGGCTGCCAGAGCCAGATTGAGTTTGCTGGCAAAGTTCCACAAGCCAAAATAAGCCCCCTCGAAGCGACCGCGGTCGCCGCTGTTGGCGATGCCGCCGGCCAGCATCGCCCCGGGTAGGGCCAGGTCGGCGCCCAGACCCACACCCGACAGGGCGCACACCAGCACAAAAGCGGCGATATCGCCGGCGCCCAGTCTGGCAGCAAATACAAACACACCCAGCGAGAGCAGCATGCCCAACCCCCAGGTCCGGGCTAAACCAAAGCGGCTCACCAAACGCAACCAGAGCGGGATCGACAAGGCAGCACAGAAAAAGTAACTGCCCAAAAACAGCGGCTGCATGGCTTCGGGCGCTTGCAGACAATCTTGTATAAAAAACAGCAGCAGCGTGGCCGGCACTGCGCTGGCAATGCCATTGACGATAAAGACCAGCAGCAGGGCCCGAAAGGCCGGTCTCGAGAACGGCAGCCATAGGCTGCTGGCTTGGTTTGGTAGCGCTGTTTCACCGCCCAGTGCAGTCTGGGGCGGGCGGCCGCTGGACCAGGCCAGCCAAGCCAGCACCAGCGCCAGCACAAAAATCGCGGTCGTGGCTGGCAACCCCAGGAAGCTTGGCGTGATCGAGGCCAGAATCACGCCGGCCAGTCCCAGACCCTCGCGCCAGGCAACGATGCGGCTGCGTTGCACCTCGTCGCCACCGAGCATGGCGCCCCAGGATTGGTGTATCACGCTCAAAGCGCTGAAGGCGGCGTAGGTGAGCAGCAGGCTTGCGCCGGCCCACAGCAAAAGCCCGTCGCTGGAGCGAAGCGGCGGGAAAAACAGCAGTACAAAACCCAGTGCCAGAAGCATCGCGGCCAGGCCGGCAGCGCCCAGCACGGCGCCGGGCGAGCGGGCAAAGAGCCGGTCGCTCAAGCGACCGAGCAAGGGGTCGATCAGGGCGTCAAAAAGGCGTGTCCCCAACAGCAAAGCACCCAGCGCGGTCAGCGGCACGCCAAAGCTGCGGGCGTAGTGGTTGGGCAGCAGCACATACAGGGGTAATGCGACGAAGGCCAGTGGCAAGCCCATCAGACCGTAGCGCCAACCCTGCTGCCAGTCAAAGCCAGCACTGCTGTGCTGGGCTGCGCTCATGGTGTGGCGCCAGCCAGCAGGGCCTGGCGCAAGCGGGGCTCGCTGGTGGCCGGGTCTAGCCAGATGCCAAAAAACCGGGCGGCGAGTTGCGCGTCGCTAACCGTCGCAAGCGCCCGGCCCTGGTGCCACAGCGCCAGGCTGCCCGGTCCATGCAGGCCGGTGAGGCGTTCGCCAGCCGCTACCCCAGGCAGGACATCTTGCAGGGTGTCGAGCCAAATCAGGTCGGCTTCGGCTGCCAGTTTGGCCACCCGCCGGATTTCTTGCATGGAGCGCAGCGCAATCTCTTTGCCGCTAAACGCCCGCAGGTACAAGAGGCTGAGTGCAAAGCGCTGACTGGCGTAGCCGGTTGCGTTGAAGCCGGGCCCAGCCCACAGACTGGCGTCGTAAACGCTCCAACCAAAATAGCGAAGCCGCGCACCCCCGATCCAGCGGGCATCGGGCATGCTGGCCAGAACCTCAGCCGGCGGCGCAGCCGGTTGAGCCTGCGCCAAGGCCAGGCCATTGACTTGGCCGGCGAGCAGGCCAAAGCAGATGCGGCTCAGCAGTTGACGGCGGCTTGGCATGGTGTACGGGCTGGCTCGGGCGGGGGAGGTCTTCAAAAGGGCTCAGCGGTGCTGTTTTTGCAGGGTGTACTGCACCACATCAATATCGCCCTCGGTGAAGGCGGCCTCGCAGTAGGCCAAGTAAAACTCCCAAATACGCACGAAACGCTCATCAAACCCGCCCTGCAACACCTGCGCCCGTGCCGCTAAAAAAGCCTCGCGCCAGCGCCTCAGGGTTTCAGCGTAATCCAGTCCAAAGGCGTATTCGTCCACCACCTCAAAGCCCGCTGCCCGGGCGTGGGTCCGAAATTCGCTTGGGCAGGGCAGGCAGCCACCGGGGAATATATATTGTTGGATGAAGTCGGTGCTGCGCACATAGCGCTCAAACAGGCGGTCGTCGATCACGATGCTTTGCACGCAGGCCCGTCCTCCCGGCTTGAGCAGGCGCGCCAGCGTGGCAAAGTAGGTGGGCCAATATTCGCGCCCCACAGCCTCAATCATCTCGATGGAGCAGATGGCGTCAAAGGGCGCGTCCTGAATATCCCGGTAGTCTTGCAGCCGCAGGTCAGCGCACTCGGACATGCCCAGGCGCTGAACGCGTTCGAGTGCAAAGCCGAGTTGCTCGGTGCTCAAGGTCACGCCGACCAGTGTGGCCCCCAGTTCAGAGGTGCACATTTCAGCCAAGGCGCCCCAGCCGCAGCCAACCTCGAGTAAGCGCTCCCCGGCCTTGAGTTGGCAGGCTGCCAGTGCCCGGCCTACCTTGGCCTTTTGCGCCTGAGCCAGGGGTTGGTTCAGATCTCCTGCGAATATTGCTGAGGAGTAGTTCATGGTCTCATCCAGCCAGAGCCGGTAAAAGCTGTTGCCCAGGTCGTAGTGGGCGTGGATATTTTTTTGGCTGTTGGTTCGGGTGTTGCGGTTAAGCAGATGTTTGAGCCGGTAGAGCAAGCGGCCGGCCCAGGAGCCGAAAATCACGGCGTCGACCTGGGCGCGGTTTTTCACCAAAACCCGCAGCAATTCGGTCAAGTTGGGCGTGCTCCAGTCGCCCGCAATGAAGCTTTCGGCAAAACCGATGTCACCTGATTTGAGTGCTGCCGAGCAGGGCTTCCAGTTGTGCAAGTGCAGTGCGGCATGGGGCAGTGCTTCGCCGCCAAAACGCTGCATGGAGCCGTCGGGGAGTTGCAGCGTCAAGCTGCCGTGTTGCAGGCGCTGCAACACCTTGAGCACGGCCCGCCCCGCTGCGGGCGTGCCTTGTGGGATGGAAAACGGGTTGGCGGTGCTGGTGTTCATGGAGGGCGTGGTCTCAGCGTGTGGTCAGCACGGCGGGGGGAGGTGGTTTGGTGAAAAAAGGTGCGCGCTTGACAAACAGCCTGATCGCCTGCCAATGGATGCGCAGCACCACCCCCAGCGTCATGGCCGGGTAGCGCCAAAGCGCGCGGCGCATGCTGTGGGCGTCCAGCGGAACCAGGCTGCCGCTCACGCTGGTCTGGATCAGAGGCCCGCTGGCGTCGTCAAAATCGATGCGGCCCACGGTGCGCTGGCGCGTCGAATCAACCATGAAGCGAAACCGGTAGCCGCCCTCGACGGGACAAAAAGGCGACACGTGAAACACCTTGGCCGCCCCTTGCTCCACGCCGTAGCGCGGAGCATCCAGAAGGTAGCAGTGGCGCTCGCCAAAGGTGTTATTCACCTCCACCACAATCGCGCGCAGGCCGCCGTCTGCGCCGTGGCAATACCAAAAGCTCACTGGTTTGAAGGTGTGCCCCAGCACCCTGGGATAGCACTGCAGCCAGACCTCGCCATCGGCGCCGGTGATGCCGTGTTGCTGCAGCAACTCGTCCAGCCAGGCCAGGGCGCCGCCCTGCGCGCCCGAGCGCGCGTCGCCGTGGTCAGCATCGTAAAAGCTTAATGCAGCCCAGCGATTCACAGGCAGCGCGCCCGCGCCGTGGCAACGCAGGCTGCGCATGGGCAGCATCAAAAAATAGGTCGGGTAGACAAAAGCGTTGCGCACCGGCTTGAGCCGCGTGTGACGCACCTGGCCAAAGCCGATCAGCGCTTTGGGGTAAGCGCTTGGGATCATTGCAGCGTCCCCCAGTCCTGACCTGGCAGGGCTTTGATTTGTGCGGCCACCGCCAGGCCAGACTTGAGCCCGTCTTCGTGAAAGCCGTAACCAGTCCAGGCGCCACAAAAATAGCTGTGCCGCCGCCCCTGCAAGGCCGCAACCTGGCGTTGCGCTCG
>BJGT01000082.1 GCA_014190675.1 Comamonadaceae bacterium | reverse complement strand
CTTTGGGCATTACCGGCCGTATCAAAAGCCCCACCTATGCCGTCGTTGAGCCCTACGAGCTGCCGGGCTTGAATATCTGGCATTTTGATTTTTACCGCTTTGCCGATCCGAGCGAATTTGCCGATGCTGGTTTTCGCGATATTTTTGCCAGCCCGGGGCTCAAACTCGTGGAGTGGCCACAGCAGGCCGGTGGCTACCTGCCACGTGCCGACCTGGTGCTGGAGTTGACTGTGCAGCTCGACGAGCGACGCCAGGTCATGCTCACGCCCCAGAGTGCCGTTGGACTTGCGCTGTGCAGCCGCGCCCTGGCTGCAAGTCCCAATTTGGACAGAGCGACATGAAACGGCGCGTTCTCCTGCGTTGGGCCGGCTTTAGCCTCTCGGCGCTGTGGCTGTCGCTGGCCCGTGCGACCACCATTTTGGCAGTGCGGCTGTGGCCGGCGCCAGATTACTCGCGCATCACGATCGAGTCTGATGTGGAACTCAAGGTGCGACAAACCTTGCTGACTGACCCGCCCAGCCTGAGCCTGGACATAGATGGCGTGGCTCTGGACGCCACCCTGCGCGACCTGGTGCCCAAACTGGGCCGAGACGACCCGAACATCGCCAGTATCCGCATCGGCCAACAGGCGCCCGGCGTGGTCCGGCTGCTGCTCGAATTCAAGCAAGGCGTCACGCCGCAAGTGTTCACGCTGCCGCCAGTGGCAGCTTATAGGCACCGGCTGCTGCTTGACCTCTACCCCACTCGGGTTGAGGATCCGCTGCTCGCGCTGATCAACGAGCGACTCAAAGTCAATCCGACCCCGCTGCCAGCCCCCGACCCGCTGGGCGAATTGATTGCACGCCAGCAAAACAAGCCAGCCCCGGCACAGGCGCCTGACAACTCGACACAGCAGGCCGCCGACCGCCTGATCATCGTGGCCCTTGACCCCGGTCACGGCGGCGAGGACCCTGGCGCCATCGGACCGGCCGGCACCCGCGAGAAAGACGTGGTGCTCCAACTCGCCCTGCGCCTGCGCGAGCGCATCAATGCAGCGCAAATCAACGGCAACCCCCTGCGGGCCTTTTTAACCCGTGACGCCGATTTCTTCGTGCCATTGCAAGCGCGGGTGGCCAAAGCGCAAAGAGTGCAAGCAGACCTGTTCATCAGCCTGCATGCCGACGCTTTTTTCACGCCAAGGCCCCAGGGTGCGAGCGTATTCGCGCTCAGCCAAGGCGGTGCCTCCAGCAGTGCTGCGCGCTGGATGGCCGAAAAAGAAAACAAGGCCGACCGGATCGGCGGACTTAATGTCGGTGCACGCGAGCCCCAGGTCTTGCATGCGCTGCACGACATGAGCATCAGCGCACAAATCAAGGACAGTCTGCGCGTGGGCAAAGCCATGCTCGGCGAGATCGGCCGGGTTGGCAAACTGCACAAAGCGCAGGTCGAACAGGCGGCCTTTGCGGTGCTCAAGGCACCCGAAATACCCAGCGTGCTGGTGGAGGCGGCTTTTATCAGCAACCCCGAAGAAGAAGCCCGGCTCAACACCGAGGCCTATCAAGAGCAACTGGCCGATGCACTGCTGCGCAGCATTCTGTTGTACTTCGCCAAAAACCCACCGCTGGCGCGCAAACGCACCCTGTGACAGTGCTGCTCAGGCCAGCCTGTCGCTGCGCCCCACCTTGTGGCGCCGGCTCAAACGCCTTCTGGCTTGATTTGGGCGCGCAGGATCACCGGTTTCCAGCGAGCCTGCTCGGCTTTGATGAAGGCATCGAATTCAGCCCCGGTGTTGCCAACCGCAAGAGCCGTGTCCTGGGCCAACCTCTCCTTGACCAGGCTGCTGCGCACAGCCTTGATGGCCTCAACTTCAAGCTTGGCAATATTCGCCTTGGGCCATTTCGCCGGGGCCAGCAAACCATACCATTGGGTCATCTCGAAACCCCTGAAACCCTGCTCAGCCACGGTAGGAACATCTGGCAGCTGGGCCAGCCGTTGCGTCGTGCCGGTGGCGATACATCGCAATTTTCCAGCCTTGATGAAACCCATCAAGGCCGGCGCACCCACCGAGGCGGCGTCCAAACGCCCGGCCATCAAGTCGGTCAGCATCGGGCCGGTGCCGCGGTAGGGCACATGCAGCACAAAGATCTCGCCGACCAGTTTGAGGTACTCAAACGCCAGGTGACCGGCGCTGCCATTGCCCGCTGAGCCGTAGTTCAGTCGGCCCGGTCGGCTCTTGGCATAGGCCATGAACTCGGTGAGGTTCTTCACTGGCAAATCAGGGTGCACCACATACAGGCTGGGCACCTTGGAGACCAGCGTGATTGAGGTGAAATCCCGCGCCGGGTCGTAGGGCAGCTTGTCAAAAATATAGGGATTGACCGCCAGTGTGCCGATGTGGCCAAGAATCAGCGTGTGCTCATCGCTGCTGTTAGCCACCTCCTGCATGGCGATGTTGCCGGCCGCGCCGGGCTTGTTCTCGACGAACATGTTCTGACCCAAAGTTTTGGACATTTCACCAGCGACTGCACGCGCCACAATTTCTGAACTGCCGCCAGGCGCAAAGGGCACGACCAGGCGCAAGGGCTTGGTCGGCCAAGCGGCTTGGGCCATGGCTTTTGCCACCGGCAAGCCAGCGGCCAGTCCGGCACTCGCCTGCAGCCATTCACGGCGGTTGAATTGTTTGGTCATCATCTTGGGTCTCGCTTGATGGGTTCAAAAACTTTCAGGAACGGCCGATGATACGGCGGCAAATTGTTGGGCGAGGGCTTGGGCGTCGCTGCATGGGTGCAGGCGGCGCATCGAGGGGCATTGTCGCCAGGCGATCTTATCCAGGGCCCTTATCGAGCCACAGTTTGAGGCGGCATCACCCGCCTGGATAAGATTAGCCATGACGCAGGAATTTCCGCTTAAATAGCTTGCTGCGACAGAACCCTGAGAGATCCTCAATGAACGATATTCACAGTTTTCAGATTAATATTCCCGACGAAACCCTGGCCGGCATCAAAAATGCAGTCGCCAACTATCCATGGCACGAGATGCCAGACGACGGGGGGTGGCAATACGGCACAAATCTCAGCTACATGAAGGGACTCTGTGCCTATTGGGTCAACGAGTTTGACTGGCGCAAGCAAGAGGCAGCCATCAATCGATGGCCTCAATTTAAGGCCTCGGTCAAAGGGATCGACCTCCATTTCATCTATGAAAAAGGCAGCGGCCCGGCCCCCATGCCCTTGATCATTAGCCACGGTTGGCCAGGGTCGATCGTCGAATTTTTAAAGCTTATTGAGCCGCTGGCGCATCCCGAGCGATTTGGCGGTCGCATCGAGGATGCGTTTGACGTGGTTGCGCCATCGCTGCCGGGATTCGGATTTTCTGGCAGGCCACCACGCCCCTATGGGCCGCGCAAGATGGCTGGAGTCTTCGCCTCCCTCATGACTGACGTATTGGGCTATGACAGCTATCTCGCCCAAGGTGGCGACTGGGGTGCTGGAATATCGAGTTGGCTCGGTTTCGACCACGCGCCAGCTTGCCGGGCTATCCACCTCAATTGCATGACCATGCATCACCCGAGAGGCGCACAGACAGACGAGGAAGCCGCTTGGGAAAAACGGTTCAAGGAAGACCAAGTGATGGAAGAGGGTTACCGGACTCAACAGGCCACCAAGCCACAGACTCTCAGCTACGCCATGATGGACAGCCCGGTAGGCGTTGCGGCTTGGATTGTTGAGAAATTCAATTCTTGGTCTGACACTCAAGGCGATGACGTCGAAAGCGCCCACAGCAAAGACGTCTTGCTGACCAACATCATGGTGTATGTTGCGACTCGGACTTTCAACACGGCGTCTTGGATCTACTACGGTCGGCGCGAGGAAGGCGGGCGAACCTTATCAAGCCAGGGTAAGCGAGTTGAGGTACCCACCGCCTGCGCCTTGTTTCCCGCGGAAATGCTGGCCTGGCCCCCACGCACTTACGTTGAACGCATGTACAACGTTCAACGCTGGACTCAGATGCCTCGAGGCGGACATTTTGCAGCTATGGAGCAGCCGGAGCTTTTGATAAGCGACATTCGCAACTTCGCCCGCACTCTGAGGTAGAGCAGATATGCTGGGTTGCTCACACCACAAAGCGCTTGGCTTTTGCTGGCGGCAACTGAGAGAGCGCCGGTTTTATCCTGGAAATTAGCCCGGATGGATATGTTGTCCATACGAAGAGATTCGCTATGGCACGGGCAAGCAGCCGGGGCGCTAGCGCAACAAGGTTTGTACCCACTGAACAATGTCCTGCGCCATGGGTGCCACCGCCGCCGGGTCTTTGATGGCGCCAGCCAGCACGTGCTGGCCCCGGCTCTGGCTGTAGGTCACCGGCACCAGCCGTTTTTCCTGCGAACCCAGCCGGCCAAAGGCTGTTTTGATTTGGGCGGTGCTCACAGTCTCGTCCTGTTCGCTGTAAAGCACCAGCAGGGGCGCCTGGAACCCACCCAAGTCGCTGTCGCGAACACCCTTGACCAGCGCCATCATCGGAAAGACCGAGCGGGTTGGGTAGCGCGTCGTCCAAGCCTGGGCCTCGGCCTCGGACTGCGGCGACCAGCTGCGACTCTCGCCTTCCAGCGCCAGCGCCAGTTGGCGTCCCCAGGGCCAGTTAAGCAGTTCGGCGCGCCAGTCTTTGGGTCCGAAATTGGGCGATAAAAAAACATGGGCGTCGAGCTCACTAGCCCAAGGCGAGCTGCCCAACCAGGTGGCCAGCGTGGAGCCCGTGGAACAACTCACAAGCAGCACCCTGTCACCCAGCACCCGCCCGATGCGCAGGGCCTCCAAGGCGTCGGCCATCCAGTCCTGCACACGGGGTTCTGCCATCGCAGCACCGGAGCGGCCATGGCCGCTTAGTCGGGTGTAAAACACATGGGCGCCAAGCGCCTGACCGATCTGCTCGGCCAGGGGGAAAGTCTCCATCCGGTTGGCGGAAAAACCGTGCAGGTAAACCACCGACCAGGGCCTGCGCCGCTGCTCGGTTCCGTACCAAACAATGCCCTTCGCGCTACCCGGGCGAAGGTCAGTGAAGGCGGCCTCGCTGGCGCTAAGCCAGGTGTCAAGGGCGGCGATGTCATCGGGCGGTGGCGGCCGCGGTGTGGGCTCGCGCTCGCCGAAATCATTGCGTGGCCCACTGAGTACCAGCAGCGCGAGCAGGCCCGGCAGCAACAGCCAGCGCCGCCAGACTTTCATCAGCGGCTCGGCGCTTGCTACCGCCTGCCCAGCCTGAGCCTGGGGCCGCTTCACGATGGCTTCTCTGTTGCCGCGGGCCGGTTTGAGGTTCTTGCCCTCCAAGCCCCCCACAGCACCAGCAAGCCGGGAAGCAAAATCATGGCCCAGATGATTTTGTCCAAGTGGGCCTTCACAAACCCGATATTGCCAAAGAAATAACCCACCGTGATGATGCCCACCACCCAGAGGGCGCCGCCGCTGACATCATAAAAAGTGAACTTGCGCCGAGTCATCTGCGCCACGCCAGCCACAAAGGGTGCGAAGGTGCGCACAAAAGGCATGAAACGCGCGGCAACAATGGTGATGCCGCCATAGCGTTCATAGAAAGCGTGGGTGCGGTCGAACGCGGCCTTGTTAAAAAAACGCGAGTCTGCCCAGCCAAACACCTTGGGCCCAAAATGGCGTCCCAGCGCGTAGTTGGTCTGGTTGCCCAGCACCGCTGCCAACAGCAGCAGGCTGACCGATATCGGGTAGCTCATCAAACCTAGGCCACACATCGCGCCCACCACAAACAGCAGGGAGTCGCCGGGTAAAAAGGGCATCACCACAAGCCCGGTTTCGACAAAAATAACCATAAAAAGCAGGGCATACACCCACCAACCGTAGTTGCGCACAAAGGCCTCGAGGTACTTGTCCACATGCAAAATAAAATCGAGCAAAAAGGTGAAGAGATCCATGGCCGAAGATTATCGACTGCCGCGCGAAAACTCCCGCTATCAGTGGCGCCAAAACTCGGGGCTGAGCAGCACCAGCAATGTGAACAGTTCCAGCCGCCCCAGCAACATCGCCAGGGTGCACAGCCAGGTCTGAAAATCGCTCAGCACCGCATAAGTCGTCGCCGGACCGACCAAATTGAGACCCGGGCCCATGTTGTTGACGCACGCCACAATGGCTGTCAGGGCGGTGACCACATCACAACCGCTGAACAGCATCAGCAGGGTGAGGAAAATAATGGTCGCCCCGTAGAGTGAGACAAAAGCCAGCACCGAATGCAGCACACTGCGGTCAACGACTTGGTTGTTGAGCTTGACCACCACCTGCAAGCGCGGATGAATCAGCCGACGGAGTTCGCCGTAGCTTTGCTTGACCAGCAGCTGGGCTCGCACCATCTTGATGCCCCCACCGGTTGACCCGGCACACGTGGCGAAGCAGGACAAAAAGATCATGAACACGGGCGCAAACATCGGCCACTTGTTGTAATCCGTGGTGGCCAGGCCCGTGGTGGTGGCAATTGACACCACATTGAAGGCTGCAAAGCGCAGCGCCGTTAAAAACTCGGCATAGGTGTTCTCACGCCACAGAAAATAGGCCACCAAGAGCACACTACCCAACATCAGCCACCAAAAAGCCTGCGCCTCAAGATCAAAGCGATAAACCCGAAAGCTGCGCCGCGTCACAAACAAGAAATGGGTGGCAAAGTTAATGCCTGCCAACAGCATGAAGAAAATCGCAACCGCCTCCATCGCCGGCGAGTTAAAAAACCCAAAGCTGTCGTCATGGGAGGAAAAGCCGCCCAAACCCATGATGGAGAAGGCATGCATCAGTGCATCCATGACGGGCATGCCAGCCAGCCAAAGACCGCTTACGCAGCCGGCCGTAATACAAGCATAGACAACCCACAGGCCCTTGGCGGTTTGGGTGATGCGGGGTGTTAGTTTTTCGTCTTTCATCGGACCCGGGGTTTCGGCCTTGAAGGCCTGGCTGCCACCCACGCCCAGCAGCGGCAACACCGCTACCGTCAGAACCACCACCCCCATGCCGCCAACCCAGACCAGAAAAGTGCGCCAGAAGTTGATCGATACCGGCAGCGCGTCAAGTTTGTCGAGCACGGTCGCACCCGTGGTGGTCAGCCCCGAAACGGTCTCAAAATAGGCATCGGTGAAAGACAGGCCAGGCAGCTGCCACAGCAGCGGCAGCGTAGCCACCGCGGGCGTGACCAGCCAGGTGAGGGCGGCGAGCAGGAAACCATCGCGCACCTGCAACTCCCGGTCACGTGCCTGTGAGCGGGTGCCCAAGGCCATCAGCAGGCCAATGCCCAAGGCACTTGCACAGGAGGCGGCAAAGGCCAGTTGGGCGCCATCGGCAAACAAGCAAGAAACCCCCAGGGGGATCAGCATCAAGCCAGCGATGATCAGGATGATCAGGCCCAGGATGTGCAAAACAGAGGCAAGGCGAACCATATCAATTGCCCCCTATCAGATGAACAGCCCGCTCACCTGGAGCAGGCGCTCCACCTGGTGAATGACTTTTTTATTCGACACGAAAATAATCAGGTGGTCGCCATCTTGGATGCTGTGGGAGTGGTGCGCCATCAGCACCTCTGTGCCGCGCACAATAGCGCCCAGGAACGAGCCATCTGGCCAGGCGATTTGATCTACACGGCGGTCTATACAGGCACTTGACGAGCGGTCACCATGCACCACAATCTCCAGTGCCTCGGCGGCACCGCGACGCAGGCTGTGCACCACGGTGACATCGGCCATCCGAACATGGGACAGAATGGTGCCGATGGTGGCATCGGCCAACCCGATCACACTGTGAATGCCACTGTCCTCCAGCAGGTCGACAAAGGCGCTTTGATGAATCAATGAGATCACCCTGCGCGCGCCCAGGCGTTTGGCCAGCAGCGAGGCGATGATGTTGCGCTCGTCATTACCGGTGGCCGCCACAAACAAGTCGACTTTGTCTATGTTCTCGCTCTTGAGCAACGTAGAGTCGTTTTCCGAGCCAAGCAACACCTGGGTGCGCTCCAGCGCTGCGGCGTTGTCCTGTGCCCGCACGGGGTCAAGCACCAGCATCTTGACATGGTGGTCTATTTGCAGATCCTTGGCCAAACGCAAAGCGGTGTCAGAGCCACCGGCAATCATGACCTGCTCTACAGGGTGGTCCATCTTGCGCAGCTCTTGCATCACGCGGCGCATCACCGAGGTCTCGGACAGGAAGAAAACCTCGTCGCCGGTGCATATGATGGTGCTGCCCTCGGGGGTGATGGCACGCCCTTCTCTGAAGACGCAGACGATTCTGGCGTCGGCATCCTTGAGGTGGTGGTGCAGGTCAGCAATCGGAAACCCGACCATCAGGCCGTCTGCCCGCGCCCGCACGGCCACCAAGCAGACCCGACCCTCAGCAAACTCCAGCACCTGCAAGGCCTCGGGAAAGCTCACCAGGCGCTCCACATAGTCAGCAACGATTTGCTCTGGGCAAATCACATGGTTGATGGCAAACAGCGCCTCGCCAGAAAGCCGCTCATCGGCCAAATACTCCACGGATCGAATTCGCGCAATTCGCTTGGGTACGCTAAACAGGCTGGCTGCAATCTTGCAAGCGATCATATTGACCTCGTCCACCTCGGTGACGGCAATCAACAACTCGCAATCCTCAATACCAGCTTCCTTGAGCACCGAGGGGTGGGCCGCATTGCCCACCACGGTTCGCAAATCTAGCCGGGCACTGAGCTCCTTGAGCCTGGCAGCATCGCGGTCTATGACTGTGATGTCGTTGGCTTCAGAAGCCAGATTTTCTGCCACCGATGCGCCGACCTCGCCTGCGCCAAGAATTATTATTTTTTTCATAGAGGTGTCTACCGCGGTCGGCGGTCGGGGTGGTTTTGGGCGAGGATTCTAAAGAGTATCGGCCAGAGACCGAAAAACTTGAACCAGGCAGTTCTTGTATCGGCAGACTGCGCCTAAGGGTTGCCGCCCACGCTGAGTTTGCAGGCAAAGTTCGCCGAGAATCCAACTGCACCAACAAACCTCATACAGCCATGCCTGCACACACCCGCCTGAATGCCGCCGCCCTGCCGGTGCTGGCAGCGCGGGGCCTGCCGGTGCCGAGCTACCGCAGAGACCAACTACCGGGTGTGGTGCATCTGGGCCTGGGGGCCTTTCACCGCGCCCACCAAGCACTGGTCTGCGATGCGCTGTTGGCCCGGGGCGACGACCGCTGGGGGATCTTGGGGGTGGCGATGCGCAGCACGCAGCTGGCCGACGCGCTGCGCGAGCAAGACGGTTTGTATGCAGTGCAAATTGCCAGCGAGCAGGGTGCCGGCTGGCACCTGTGCGGCGCTGTCTGGCAGACCTGCGTGGCTCAGCGGGAGCGCGACGCAGTGGTGCGCGCAATCGCGGCACCCAGCACCCGCTGGATAACGCTGACAGTGACCGAGAAAGCCTATGGCCCGGCGCTGGCCGAGCTGCTGGTGCAAGGCCTGTCGGCCCGCCGGGCGGCCGGCTTGGCGGGTCTGACCATCGCCTCCTGTGACAACCTCAGCGGCAACGGCAGCAAGCTCGAAGCCATGTGCCAGGCGCTGGTGCAAGAGCAAGAACACAAGCAAGAAAAAAAGCAAGATCAAGGGGCAGCATTGGGTCGCTGGATGGCCGGGCACTGTGCGTTTCCCAACAGTATGGTCGACCGCATCGTGCCGGCCGCCACGCCGGCCCGACTGGCTGCTGCCCAGACCGCCTTGGGCCTGAATGACCAGGCGGCCTTGGGTACCGAGGCCTTTTGGGAATGGGTGATTGAGCGGCGCTTTGCCGACGCCAGCGATGAAGACGCGCTGGCAGCGGTTGGTGTCACCGTGGTCGATGACGTAGCCCCGTTTGAAGAGGCCAAGCTGCGCCTGCTCAACGCCAGCCATTCGGCACTGGCCTGCCTGGGCGCGGTTCTCGGGCTGGGCACAGTTGACCAGTGCATAGCCCAAAACCCGGTGCGGCAATTTGTGCATGAGTTCATCACCCTGGATGTCGGCCCGCAGCTACGCCGGCCAGATGTGGCGACCTACCGTGATGCGTTGCTGGCCCGCTTTGCCAACCCGGCATTGGCCCACAGCGTGCACCAGATTGCTACCGACAGCTCAGTGAAAATACCACAGCGCTGGGTGCCCTCGGTGCTGGCGGGTTTAGCCCGGCAGCAGCCGATGCAGCGGCTGGCTTTTTGCGCTGCCGCTTGGATGCGCTACCTGCGTGGCATGGATGAGCGGGGACGGGTTTATCAGCTCAATGACCCGATGGCGGACAAGCTGCAGGCCCTGGCGCAGGCCCACGCTGGTGATGCGCCGGCCAGCGTCGCGGCCCTGGGCACCATGCAAAACATCTGGGGCGGCTCGCTGGCCCAGCACCAGGCATGGCACACTGAGGTCACCCAGCAGCTCGAGCGAATCAACCGCCAGGGTATTTTTGGCGCACTGGCCGGTCTGGCAATCCCCGCAACGGATCTGCTGTAGCGGGCCATAACTCCGCATCAATCAACCCAAGGCAAGGAGACGCGACTGATGTTCAATCTGAATGGAAAAATTGCCCTCATCACGGGTGCCTCCAGGGGTCTGGGCTGGGCCATGGCCCAGTCTTTGGCCCAAGCCGGTGCACATGTGGTGTTGAACGCCCGCGACTCTGACGCCCTGCGCGCTAGGGTGAGCGAACTCCAGGCCCAGGGCTGGTCGGCCGACAGCGCGCCATTTGATGTGACCGACGCCGCTGCCGCACAAGCGTGCGTGGCCGGCTTAAAAGAGAAATGGGGGCGCTTTGACATCCTGGTGGCCAATGCCGGCATCAACCACCGCCGCGCGCTGGTCGACTTCGAGCTCGACGACTTCAACCGGGTGATACAAACCAACCTGACCGCGGTGTGGGTGCTAAGCAAAGCAGCCGCACAAGCCATGCTGGCGCAAGCCAGTGGGCGCATCATCCTGATTGGCTCAATGAGCGCCATGAACGCCCGCCCCGGCATCTCGGCTTATGTGGCAAGCAAGGGGGCGGTGCATGCCCTGGGCCGGCAACTGGCGGTGGAACTGGCGCCGCAGGCCATCACGGTGAATTGCATCGCACCCGGTTTTTTTGCCACTGAAATGAACACCGCCCTGGTTGACAACCCCGAGTTCAATGACTGGGTGAAAAAACGCACGCCTGCCGGGCGCTGGGGCCGGCTTGAAGAAATCGGCCCGGCCGCTGTGTTTTTGGCCTCGGATGAGGCCTCCTTTGTGACCGGCCTGGTCATGACCGTGGATGGCGGCTTCACCTCAGCCATGTAGTGCTTGACCGGCCAAGCCCATGAACAAGGAAATTCGCCTCAACGCCTTCGACATGAACTGTGTCGGCCATATCCAGCAGGGCCTGTGGACACACCCGCGCGACCAGTCATGCCGCTATCTTGAACTTGCCTACTGGACCGACTATGCCAAGCGGCTGGAAGCCGGTCTGTTTGATGGCCTGTTTTTTGCCGATGTCGTGGGCGTGTATGACGTGCTGGGTGCCAGCCCTGATGCAGCCCTGCGGGGTGCGGTGCAAGTGCCTGTGAATGACCCGATGATGCTGATTCCGGCCATGGCCAGCGTGACCCAGCACCTCGGCTTTGGGGTTACCGCCAACCTGAGCTATGAGCCGCCCTATCTGTTCGCACGCCGCATGTCCACGCTGGACCACCTCACCAAGGGGCGTATCGGCTGGAATATTGTCACCGGCTACCTCGACAGCGCCGCCCGGGCCGCCGGGCTCTCGGGCCAAAGCGGGCACGACGACCGCTACGACCTGGCAGACGAATACATGTCGCTGGTCTACCAGTTATGGGAAGGCAGTTGGGACGATGGCGCAGTGCTGGCCGACCGCTTGCGTGGTGTCTATGCCGACCCCTCCAAAGTGCGCCTGGTCCAGCATCAGGGGCCCCAGTACCGGGTGCAGGCCATGCACTTGAGCGAACCCTCGCCACAGCGCACACCCCTGCTCTACCAGGCCGGCTCCTCGGCGCGGGGCTCACGCTTTGCCGCCACGCATGCCGAATGCGTTTTTCTGAACGGCCAAAGCCTGCCGGGTGTAAAAGCCATTGTTGACAGCATCCGCCGCCAGGCAGTGCTACAGGGGCGCGCTGGCGCAGACATCAAAGTCTGGCTGGGTGCCACTGTGATCACCGCTCAAACCGATGCCCAAGCCGAAGAAAAATTTGACGAATACAAACGCTATGCCAGCTCTGAAGCTGCGCTGGTGCATGCCGCTGCATCAATGGGCATCGACTTTGCAAAATACGATATCGATGAGCCCATAGAGACCGGAAAAAGCCAGGCCATCGTCTCCAATGTAGATGCCATGACACGCAGCGCGGGGCCACAATGGACTCGGCGCAAACTGCTCTCGCAAATGGTGCTGGGTAGCCGCCAAACGCCCTGGGTCGGCTCAGCCGATCGCATCGCACAACAACTGATTGACTGGAGCATTGCAGCCGACCTTGATGGCTTCAACCTCTCACGCACGGTGGTACCCGAGTGCTTTGATGACCTGATCGCGCTGGTGGTTCCCCGCCTGCAAGAGCGCGGCGCTTACAAGACCGCCTACACGCCGGGCACCCTGCGCAACAAACTCTTTGGCCGCGACCGTCTGGCAGCCAGCCACCCGGTGGCGCAGTACCGGCGGCAAGCGGTCTGAGGTGTACCTTGAGCCGCCCGCCCAAACTCGGTCTGGCTTTGTGTGATAGCAGGTAACGCTGTAACGCAACTGGAGCTGTGATGAAACGTCTGAAACTGTGTGTCATTGGCGCGGGCGCCATGGGGTCGAGCTATGGTGGTCTGCTGGCCAAGCTGGGCCATGAGGTGCTGCTGGTCGACCGCTGGTCCGCCCATGTGGACGAGATCAACCGCGAAGGCTTGCTACTCGACGGCGTTTGCGGCCAACACCGGCTGGCCATGACCGCCTGCCAAGAGGTGCCCGACGGCCTGGATGCCGATCTGGCCATGATCTGGACTGACACCAACAACACCCGGCAGGCGGCCCTGATTGCCGAGCGCGCCCTGGCCGCGGGTGGCTTTGCCGTCACCTTGCAAAACGGCGTGGGTAATGTCGAGACGCTGGTAGAGGTGCTGGGGCAGCACCGGGTGCTTGCGGGTTCGAGCATGTGCTCTGCGGCGATGCAGGGCCCCGCACGGGCCATCTTGACGCACATGGGCATGACCTCGCTGGGGGAGATCGGCGGTGGCAGCAGCCCCAGGGTTGAGAGCCTGTGCCAGGAACTCAAAGCCGCCGGCTTTGATGTGCGTGCCTATCCCGACATCATGTCGCTGATCTGGACTAAATTTGCCCTGAACTGCGCTATCAACGCGCTCTGCGCGGCCACCGGCTTGCGCCTTGGCGAACTGGCCCGCACTCCGGCAGTCGACCGCCTGCAAGACCATCTGCTCGATGAGATTTTGGCCGTCATCGCCGCCAAGGGCATCACGCTTGCGGATCCCGACTTGCGGGCCACCGTCAAGGCGCACTGCTGGGGCAAATTCAGCCGCCCGTCCATGCTGCAAGCGATCGAGGCAGGCAAGGCGACCGAGATAGACGCCCTGAACGCACAGGTGGTGCTCGCAGGCCTCCAGTTAGGCATCCCAACCCCGTACAACGACGCCCTGGTGCTGCTGCTCAAAGGCGTAGAACACAAAGCCAGCGCCGCGCGCGGGCGCACTGATGCAGATTACGCCGCCCTCGAGGCCCAGGTGACAGGCCCTCGCCCGGCCAGCTGA
>BJGT01000081.1 GCA_014190675.1 Comamonadaceae bacterium | reverse complement strand
CGGGTAGGGCTGCCCTGGCTCAGGTGGCCAGGGCCCGCCGTATGCTGCCATCATGGCCGGCGAGCAAAGCCTCGGCGGCGTTGGCGTCGCAGCCTAGCTTCAAGGCAACAATGGCCACCTTGACCCGATACCCGCAGCCCTCAAGCATGCGCCGAGCGGCCTCTTCTTTGGCGCCAGATGCGCGCATGGTGAGCAGCAACGCACGCTGGCGCAACTTGATGTTAGTGGCGCGCAAATCAACCATCAGATTGCCGTGCACTTTGTGCAGGCCAACCATGACGGCGCTGGAGAAGGTGTTGAGCGTTATTTTTTGTGCTGTGCCGGCCTTCAGCCGGGTGCTGCCAGAAATAACTTCTGGGCCGGTGGCAATGGTGATACCGATGTCGGCCTCCTGGGCGACTGCGCTATCCGGGTTATTGGCGATGCCAATGGTCAGTGCACCGGCCGCACGCGCTGCTTGCAATGCACCCAGCACATAGGGGGTGCGCCCCGATGCGGCAATGCCCAGCACCACATCGTTGGCAGTGGGCTGCACCGACATCAGATCGGCAGCGCCCTGCTGCTGGTTGTCCTCGGCACCCTCTACAGACAGGCTGACGGCCCGCATACCACCGGCAAGCAGGGCCAGCGCACGCTCGGGTGGCCAGGAGAAGGTGGGCCAGAGTTCGACCGCGTCCTGCAGCCCCAAGCGGCCCGAGGTGCCAGCCCCCACATAGACCAGGCGCCCACCGGCCGCTAGCCGTGGCAGGGCGGCCTGCACTGCGCGCGCGAGATCGCCACTGACGGCGCGCACGGCTTGCACGGCCTGCAACTGGTCATCGACAAAAGCCTCAACCAGTTGCTGCGGGTCGTACAAATCCAGATCGGCATGCAGCGGGTTGGGGGTTTCGGTGCTTGCATTCATGGTCGACGGCTGCGCCGGGGCACTGGCACAGCCAAAAAAACAGTATTCGATATCAAGTATCCCATGCGCCTTAAACCATATGGCCGGCGCCTTGCGGTTCAAACAGATGGCAGGCCACAAGGGCCGTTCGTTGTATCGCTGGTATCACCCGGGCTTGGAGCGCCGGGGTATCGTGCAAGCAGCGTGGCATTGCTTGCGGACAACGCGCGGCAAAGGCGCAGCCTGCGGGCGGTTTGGTGGGGTCGGGCAGTTCGGCGCCCGCCACCTCTGGCCAAGCGGCGCGCGCCGGCGTGCCGGCGGGCTGTTTGCGCTTGGGTATTGATGAGAGCAGCAGCCGGGTGTAGGGGTGCGCGGGCTGCTCAAACAGCTCGGCTGCGGGGGCCAGTTCGACAATGCTGCCGAAATACATCACCGCCACGTCGTCGCTGATGTGGCGCACCACAGACAGGTCATGCGAGATGAAAACCATCGCCATGTTGCGCTGCCGGCGCAGCGTCATCAGCAAGTTAAGGATTTGCGACTGGATAGACACATCCAGCGCCGAGACCGGTTCATCGGCGATCAGCAACCGCGGCTCCAGCGCCAGAGCCCGGGCGATAGCCACCCGCTGACGCTGTCCGCCTGAGAATTCATGCGGGTATTTGTCGGCATCGCTGGGCGTCAGCCCGACGGTGGCGAGCAGGGCATGCACCTGCTGCATGCGCTGCGCCTTCGTCTGCTCGCTTGCGTGGATGTCCAGCGGCTCGCGCACGATCTTGCCGATGGTGTGCTTGGGGTCGAGCGAAGAAAAAGGATCCTGGAAAACCATTTGCATCCAGCGGCGCTGCAAGCGCTGCGGTTTTGCCAACTGGGAAATCCAGTCCAAGCCACAAAACTCGACCCGGCCGGCGCTGGCCTCCACCAAGCGCATCAAAGTGCGCGCCAGGGTTGACTTGCCGCAGCCCGATTCGCCAACAATGCCAAGCGTGCGGCTTTCCGCCAGTTCAAAACTCACCGCATTGAGCGCTTGGAGCCGCTGCTTGCCTGCCAGCGCATAGTGCTTGCTGAGCCCCTGGACCCGCAGCAGGACTTGGTCGGTGCGGCTGCGGTGCGGCTCAGGCGCCATCAGCGTTCCAGCAGGCTGCTTGCTCTTCGCTGTTGCCGCCCAGACTTAGCAGGGGTGCAGCCTGTTTGCAGCGCGCGTCGGCCCGCGTGCAGCGCGAGGCAAACAGGCAGTCGCTGCCGCGCTGACCCAGCGGCGGCACAGCACCGGCGATGGTGGGCAGCAGCGAGCCCGCAGGATGCCCAGCCGGCTCGGTTTGCAGCAGGGCCTGGGTGTAGGGGTGCGCTGGCTGGGCGAAAAGTGCGGCCACGCTGCGCCTCTCGGCAACCCGGCCGGCGTACATCACAGCCACGCTGTCACAGTGGTCGGCGACCAGGGCGAGGTCGTGGGTGATCAGCAGCATGGCCATGTTGTATTCGCCTTGCAGTTCGCCCAGCAAACGCAGGATTTGCGCCTGCACGGTCACATCTAGCGCGGTTGTGGGCTCGTCGGCGATCAGCAGCTTGGGTTGGCAGGCCAGCGCCATGGCGATCATGACCCGTTGGCGTTGCCCGCCGGAGAGCTCGTGGGCATAGGCCTTCATGCGCTTGGCGGCCGTGGCGATGCCAACCCGGTCCAGCAGTTTCACCACCTGCGCAGCTGCGGCCTGCGCGTCCAAACCACGGTGCAGGCGCAAACCCTCGGCGACCTGCTCACCCACGCTGAGCACGGGGTTCAAGCTGGTCATGGGTTCCTGGAAAATCATTGCAATCTGGCTGCCACGCAGCTGGCGCATGGTTTTTTCTGGTTGGGCCAGCAGGTCTTGGCCATTAAACAGGACCTGGCCGCTAACACAGCGGGTCTGTGCCGGTGGCAACAAACGCATCACCGCCAGCGCGGTCACACTTTTGCCACAACCCGACTCTCCCACCAGGCCCAGTGTTTTACCGGCGGCGAGCTGCAACGAGACGCGGTCAAGCACCGCATGGGTGCCGCTGGCGGTGCGCAGGCTCAGGCTCAGGTCCCGGATGTCGAGCAGGGGTGGCGGCAGCTTGTACATTTACGCAATGATGACTCCATCTGGCCCAGAAAAACTCTTGTTGCCTCGCATCAAGGCCGCGATCATTGATGTTACCCCGGGCTTGCTGTTGCGGGCCTACAGCGGCGGCACTCTGGCGTGCGACCTGCAGGTCGGTGACACGCGGCGTTATTACGACCTGGCATCACTGACCAAGATTGTTTTTACACAGCAGGCCTTGATGCAGGCCTACGACCAGGGCCGCTGGTCCCTCACCACCACGGTGGGCGACTTTCTTCCTGACTTCAAGCAGCCCCAGACCCTGATCACCGAGTTGCTTAGCCACACCTCGGGCATCGAATGGTGGACGCCCCTGCACCAGTTTATTGACCTGCGCGTGCCCTGGCTGCAGCGCCGGCGCTGGCTCTATGCGCAGTTGCAGTTGGCACCCTGGAACAAGACCGGACGGGCGGTGTACTCAGACCTGGGCTTCATGCTGCTGGGCTTCGTACTCGAAGCCTTGCATGGCAAAAATTTGCTCGAGATTTGGCGCGACCTGCGAGCCCAGACCTATGCCCAGAGCAGCCTGGCCATGCATGTTGATAACCTGCCGCTGTACCCGATAGACCAGTATGCCGCCACCGAGCTGTGCCCCTGGCGCCACAAGCGTTTGCAAGGCGAGGTACACGATGACAACACCTGGTCCTTTGGCGGCGTCTCCGCCCATGCCGGCTTGTTTGGCAGTATGGATGATCTGGCCTGCTATGGCCTGCAACTGCGCGCACAGTGGCTTGGTTTGCCGGGTGCCCTGGTGCAGCAGGCAAGCGCGCAGCGGTTTACCCAGCGGGCCATTGCCCAGGAATCTGGCGACTGGGCGCTGGGTTTCATGCTGCCAGCGCCAGAGAATGCGAGCTGCGGACAATATTTTTCAAAGCGCTCCTTTGGCCACACCGGTTTTACCGGAACCTCTTGCTGGTACGACCCCGAGCGCGACCTGCTCTTGATGATCTTGAGCAACCGGGTGTACGCGGGGCGTGACAACAAGGCCTTCCTGGCCCTGCGCCCGCAACTGCATGACTGGCTTGTGCAAGCCCTGTGAGCCGAGCGACAAGCACGGCTGGCTGGCTTGTGACACCGATGAGCGGTGCCGGCCATGAGCGCGACTGCGCCGCCCTCATGGCCGAATCTGACCCCTGGCTTCGCCTGGGCTATGGGTTTGAGGATTTGCTGCGCACCGTGCGCCTGCCTGGTCGCGAGGCTTATGTGGCTCAGGTCGACGAACAGTTCGCTGGTTTCCTGCTGCTCAACCTGCAGGGCACCTTTGCCGGCTACATACAGACCATCGGCCTTGCAGCGCAGTTTCGCGGTTTGGGTTATGGCACCCGACTGATGGCCTTTGCCGAGCAACGCATCTGGCGGGATCACCAAAACGTATTTCTCTGCGTGTCGTCTTTCAACCAGGCTGCGCGCCGCTTCTACCAGCGCCTGGGATACCAGCAGGTCGGCGAGCTCAGCGATTTTTTGGTGGCTGGGCATGCCGAATTGCTGTTGCGAAAAACTATTGGGCCCCTGCATGCGCGCAAATCTTGACGGCACCTGCAGCGGCAGCGCCTCCCATAGAGCCCCCGGGTGGTCGATGCTAAGATGATTTATTGCTATCAGGCTGCAGACGAAAGCCCACCCCTTCAAGGAGATACCCCATGAACGCCACCCCCCAAACTGCCCTTTGCGCCAGAGACTGGCCACTGTCCCGGCGACTAGCCACCTGGGCGGCTGGCTTGGCCTGGGCTGGCCTGGCCAGCGCGCAGGTTTTGCAAATCGCCGCCGATGGCTCGCCCGCCGGCCTGGACCCCCATGTGGTGCCAGCCTTTAATACGGTGCTGATTAACAAGAACATTTACGAGGGCCTGACCGCGATCGACCGAGACCTCAAGATCGTGCCCTCGCTTGCCACTTCCTGGACCATCTCCAAAGATGGTCTGAGCTACCGATTCAAACTCAAAGCTGGCGTTAAGTTTCACAACGGCAAGCCCATGACGGCTGCCGATGTGGTGGCCTCGCTGGCGCGGGTGCGCGATGCCAAGACCGGCTCGCCCTATGCGTCGCGGCTGTCGATGGTCAAGGAAATTCTGGCCGACAAGGGCGATGTGGTGATCAACCTCAACACCCCCTCGCTGCCTCTGGTCGGCCAGCTTGAGGCGCTGGCAATCGTACCCGCCGAGTCGCTGGTCAATCCGGCGGGCTTGCAAAAAGTGCCCGTGGGAACCGGGCCGTTCAAGTTCGACACATGGGTGACAGATGCCCATGTCAGTTTGGTCAAGAACCCGGACTACCATGTGGCTGGCCTGCCCAAACTCGCCGGGCTCAAGTTCAATATCGTGCCCGAATCCAGCACACGCCAGGCCGGCATGGCCAGCGGCGCCTATCAGTTCTTTCCGTCGGTCGACGCGGTCACCATCAACGCACTGGCGCGCATTCCAGATGTGGTGACCACCAAGGTGCCCGATCTTGGCTACAGCCTGGTGGGCATGAACGTGAGCAAGCCCCCGTTCGATAACCCCAAGGTTCGCGAGGCTCTGAACTACGCACTCAACCGCCATGAAATCGTGCGTGGTGTTTACATGGGCCGTGCGTCCATTGCTGCGCCCTTGCCAGCCGTGCTGTCTGAGTGGGCTGTGCCCTATGCCGAGTTCCCCTGTTACCAGTCCAACCCCGAGCGGGCCAAGGCGCTGCTGCAAGAAGCCGGGGTGAGCATGCCGCTGGCCATCACGCTCAATGTGTTGCCAAACCCGGTGGCCAAGGACACCGCTGAAATCGTGCAGGCGCAGCTTGACAAAGGCGGCTTCAAGGTCACGCTGCTGTCCCAGGAAATAGGCAAATTTGTAGCCGATTGGCGCGCCTCCAATTTCACCGCCTTTGTGTCACTCAATGGCGGCGGTGTCGACCCTGATGATTATTTTTATCGCACCTTCTACACCGGCTCGTCGACCAATGTTTTTAAGTATTCCAATGCTGCGCTGGACAAGCAACTTGACGCCGGACGTGCTGCTACCAACAAAGTGGCGCGCAAGAAAATCTATGACGAGGTGCAAAAAACGCTCGCCTGCCAGGGCCCCATCGCCTTCCTCGCCAACGGCGACCTGTTCACCGCAATGCGCGCCAATGTGAAAGACTTCCAGCCCCTGAGTACGCGCTCGCTGGTTTACCTGCGGCAGACCACGCTGGAAAAATAGCGCCCGGCGGGCTGCTGGCGATGACCGTGAGGCCCTGCGCCATCGGGGTAGATTGGCCGACAACCCATGCGTGAGCTGATTTTCAAGCGCCTGCTCGACCTGCTGAGCGTGCTGCTGGGTGTCTCGGTGCTGGTGTTTTTGATGATCCGCATGATCCCTGGCGACGCTGCGCAGGTGATGCTGGGTGCCAGCGGTGAGGCCAGCGAGGCCCAGGTACAGCAACTGCGCGAAAAACTTGGACTCAATGACTCCTTGCCCAGCCAATACCTGCGCTGGCTTGGCAACATGGCACAGGGCGATTTTGGTGTCAGCATCTGGACTGGCAAGCCGGTCATGGAAGACATTGCGCAACGCATAGGCGTGACTGCCGAATTGACCTTTGTCTCGCTGCTGCTGGCCCTGCTGGTGTCAATTCCTGCGGGCGCACTGATGGCCTACTTCAGGGGCAGTGTGTCGGATGGACTGATGCGCTTGATCACCATCACCGGAGTCACCATGCCAGCCTTCTGGCTTGGTGCCCTGCTGATATTTGGCTGGGCCATCTGGTTCCCGAACTGGCAGACGCTCGGCTCGATCCCGCCCCTGGCGGAGGATCCCTGGGCCCACCTGCAGCGCATGTTTCTGCCCACCCTGACCTGCGCCCTGCCGGTGATTGCTTCGTTGGCACGCATCATGCGCTCGGCCATGATTGATGCACTGGGGCAGGACTACATTCGCACGGCGCGCGCCAAGGGGCTGGGGGAATGGACGGTGACCTTCAAGCATGCGCTGCGAAACTCGCTGATCCCCTATGTCACCGCACTGGGAATCATGACCGGCTACCTGTTCAGCGGAGCCATCGTGGTCGAGCAGGTTTACGCGATTCCCGGCCTGGGTCGCCTCATGCTGGGCGCCATCGCTGACCGCAACTACCCGCTGATCCAGACCTCGATTCTGGTCGTAACCACTGCCTTTGTGCTCATCAATGCCATCACCGACCTGCTCTACCGGGTGATCGACCGGCGCACAGGGGCAGGCGCATGACGCCACGCTGGCTTGACAGCGTCGGGCGCGACTTTGCACGCAGCCCGATTCTGATGCTGGCCCTGAGTCTGGTGCTGCTGCAAGTGCTGGCATCCCTGTGCGCCAATCTGATTGCGCCTTTTGACCCGGTGGCACAGTCGGTCGAGGCACGCATGGCGGCGCCCGGCGGGGAGTTTCTTCTGGGCACAGACAAACTCGGGCGAGACGTGCTCTCGCGCATTTTGCATGGCTATCGGTCTTCGCTGGGCATTGCGTTTTCGGCGGTGGCCGTGGCACTGTTGCTCGGCGGCAGTCTGGGTATCTGGGCGGCTTACAAGGGCGGCTGGATTGACCGACTGGTGATGCGTCTGGCCGATGTGTTGTTTGCCTTTCCGATCATCCTGCTGGCGATTGGCGTGATTGCGGTGCTGGGCAGCAGCACCCTGTCCATTGTGGTGGCGATTGCGGTGGTTTATTCACCCATCTTTGCCCGCTTGATGCGCGCGCCCACGCTGGTATTGCGCAGCGCCGACTATGTGCATGCGGCGCGCAGTTTCGGCGCCAGCGACCTGCGCATCATCGTGCAGCACATCATGCCCAACCTGATGAGTGTGATTCTGGTGCAGACCAGCCTGTCCCTGTCGACGGCTATCCTGTTGGAGGCCAGCCTGTCGTTTCTGGGTATTGGTGCGCAGCCGCCAGCCCCCTCGCTGGGGCGTATGCTCTCAGAGGGGCGCGACTACATGTTCATGGCTCCGTGGGCGAGCCTGTTCTCTGGCTTGGCGATTTTGCTTGCGTCGCTGGGCTTTAACCTGCTGGGTGACGGGCTGCGCGACCGCTTGGACCCGCGCCTGCGCGGCATTGACTGAATAATTGCGCTCAAGCGCAGGAAAGGCCAATATGGCGATGGAGATCTTTGGCGGGGCGATGTCGGGTACCAGCCTGGACGGGGTAGACATGGTGCTGGCCGGCTTCGAGGGGGCAGACGCTAGTTTGTCGAAGGCCAATATCAAAGTGTTGGCACATGTCTACGCCCCCTACCCGGTCGCGCTGCGCGAACAAATCATGGCTATTTGCCTGGGCCAGCCGCTCACCCTGCCCCAACTCGGCGCGCTTGACCTGGCTGTAGCTCGGCAATATGTTGAGGCGATCCGTGCGGCACTGGCAGCTGCCAGCCTGGCACCCTCAAGCGTGATTGCCGTGGGCGTGCACGGGCAGACGGTCTACCACCAGCCACTCGGCCCTGATCGGTTCACCCTGCAGGTCGGCGACCCGAACACGATTGCCGTGGGCGCTAGGGTGCCGGTAGTGGCCGACTTTCGGCGGCGCGACATGGCCCTGGGCGGGCAGGGCGCACCGCTGGCACCAGCCTTTCACGAACACTGGTTCCGCCATGACAACCGCACCCGGGTGGTGCTCAATGGCGGCGGCATTGCCAACATCACAGCCATGGTCCCCGGTCAGGCCACCTATGGTTTCGACACCGGGCCGGCCAATGTGCTGATGGACGGTTGGTGCACCGAGAAGATCGGTCGGCCTTACGACGACAGGGGCCAGTGGGCGCGCAGCGGCCGGGTGCTTGAGGCCTTGCTGCAGGTGATGCTGCTGGAGCCCTATTTGCAACTGCCGCATCCCAAGAGCACCGGGCGCGAGTTGTTCAATATGCCTTGGCTGCAGGCCTGCCTAGCGCGCAGCGGCTGCTTACAAGCAGTTGACGCAGACATCATGCACACCTTGCTGGCTTTCACTGTACGCACCGTTGCCAATGCGGTGGCGGCGGTCGACCCGGCCGGCGGCGAACTCTTTGTCTGCGGGGGCGCAGCCTTGAACGAATTCTTGATGCAGTGTCTGGCTGATGCCTTGCCGCTTTGGAGCGTACGGAGCACCGCGGCAAGCGGCATCGCACCGGATCAGGTCGAGGCGATCGCCTTTGCCAGCTTCGCCCGGCGCACCGTGCTGGGCCTGAGCGGCAACCTGCCGTCGGTCACCGGTGCCAGTCGCGCCTGCGTTCTGGGGGCGGTTTACGCGGTCTGAGCGGCAAACTTTGATGCAAAGCATCCTGTTGCGCTCAGGGCATGGCGCAGAGACTATGCCGCCTGTCCCTATTCAGGCTTCACGCCCGCTGCAATGATGACCTTGGCCCATTTCACAATCTCTTCGTCTAAAAATTTAGCGGCCTGCTCAGGCGAATTGCCCACTGACTCGATGCCAAGCGCCTCAAAGCGGGCCCTGAGCTCGGGCGAATTGATGGCCTTGGCGGTCTCTGTGGACAGCCGATTCACGATCTCGCGCGGCGTGGCTGAGGGCGCAAGAAAAAGCACCCAGGTTGAGCCCTCGATGGCTGGTCCGCCCGCCTCGGCGATGGTCGGCACTTCGAGCGCGCCAGGCACACGTTTGTTGGCGAAAGCCGCCATCGCTTTGATCTTGCCGCTGCGTATATGGGGCATCAAGGCGCTGGCGGTGTCGGTCAGAATTTGAAGGTTGCCGCCCATCAAGTCGGTCAGTGCAGGTGCAGTGCCTTTGTAAGGTATGTGCACCATGTCGATACTGGTGACCTGCTTGAACAACTCCTGGGTTAAATGTGCAGCCGCTCCCACACCAGAGGAACCAAAGGCTAGTTTCCCGGGGTTTGCTTTGGAATAGGCCATCAACTCCCGGATATCTTTGGCCGGCAAGTTGTTGTTGACAGCCATCACCAAGGGCGCAATGCCGACCAGGGAGACCGGGGCGAAGCTTTTCACCACGTCATAGGGCAGTTTGCCGGCATACAAGGTGGCATTGGCCGCATGCGCGCCGATAACGGTCAAAAAGGTGTATCCATCAGGCGCAGCGCGGGCAGCCAACTCGGCACCCAGGATCGAGTTGGCGCCCGGCTTGTTCTCGACCACAATGCTCCAGCCGGTTTGTTCCTGTACTTTTTGCAGCACCATGCGCGTGGCATTGTCGGTAATGCCGCCCGGCGGATAGGGAATGATCCACTTGATGGGCTTGCTGGGCCAGCTTTGCGCAGACACCAAAAGAGGAAGTACCAAGGCTAAGCCCAGGGTGGCGCGTCTAAGAAAATTCAATGACAACATAGCCGTTCCTTGTAAAAACCAGGGTGCGGTCACTGTAGCAGGTGCCACCGCACAGTGCTTGTGAACCGAGCTGGCGCTCAGCCAGTTTGATTGGAGACCGGGCAGAAAATGGGCGCCAATGACCGGCGGGGCCGATCCGTTACTATTTGTGCCCGTTAAGGCTCCATGGCGGCCAGGGCCTTTTTAGGCCGTTAGGGCGGGACCTTGAACTTCTTAAGGCGTTAAACCATGAGCCGACACCTGGTAATTGCCGCTGCCCAGATGGGGCCGATTGCGCGTACGCAGGGCCGTCCTGCGGTGGTACAACGCATGATCGATTTGATGCGCGAGGCCAAGGCGCTTGGTGCGCAGGTGGTGGCTTACCCTGAGGCTGCCTTGACGGCTTTTTTTCCACACTGGTTCACCGAGGACGAGGACGAAGTCGACGCCTGGTTCGAGCGTGACATGCCGGGCCCGCAGACCCAGCCCCTGTTTGACGAAGCCCGCCGCTTAGGTTTGGGCTTTCACCTCGGCTATTGCGAGCTCGATGTCTCGACGGGCCAGAAGCGGCGCTTCAACACCTCGATCCTGGTCGACGCCAGTGGCCGCATCATCGGCAAGTACCGAAAAATTCATCTGCCAGGGCACGCCGACCACCGACCGCAGACGCCGTTCCAGAACCTGGAAAAACGCTATTTTGAGGTCGGCGACCTCGGCTTTGGCGCTTGGCAGGCCTGGGGCGGGGTGGCTGGCATGATCATTTGCAACGACCGGCGCTGGCCAGAGTCTTACCGTGTGCTGGGCCTGCAAGGGGCCGAGATGATTTTTTGTGGCTACAACACGCCGGTACACCACCCGGGGGCTCCCGAGCATGACCGCTTGGGTCAATTCCACAACGAGCTGTGCATGCAATCTGGCGCCTACCAAAACAGCGCCTGGGTGATTGGCATTGCCAAGGCTGGTCTGGAAGAGGGGGTGGACATGATTGCTGGCAGCTGCATCATCGCACCCACCGGCGAGTTGGTAGCCCGTTGCAGCAGCAATGGCGACGAGGTCATTGTGGCGCGGTGCGACCTTGATCTGGGCCGCTCGTACCGCGAAACCACCTTTAATTTTGCGCGCCACCGGCGCACCGAGCATTACCACATGATTGTCGACCGCACTGGCCCGACGCCGCCTTGATGGGGCTGCATCGCGCGGGCCTCGCCGCTGAAAATACTCGGACTGGCCCGTGAGGGTCTTTTGAGCCACGGCGCATGCTTTTTTCAAACAGTTTCTTTGAACCGTCAGGCCTAGAACCGGCGGTGCGTCAAAGTTTTAGGCGCGAGCAGTGGACCGAGTTCAGCATGCCCCTGGCCACCGGCCTGCTCGAGGGAGGCTTTGTGGCGGTCTTGGCAGCCAAGGCCTTTGATGCCCAGCCTTGGATGATTGCCGTGATTTCAGCGGCATCCATGTTTGGCAACCTGTCGAGTTTTTTTTGGAACCAGCTCGCCGTTGGCCGTCCCAAGGTGCCCTTGGTCACAGTGTTGCAGTGCTTGGTGCTGGTCTGTGTGGCCGCCATCGCGCTGAGCCCCCGCTCGCTTGCGGGCAGCTGGATTCTGGTCGGCGCAGTGGTGCTCAGCCGTTTGTTGATTGCCGGCATCATCACCCTGCGCAGCATTGCCTGGAGCCTGAACTATGACCGCAGCCTGCGGGCTCGTATCACTGGGCGCTTACAGGCGACCACCAGCTTGATGATTGTCACGACAACCGGTCTGGGCAGTCTGCTGCTGGACTCCCATCCAGAGAGTTTTCGCTGGCTGTATGCAGCTGGCTTGTTGGCCGGTGTGGTGGGCGTATGGGCCTTTTCAGGGGTCAGTGTGCAGGGCGAAAAACGACACCAGGTGATGGAGCGCCGCACCGGGCGCGACGGCGCTGGACGCAATGACTTCATAGCGATCCTGCGTGCTGACCCGCATTACGCCCGTTACCAGTGGTTTCAGTTCATCTCGGGTCTGGGGGCCATGATGCTGGAGCCGCCGCTGGTGTACCTGATTTCCAAACAAATCGGAGCCAACTACGCCACCAGCATCGCCATCGTGTTGATCATCCCATTCTTGCTGAATTTCACCACCATACATTGGTGGGCGCGTTATTTTGACCAGGTGCATGTGACCGAGTTTCGCGTACGCCAAAACGCCCTCTGGGTGGTCGGCACCCTGGTGATGTTTTGGGGGGCGTTTAGCCTGTCGCTGGTCTGGCTGGCGCTGGGGCGCTTTCTCACCAGTCTGGTCAACGCTGGGGGTACTCTGGCCTGGCAACTTGGCCACAATGACTTTGCGCCCAAAGAACAGCTCTCGGCTTACATGGGCATTCATGTGACCCTGACCGGCGTGCGGGGTGCTTTTGCGCCTTTTGTCGGCATGGCGCTCTACCTCGGCTGGGACGCCAAAGGCCATGTACCCGGCAGCACCGGGCTGGGGGTCTGGTTGTTTATGCTGTCTGCTGGGCTTGGGGTCATCGCCTGGCGCGGCTTTGCCCGGCTGCAGCGGGATATGCACAAACTGGGCCTGCTTGAGCAGCCTGGCCGCTGAAATCAGCGCCGCCTGGTGCCCCGGCCCGCCAGGGGCATTCTCTCCATCCGGGGTCTGTCCTACACCCAGCCGGCCCGGGCAACCGCCGCTGCGCCAAGCAGGGGTCCCAAGTCGGCGCAGCCGGTGGGCACGATGCGCACCCCAGCAGAAAAATCCAGGCGGGCACTTCGGTCCAGCTCCTGCTGGGCCGCTTGGAAAAAATCATCGCCAAATCCAAGCGCCACCGAACCGGCAACCACCGCCAAACGCAAATCCAGCAGGTTGGCCACCGATGCCACCGCCCGCCCGACCAGCAACCCAGACCTGCGCCGCAGCTCGGGCGGGGCCTGGTGCGCCGGGCGTCCAATGAGCTTGGCGATGGCCGTGCCGGACACCTCGGCCTCCAGGCAGCCCCGAGCACCGCAAGCGCAGGCCTGACCCTGCGGTTCAACAATCACATGGCCGATGTGGCCGGCATTGCCTGAGCCACCCTCAAGCAGTTGACCGTTGAGCACGATGCCAGCACCGACCCCGGTAGAGACCACCATGGCCAAATAGTTTGTCTCGCTACGGGCCGCGCCCAGCCAGCCCTCAGCCCGCGCGAGGGCCTTGGCATCGTTGTCGATAAAGGTCGGGAGTTGGTAGTGCGCGAGTAAACGCGCGCGCAGCGGAAAAGCCCGCCATTGCCCGATATTGAGCGGCGATACCGTCTGGCCCCGGCTGGCCATTGGCCCGCCACAACCCACGCCAATCACCTGCGGCGGCTTGGGCGAAGCCTGTATCACCGAATCAAGCAGGGCCGTCAGCCGCTCGAACAGTTCTTCATCGGCGCGCCCCTGGTTTGTGCCGGTTTGGGTGGGTGTTTGGCTGCGCGCCAACACCTGCCCATCGGCATCAACAATTGCCGCTGCGAGCTTGGTGCCGCCAATGTCAAGCGCT
>BJGT01000080.1 GCA_014190675.1 Comamonadaceae bacterium | reverse complement strand
CCCAGCGAGGTGAAATTTTCCGCCATGAAGACCGAGTCTTCTTTGCACAGCGCACGCCAGTAGCCGCCATGAATGAACACAAACAGCGGCGCATCGGTTCGCCCGGGTAGCGGGAAAAAATCCAGGGTTTCGTCAGGCGACTCACCATAACGCAAACCAGTTTGGCAGGCTAGGCGCTGGTACATCGGGCTGGAGCCGGCCCGGTAGGCCTGCAACTCGGCCTCGATATCGGCCACGGTGGCGCGGGCGTTGTAGGCACGCTCCAGCGCCGCCGGTGCCAGCGCACGCCAGTCAGACACCCAGGCTCTCCTTCAGCATGTGTCTGGCCTCCAGCAGGGACGCTGAGGAGCCGCTCCAAATGGTTTGTCCCTTCTCCAGCACGCAGTGGCTGTCGGCCAGGCGCAGCAGGGGGCCAAGATTTTTATCAATCACCAGCACCGACAAACCAGTTGTCTTGAGGGCACCCAGGCAATGCCAGATCTCGGCCCGAACCAGCGGGGCGAGGCCTTCGGTGGCCTCATCGAGCACCAGCAAGCGGGGGTTGGTCATGAGCGCGCGGCCAATCGCCAGCATTTGTTGCTCGCCACCGGAGAGGTTGGACCCCAGGTTGCCGCGGCGCTCCTGCAGGCGCGGAAACAGCGCATAGACCCGTTGCAGGGTCCAGGGCTGCGGGCGGCGCAGCCGGTTGTGCGCCGTGGCGACCAGGTTCTCGTGCACCGTGAGGTTGGGAAACACCTGTCGCTGCTCCGGCACCAAGCCAACGCCCAGGCGGGCGATCTGGTGGGAGGGCAGCCGGGTGATGTCTTGGCCGGCAAAAACAATGCGCCCGCCGCGGGCCGGCCGGATGCCCATGATGGAGCTCACGGTGGTGGTTTTGCCCATGCCATTGCGCCCCAGCATGGTCACAAACTCACCTTCGGCAACCGACAGGCCCACCCCAAACAGGGCTTGGGCGTCACCGTAGAAGGTCTGCAGCTCCTGCACCTGCAACAGCGCCGTCATGCGGGCAGCTCCTCGTCGCCCAGGTAGGCTCTGCGCACCAGCTCGTTACCGCGGATCGCATCGGGTTTATCACTCGCCACAATGGCCCCGTTCACCATCACCGAGACCCGGTCTGCCAGCGCAAATACGGCGTCCATGTCGTGCTCAACCAGCAAAATGGTGTACTGGCCCTTGAGCCGGCCAAGCAGTTCCACCACAAGGCCAGATTCCTGGCGGCTCATGCCGGCCATGGGCTCATCAAGCAGCAGCAGTTTGGGTCTGGCCACCAGCACCATGGCCAGCTCAAGTTGGCGCCGCTCGCCATGGGCCAACTCGGCCACGCGGGCGCTGCTGCGCTCGGCCAGGCCGACCAGCGCAATGGCGTTGTGTGCCGGCTCTATCAGCTCGGCCTGGCTCAGCACCGGGGTCCAGAAACGAAAACTGTGGCCGCAGTGCGCCTGCATGGCCAAGGCCACGTTCTCCAGCACCGTGAACTCGGGAAACACCGAGGTGATCTGAAACGATCTGGCCAAGCCCAGCAGGGCCCGTTGCGCCGTGGGCAGACCGGTGATGTCACGGCCGTCAAACAGGGTGCGGCCACTGTCGGGCCGAATTTCGCCGGCGAGCTGCCCGATCAAGGTGGTTTTGCCCGCGCCGTTGGGGCCGATGACCGCATGCAGCTCACCCGGCGCCAAGGCCAGCGAAACATGGTCGGTGGCGAGCAAGCCGCCATAGCGCTTGACCAGTTGCTCGAGCTGCAGCAGCGGCCTCACAGCCCCTCCTGGGACCGGCCCTGGCGCGCTTGCCTGGCACGACGGCGATCGCGGTAGGCGTCCCAATCGAGCAGGTAGCCGTACACACCACGCCGAGCGCTGAGGGCCGCCAACACGATGAGCGGCCCCAGAATCATCATCCAGTGGTCGGTCAGGGCCTTGAGCAATTCCTCGCTGATGAGCAGCACCAGCGCACCCACCAGCGGGCCAAAAACAGTGCCCATGCCACCGAGCACCACCATCACGATGAGCTCGCCAGACAGGGTCCAGGCCATGTAGGCGGGCGAGGCAAACCCGGTGAGGTTGCCATACAGCAGGCCAGCCAGGCCACACAACACACTGGCCAAGATGTAGGCCAAGAGTTTGTAACGCAGGGTGGCAAAGCCCATGGATTTCATCCGTCGCTCATTGGTCCGGCAGCCGCGCAAAACCATGCCAAAGCGGGCCGCGGCAAGCCGGTGGGTGGCCAACAGGGTGAGCAGCACCAACAGCAAAGCGGTGTAATACAGGGCAGTCGGGGAGGCCAGCGTAAAAAGGCCAAAATCGCTGCGCACGGCGATCGACAGCCCGTCGTCGCCACCATACTGTTTAAGGCTGACAAACAGGTAATAAAACATCTGTGCAAAAGCCAGCGTGATCATGATGAAGGCAATGCCTGTGGTGCGTAGAGAAATCAAGCCCGTGAGGGCGCCCACTGCGGCGCAGACCAGCACCGCCACGGCCAACTGTGCCCAGCCACTGCTCACCCCGTGGTGCGCCAGCAAACCTGCCACGTAAGCACCCAGCCCGAGGTACAGCGCATGGCCAAAGCTCACCATGCCGCCATAGCCCAACACCAGGTTGAGGCTGCTGGCGGCCAGCGCGAACACCAGCACCCGGCTGCCAAAGGTCAGGGCAAAGGGCTCTGCAGCGAGTTGCGCGTAAATCGGCAGCGCCAACAGCAGCAGCACAATCAAGGCCCCGGCCCAGGTCGCAACAGAGCTGCGCCTCATCGGTTTTTGACCGGGAACAGGCCGTCGGGTTTGAGCGCCAGCACAGCGGCCATGAAGATGCAGATCAGCATCGAGGCGAGCGCCGGCCCAGCCGCCTGCGCGGTGCTGCGGTCCAGAAACTCGCGCAGCAACATTGGCAAAAAGGCCCGCCCGGCGGTGTCGATCAGCCCAACCAGCAGGGCTGCGTAAAAAGCCCCCCGCACCGAGCCGATGCCACCAATCACGATGACGATCATGGCGGTGATCAAGATCGGTTCGCCCATGCCAGGTTGCACTGACAAAATCGGTCCACTCATCAACCCGGCCACGCCGGCAAGCGCCGCCCCGAGCGCAAAAATGGCTGCGTTGAGCAGTTTGATGTTCACGCCCATGGCCGCCACAATCGTCGGATTGCTCGAGCCCGCCCGGATCAGCATGCCCACCCGGGTTTTGTTGATCAGCAGGTAGCAGCCCAGCGCCACCAGCAGGCCGACCAGAATAATGGCAAACCGGTAGCGGGAGTAAGAGATTCCCAGCAAATTGATGGTGCCCGACAGCGCCTCGGGCACATTCATGTAGTAGGGCGAGGCACCCCAGACCCAGCGCGCCAGTTCATTGAAGAACAGGATCAGGCCAAAAGTGGCGAGCACCTGGTCAAGGTGGTCACGCGCATACAGACGTGCGGCCACCAGGCGCTCCATGACAAAGCCCAGCGCTGCACTCGCGCTCACGCCAAACAGGGCGGCCAGCAAAAAAGACTCTGAGCGGTTGTAGGCTGCCGCGGCAAAGTAGGCCCCCATCATGTAGAGGCTGCCGTGCGCGAGGTTAACGAAGTTCATGATGCCAAACACCAGCGTCAAGCCGGCCGACAACATGAACAGCAGCACACCGAGCTGCAGGCCATTGAGCATTTGTACGGCAAAAAGAGAGGCGCTCATGGCCAGCAGATGCGGCGTTCGGGAACAGACTTAAAGCGCGCACTCCTTGTAGTAAGCATCGGCATGGTCTTTAAGCACCACGCCCTTGTTCACAAAAGCGGCCTGTCCAGTGGCATCTTTGGCGACATCGACACGGTAAAAATTGCGTATCGGGAACTGGTTGGTATTGAACTTGAACGGCCCAGCGACCGATTTGAACTCGGCGGACTTCAGGGCTGCACGCAGCGCGTCACGGTTATCGGCGCGGCCACCGGTCTTGACCAAGGCAGCATTGATCAGCATGGCAGCATCGTAGCTTTGTGCTGCGTAGAGCGAGGGCACGCGGTTGAACTTCTTTTTGAAGTCGTCGACAAACTTCTTGTTTTGCGGGTTGTCAATGTCCGGGCTGTAGGGCGATCCGGTCACAGCGCCCAAGGCGATGTCCTTGAGGGCCGGCAGGGTGGTGCCATCGACTGTTGAGGTTGACAGCATAGGCAGTTTGCCAAGCAAGCCGGCCTGCTGGTACTGCTTGACAAAGTTCACACCCATGCCACCGGGATAAAACACATAAATCGCATCGGGTTTGGCAGCCTGCAGTTGTGCGATCTCAGCCGAGTAGTCGGGTTGGTTAACCGTGGTGTAGACCTCGTCAATGACGCTGCCCTTGTACATGCGCTTGAAGCCCGACAGAGCGTCTTTGCCAGCCTGGTAATTGGGCGCGAGCAAATACACTTTTTTGTAGCCGGTGTCTGTGGCATGCTGGCCCATGGACTCATGCAGTGAGTCGTTGTTCCAGGAGGTTGAGAAAAAGTTCTTGTGGCAGCCCTTGCCGGTCAGGGGCGAGGGGCCAGCATTGGAGCCCACCAGCAGCACATTGGCATCGGTGATGGGCTTGTGGATGGCCATCATGACGTTGGAGAAGGTGACGCCGGTGATGATGTCAACCTTGTCGCGCTCCATGAGCTTTTGTGCCAGTTGCACGCCCAAGTCAGCCTTGAGTTGGTCGTCTTCCTTGACCACTTGAACCGTCGCGCCACCGAGTTTTCCGCCCAGGTGCTCGATGCCCAGCATGAAGGCGTCGTACTGGTCTTGGCCGAGCGCGCCGGCAGGACCCGAGAGGGTACCCATGAAGCCAATCTTGACCGACTGGGCCTGCGCGCTCAAGCCCATTGCTGCCAAACCAGCCGCCATCACCACACTGCTGAACTTGAATTTCATCGTAATCTCCTAGTTAGAAAAGAAAGAGGTGTTGACTCACCCATATAGTTTAGGCTTAAAGCAATTGGCCGGGCCTAGTGGCTAACCCGGGGGTGGGTTTGGGTGGTGGCCGCAACGCGCTGGGCGCACAGGCTGTGCCAGGCCTGCCAATCGCGCCCCGGATGAACCGTGCCACAGTGCCCGCAGCGCCGCTCTGTGGGCGCAACATCATAAAAGGAGGCAAAGGCCCGCGGCAGGTCTTCCACAATGCTCTGTAATTGCAGCTCGCGCCTAGCCACCAAGGCGCCGCAATTGGCGCAGTACCACTCAAAGGCGTCCAGCAGCCCGGCGGGGCGGGCCCGCTCGATGACGGTGCACAAGCTGCCGGCCTCTGGGCGTTGCGGCGAGTGGCGCACATAGGCGGGCAGCAAAAATACATCGCCCTCGCGCAGGGTAATTCGCTCAAACTGGCCCCGGTCGGCGATCAGCAGCGAGGCATTGCCCCTGAACTGATGGAAATATTCTTCGAAGGGGTCAACATGGAAATCGGTGCGCTGGTTGGGGCCGCCCACCACCGTGCAAATCAGGTCCGAACCAGACCAGATTTGCTGATTGCCCACCGGCGGCTTGAGCAAATGGGCCTTGTCTTGCACCCAAGTGTCAAGCGCCAGGGGCGCCCCGTAGTGCTGGGCAGAAGGCAGGGCTTGGCTCATGGCGAACTCCTGAAGAGTGGATGTAAAAAACGCTGCAACAAACCGTGCCGGGTGTTGACCGGCGCTGGCTGCTGACTCAGCCGAGACACCAAGCGGCGACACAAGACGCCGGCCAAATGGGCCCGGTAGTCTGCCCCGGCATGGACATCGCCGAGCGCCGCAGTAGCTGGCAGTTGCAAACCGTCCAGCGCCGCTGCGCCCCAGTGTGCGGCCAAGGCCTGCTCGGCTGCAGCCCAGCGCCGCACACCGGGGCCTAAGCCGGTCAAGGCCACCCGCACCCGCGCCTGCCCAGCGCCCCGGGCGACAGGCAGGCGCGCCACCGCCACGCCAAGCAGGGCAAAGCGCGAGGCGGCCTGCTCTTGCTTGTAATAAGCAGCCGCCAGCGCTGGCTCAAAACGCACCGCCAGCAACAACTCCCCGGGGCGGAGTGCGGTGCAGAACAAGCCTTGAAAGAAGTCATCGGCGGCGATCTGTCGCTGGCTGGTCAGCAGGGTAGCGCCCAGCGCCAACACGCCAGCGGGCCAGCAGCCGGCCGGGTCGTTGTGGGCCAGCGCCCCGCCCAGCGTGCCAACCGAACGCACCTGCTGGTCGGCAATGCCAGCGGCCAGCGCCGCCAGCATGGGGCAAAAAGCCCGCACCGCAGGGGACTGCGCGATGCTGGCATGGGTCTGCATGGCACCGATATGCAGCACCTTGTCCCGAACCGCGATGCCATGCAGCTCTGGCAGATCTTGCAAATCGATGAGTTGCGCCGGCGCGCTCAGGCCGAGCCTCATGGCAGCCAGCAGGCTTTGCCCGCCGGCCAAAAACCGGGCCTCGGGCTGCGCTTGCAGCAAGCGCCCGAGCGCCTGCATGGACTGCGGTCTGACATAAGCAAAGTCTTGCATGGCCCTGGCCCCTAGCGACCCAACACAGAGGTCTGCGGGCCCGCTGAAAGCCCTGAGTTCCCGGCTTGGCTGCGCAAAATAGCCAGGCCCTCGCACACCGCCAGCACAATGCCCTCGTAGCCGGTGCAGCGGCACAGGTTGCCCGCCAGCGCTTGGCGCACCGCAGCGGGTTCTGCGGCCACCTCTTCCTGCACCATGGCCACCGCCCGCAACACGAAGCCCGGCGTGCAAAAGCCGCACTGCAGCCCATGATGCCGGCGAAACGCCTCTTGCATGACATGCAAGGCGGCTGTGTCAGGGGCCAGGCCCTCAATGGTGGTGACCTGCTGGCCGGCACACTGCAAGACCAGCCGGTTACACGACTTGATCGCCAGTCCATCCACCAGCACCGTGCAGGCGCCGCACTGCGCGGTGTCGCAGCCCTGGTGGGTGCCAGTGAGCTGAAGTTGCTCGCGTAAAAAGTCGATCAGCAGGGTGTTGGGTGGTACATCCAGGGCAAAGCTGCGGCCATTGACCGCGATGGCGACTGCATCTTTAGCGGCCATCATCACGCGGCTCAGGCAGAGCGCAGGCCGCTGGCCGCAAAAGCCGCTCGGATCTGCGCTTGCTCGTCTGGTGTCAGGCCGATCAGGGGTCGGCGCACCGGGCCACCATGTTGCCCGAGCAGCTCCTGCCAGTACTTGGCATGGGCCTGGGGCTTGCCATGGGGTTTGGAGGCCTTGAACGCCTGGCGAGCCGGCGCCAGGCTGTCGCGCAACTCACGGGCCTGTTCAAACTTGCCGGCAAACGCCAGACGGGTGTAGTCATTGATGCGCTGATCGACTGCAGACTGCAACAAAAAGGGCGGGGTTGAGCACAGGTAGAGCTTCCAGCCCAGTTCGATGATGTTGTCGAGCCAGTCTTCCTCGGAGGGGTTGCTCACATGAATGTGGTGGCCTGCGAGCTCGGTGAGGCGCTTGTAGTTGACCCGCTCGGTGCTGTATTTGATGGCCACCACATTGGGCAGCTCAGCAATGCGGGCGCACAGCTCGGGGCTCATGGTGTAGCCGCAATCCGGGTGGTTCCACATCGCCATGCCGATCTCGAGCTGCTCTGAGAGGTAGCGGTAATACTCAAAAATTGTCTCCTCGGTATCAGCCCCGAAATGCAGTACCGGGCTGTGCACAATGATGTAGTCAGCGCCAATGTCCTGCGAGTAGCGGGCCAGCTCGAGCACCAGATCAAGGTTGGTATCAGAACAGGAGGTGATGATGCCGCAGGGCCCGGCCCCGTTGCGCTGGCCGGCGTTGGCGGCCTCCTCGACCGACAGCAGCATGAGGCGTTTTCGCTCAGCCACCGACATCGAAAAATACTCGGCCTGTTTGCCCGCAATAAACAAACCGCCCAGGCCGAGCGCGGTAATCCAGTACCGCAGGTTCTCGCGCATGGCCTGCTCATCAAACCTGAGCGATGTATCAAACGTGCTCAGGTTGGCGGCCCACACGCCACGCATGTGCTCCCGGGCGTATTCTTTGGCTTGAAGTTTTTTATATTTCATCGGGTTGCGCCTTTGACGGCTGGCTGTGGCTAATGGAAGCAAAAGTCATGGCGCGCCACAGTTGTTCGGCGGTCAGCGGCAACTGGAGTTCGGGCTCGCCAAAGGCCTGCAAGGCATCGCGCGCGGCGTTCATCAGGGCGGCTGGAACGCCGATGCAACCGGCCTCGCCGACACCCTTGGCGCCCAGCAAATTATGCGGGCTGGGCGAGCACAAAGATTCGATTTCTATGGCCGGCATGTCACTCGCACGCGGCAGGGCATAGTCCATCAAGGAGCCGGTGATCGGCTGGCCACTGGCGTCATACACCATGCGCTCCATCATGGCCTGCCCCAGGCCCTGCGCCGCACCTCCGAGTAACTGCCCCCGGGCCAACACCGGGTTGATGATGTGGCCGGCGTCGTCCACCCAGACCAGGCGCTCAATCCGGGGCTCACCGGTTTCGGCATCGACGGCCATACGGGCCATCACACACCCATGGCTCCAGGCTTCGGCAGCAGTAAAGCGGGCCTGGGCAGTCAGGGGCAGGGCCTCGCCGCCCTGCCTGCGGCTGCGGGCTTCGCGGCAGGCCTGCGCAATGGCACTGCCACCAATCGCCGTGCTGCGACTGGCCAGTGCGCCTATGCCCGCCGGGCAGGTGTCGGTGTCGCCCAGCAACACCTCAACCGCCTGCGCCTGGCAACCGAGCTCAGTGGCAGCTATCTGGGCAAAGGTGCTGGCATGGCCCTGTCCCTGGTCCGGCGAGCCGCTCGCCACCGTCACCCGGCCATCCGCATGCAGGGTGACCCGGGCGGATTCCCAGCCCTGGCCGCAGGGCTCCAGATACATCGCCACCCCAATGCCGACGCATTCGCCGGCAGCACGCCGGGCGGCCTGACTGGCCCGCTCTGCCGGGTAGTCAAAACGCGCGCAGGCCCGCTCCAGGGTGCGCAAATAGTCGCCCGAATCGAGCAGCTCACCCGTGGCGCTGCGCCAGGGCATGTCAGCAGCGCGAATCAGGTTGCGCTGCCGCAGCGCCACCGGGTCCATGCCACTGGCCCGGGCGGCCTGGTCGATCAGGGTTTCCATCAGCAGGGCGGCTTCCGGGCGACCAGCACCGCGGTAAATATTCACCGGTGCGGTGTGCGAGCGGCTGGCCTGCCCCTGCAGGTCGAGCCGCGCGACACGGTAAGGTCCGGGCAAAATGCGCGCCGCATTGCGCAGCGGCACCAGCGCAGAAAAGGCCAGCCAAGCGCCCAAGGGAAAGTCCAGCCGGGCCGACAAAGCCTGAAAGTCTCCGGCAGCATCCAGGGTCAAGGTGCCAGACAGACGCGCGCCGCGGCCGTGCATGCCGGCGCTAAAGTCTTCCAAGCGGCTCGATGCCCAACGCAGCGTGCCGCCCAGGTGGCGGGCCGCCAGAGCCACCAGAAGTTCCTCCGGGCAGACCGAGGCTTTGGCGCCAAAAGCGCCACCCACATCCGGGCAGATGACCCGTACCTGCGCCAAATCCAGGCCCAGTGTGCCAGCTACATCCGCCTGCGCGCGCGACGGGCTTTGGCTGCCCAGCCAAAGCGTCAGCCGGGCCTGCTGCGCATCCCAGCGGGCCAGGCAGGCGCGCGGCTCCAGGGCCACCGCCAGCACCCGGGGCAGTTGCAACTTGGCATGCACACTGAGCTGCATGGGCCGGGTTGGCTGGGTTGGCTGGCTTGGCTCGGGGCTGCCATGCGCAGTACGGGCTACCGGGCTGGCCTGGGCTGGGGCAGCAAAGTCAAGCTCTGGTGTCAGCGCCTGCACCTCAAGACCAACCAGCGCTGCGGCCTGGCAGGCCAGCGCGTGGCTGCGGGCAATCACCATGGCAATGGGTTGGCCGACATAGGTCACATGCTGCCTGGGCAAGAGTGGGAAATCCGTCGGCATCAGCTCTGGCAGCAGCGGGTTGATGGCGGGCATGCACTGGTCGCCGAGGTCGGCTGCGGTCAAGACCGCCAGCACGCCGGGCAGGGCCCGGGCTGGCGCGCCATCGATCGACAACAGCCGGGCGTGGGCATGGGCGCTGCGTACAAAAGCCACATGGCAGGTATCGGGCAGGCGCACATCATGCACAAAGCAGCCTAGGCCGCGCAGCAGTGCCTCGTCCTCCCGCCGCACACCGGGTGCTGCTGACGGCGACCAACTGGGGGAGACTGCTTGCATCAGGCTGCGGCGAACAGGCGGGCCGGTTCGCTGTTGGTGTTGCTCAAGCTGTGCTGAGCCTGTGCCAAGCCTCTTGGTACTTGGCAGCGGTGCGGGCGATTACTGCATCGGGCACGCGCGGCGCTGGCGGGGTTTTGCGCCAAGGACGTCCGTCCACCTGCGCCTGCTCCAACCAATCGCGCACAAACTGCTTGTCATAGCTGGGTGGGTTGCTGCCAGGCTGGTAGCTCTCAGCCGGCCAGAAGCGGGATGAATCGGGCGTCAGCACCTCGTCCATCAGGGTCAGCGTGCCATCGGCATCCAGCCCGAACTCGAACTTGGTGTCGGCAATGATGATGCCTTTGGTGGCGGCAAACTCGCTGGCCGCCTGGTACAGGCGCAGGCTGATGTCGCGAATACGCTGGGCCAGGTCGGCGCCGATCATGGCCACTGTTTGCTCGAAAGTGATGTTTTCGTCGTGCTCGCCCACCGCCGCCTTGGCCGCCGGGGTGTAGATCGGCGTTGGCAATTTGGAAGCGTTGCTCAGCCCGGGCGGCAGCGCCACACCGCAGACCGATTGACTGTGTTGGTATTCTTGCCAGCCGCTACCGGCCAGGTAGCCGCGCACCACCGCCTCCACCGGCAAGGGCTTGAGCCGCTTGACCAGCATGGAGCGCCCCGCCACCTGCGCCACCTCAGTGGGGCTGACCACCCGCTCTGGCGCCTCGCCAGTCAGGTGGATCGGACAAATATTGAGCCCCTTGGGGCCAAGCTTGTCAAACCAGAACAGCGCCATCTGGGTCAGCAGCACGCCCTTGCCCGGGATCGGCTCGCCCATGATGACATCAAAGGCGCTGAGGCGGTCGCTTGCCACCATCAGGATGCGGTCTTCGCCGACCGCGTAGTTGTCGCGCACCTTGCCGCGCGCCAGCAGCGCCAGGGAGGTCAGCACCGAGGTGTGCAGCGCGGCGCTCATGGCGCTTTAGTGCACCACCTGGGCGAGTTCACCGCGGCTGTACTGTCCGGCTACCACCGACAGGGCATGGCCCTTGATCTTGCCGGCCTGACCCTCGCAACCAAACTCAATGTAGCGCTGTTTGCAGATTTGTTTGGCGGCCTCACGCGCCGGTTTGAGCCAATCGCGGGCGTCGAATTTTTCCGGGTTTTCAGCCAAAAACTTGCGCACTGCGGCGGTCATGGCCAGGCGGATGTCGGTGTCGATGTTGATCTTGCGCACGCCGAACTGGATCGCCTTCTGGATTTCTTCAACCGGCACGCCGTAGGTTTCTTTCATGGCGCCGCCATACTGGCGGATGGTGGCGAGCAGGTCTTGTGGCACGCTGCTCGAGCCGTGCATCACCAGGTGGGTGTTGGGAATGCGCCGGTTGATCTCTTTGATGCGATCCATGGCCAGAATGTCGCCGGTGGGCTTGCGGGTGAATTTGTAGGCGCCGTGGCTGGTGCCAATCGCAATCGCCAGCGCGTCAAGCTGGGTGCGCTTGACAAAATCGGCCGCCTGCTCGGGATCGGTCAACAGTTGCTCACGGGTCATGGTGGCGTCGGTGCCGTGGCCGTCTTCTTTGTCGCCTTTCATGGTCTCCAGCGATCCCAGACAGCCCAGCTCACCTTCGACTGTGACGCCGGTGGCATGGGCCAGGTCGACCACCCGGCGAGTCACCTCCACGTTGTAGTCGTAGCTGGCAATGGTTTTGCCGTCACCCATCAGCGAGCCGTCCATCATCACCGAGCTGAAGCCCAGATTGATGGCGCCCTGACAGACCTCGGGGTTTTGGCCATGGTCCTGGTGCATCACCACCGGAATGTCTGGGTAGCTCTCCACGGCGGCTTGAATCAAATGCTTGAGGAAACTCTCGCCGGCATATTTACGGGCACCCGCACTGGCCTGCATGATGACCGGTGCGCCGGTCTCGCGGGCGGCCTCCATGATGGCCTGAACCTGCTCCAGATTGTTGACATTAAAGGCGGGAATACCGTAACCGTTTAGGGCAGCGTGGTCCAGCAATTCGCGCATTGATACGAGTGCCATGGTGGGTGTCCTCAAAAAGTTGGTAACCGCTTTGTAACCGCTGATCAAGCGCGAGATTCTAGCCCTTGGGAGGCCACTGCCGGCTCAGGAGACCTGGCAGATTTTGAGCATATTGGTGCCGCCCGGCGAACCCATGGGCTCGCCGCAGGTGATGGCATAGACATCGCCTGTTTGCACGATGCCGCGATTTTTAAGGTGGTTTTCGGCCTCGGTCAGCGCCGTGTCGCGGTCGGCGCTGCTGTCCATCAGCAACGGGCGGACATTGCGGTACAGGGCCATCCGGCGCTGGGTGGCCACCTTGGCGGTCAGGGCGTAAATCGGCACATGCACCAGTTGGCGGCTCATCCACAGCGCGGTTGAGCCGCTTTCTGTCATCGCCACGATGGCCTTGGCGCCGAGGTGGTGGGCAGTAAACAGGGCGCCCATGGCAATGGACTGGTCAATGCGAGAAAAGGTTTTGCCGGTGAAGTTCGCTTCAAATGCAATATCTTCATGTTGTTCGGCCGCATGGCAGATTTTTGCCATTTCGATCACCGTCTCAAGCGGGTATTTGCCCGTAGCGGTTTCGGCTGACAGCATCACGGCGTCGGTACCGTCGAGCACGGCATTTGCCACGTCGCTGACCTCGGCGCGGGTGGGCACCGGGTTGCTGATCATGGACTCCATCATCTGGGTGGCGGTGATCACCACCCGGTCGTGTTCGCGGGCAAGTTTGATCATGCGCTTTTGCAGCGCCGGCACGATGGCGTTGCCCACCTCGACAGCCAAATCACCCCGTGCCACCATGATGCCGTCGCTGGCAAGCACGATTTCGAGCAGTTTGGGGATCGCCTCGGCCCGCTCGATCTTGGCGATCAGCCCGGGCATGTGGTTGAACTCGGCTGCAGCCACATTGCAGAGCTGGCGCGCCATTTCCATGTCGGTAGCGCTTTTGGGGAAGCTGACTGCCACATAGTCGGCCTGAAAACTCATGGCGGTGCGGATGTCCTCCATGTCTTTGGAGGTGAGCGCATGCGCAGTCAGGCCACCGCCTTGCTTGTTGATGCCTTTGTTGTTGGACAACTCACCACCGAGCTTGACGCTGGTGTGCACTGCCTCACCTTTAACCGCGTCAACCGTCAGGACAATCAGGCCATCGTTGAGCAGCAGTACATCGCCGGCCTTGACTTCTCTGGGAAGCGCTTTGTAATCCAGCCCGACGGCGCCGCTGTCACCGAGCTCTACACGGGCTGCGTCAAGTACAAATTTTTGCCCTGGCACCAGCATCACACTGCCCTGTGCAAATTTACCAACCCTGATTTTGGGGCCCTGCAAATCGGCCATGATGGCCACCTCGCGGCCGGCGCGCTTGGCAGCTTCACGCACCAGGCCGGCGCGCTTGATGTGGTCTTGCGCCGTACCATGGCTGAAGTTCAGCCGCACCACATTGACGCCAGCCCGAATCATCTGCTCCAGCAAATCGGGATCGCTAGAGGCCGGGCCCAGGGTGGCAACAATCTTGGTGGCGCGACGCGGCATGGTGGATCTCTCAAAAATAACTGTGTCTAATTTTCTCACGGAAGCGCTCACACCTCTGCGATAAAGGCCCTGCGCAGGCTCAAGCGCCGCGCTTGCTGTCACGGCCGGTTGGG
>BJGT01000079.1 GCA_014190675.1 Comamonadaceae bacterium | reverse complement strand
AAGCCGCTACGCGCCAGACGGCCCGTCGCAGCAGGTCATCAACGCCGTGATGCAGGGCGTGGGCTATGTGCTGCCCCGGCTGGACGACTTCACCCGTACCGACTGGCTGGTGTACCACAGCGGCAGCGGGGCCACGCTGGGCCCGCTGGCGGCGCAAACCCTGATCTACCTGGCGCTGCTCACTGCGGCTGCCTTGTTTGACCTGTACCGTCGCAACCTGTGAGAGACGAACGCAGCATTAGCTCGGTGCCAGTGCCAGCCCGTGCGCTGCTGGCAGTGGCGCTGGCCCTGCAACTGGGCTGGCAGGCCTGGCAAGCCCCCGGCGCGGTGCGCCCGCAAGACCTCCCCACTCCGCCAGACATCAGTGTGCTGCGGCTGGCCAGCCTGGGCGAGCCGCTGGCGCTGGCCAAGGGCCTGCTGATTTATTTGCAGTCTTACGACAGCCAGCGCGGCCAAATCATTGGCATGCGCCGGCTCAATTACGACCATGTAGAGGCCTGGCTGGGCGCGGCGCTCAGCCTAGACCCGCTGGGCCAGTACCCGCTGCTGCTGGCCAGCCGCGTGTACGGCGACAGTATGGGCGACCTGGTCCGGCAGCGCCAGATGCTGGCCTTTGTGCGCCGGCAGTTTGATGCCGACCCCAACCGCCGCTGGCCCTGGCTGGCCCATGCCGCCGTGGTGGCCCGGCACCAGCTCAAAGACCTGCCGCTGGCCCGCGAGTACGCCAGTGCCCTGCGGCTGCAGGCCACGGCAGACACCGTGCCCAACTGGGCTAAGCAGATGGAAATCCTGCTGCTGCAGGACATGAACGAGTTCGAGACCGCGCGCGTGCTCCTGGGTGGGCTTATTCAAAGTGGCCAGGTCAAAGAAGAGCGCGAACTCAATTTTTTGAAAGAGCGCCTGGCAGAAATCGATCTCGGCTTGGGTAAGTCCGCAGGCGCCCCTGCTAAGCCGTAAAGCCTGTAAAGGTTCTTCACTCCCATTTTTTAAGGTGCAGAGGCCTAATAAGCCAAGCCAATTTTCGGCTTATCTTGCCTAAAGGAGTTTTCATGAAACGTCAATCTTCGAAGCAATCCGGCTTCACCCTGGTAGAAATCGCTATCGTTCTGGTCATCATCGGTCTGCTGCTCGGCGGCGTGCTCAAGGGCCAGGAGCTGATGACCAGCAGCAAAGCCAAGGCGCTGGACAACGACAAGGCAGGTCTTATGGCTGCGTTCGCTAGCTATAGCGACCGTTACAAGTCGTTGGCCGGCGACGACATCTTGGTAGCGACACGGTTCACGGTCGATCAGTGTGGTGGCGCTGCATGTGTGCCTGGTGACGGCGGCGGCACCTTAAACGGGAGTGGCTATAACGCTTGGTCTGCAACGCTGCTTGTGGCACCGGCAGCAACCGCCGCAAGCGAGCAGTTGAAAGTTTTTCAGCACCTGCGGGCTGGCGGCTTCCTCAAAGCCGGGGAGCAGCACCCCACCGTTCCAGCTTTGAGCGGGTTCAGCAACCCTCGCAACGCCGCCGGAACCCGGATTGGCGTCCAGGCCAATGGACATATTGGTCAAATCCAAGCCTCTCAGGCACAGGCCTTCATATGGCTTGAGAACGTGCCAGCCAATGTGGCGCAGGCGCTCGATTCGTCAGTCGACGATGGTTTCGTGAATCTGGGCACTTACCGTGGTGTACAAAATGGAGTGGCTGCGGCGGCGAACGTCAATACAGGCGCCTCCTACGCGCTCGGTACAACCGCAACAGGTGCTCCGAACGCAACCCCTGCCAACGTCGCCATCTTCAATCTGGCAGCGCCGCTGTTCTAACTTGAGATTTGGCGGGCCTGCTGCCGCCTTGAGTTGCTCTGGATAGTTCTAAAACCCCGGTTCTGCTTTTTCGGAACCGGGGTTTTTTATATTGGGTGGGTCTTTAATTAATTGGGGTCAGATTCCAATTAATTTTCATAAAGGTCCAGCCCAAATCGCCCCTTACCATCGGCATTCTTGTTTAGAAACCCCGCCTGCAACATGAACACCCCCGCATTCCGCTTCACGCAACTCCGCAAGAACTACGGCAAACGCCCGGTGCTGCACGGCATTGACCTGCAGATCGGACAGGGCGAGTTTTTTGGCCTGGTGGGCATGAATGGCGCGGGCAAAACCACGCTGCTCAAGTGCCTGCTGGACTTTTGCGCGACCGACGGCGGCAGCATCGAGATTGGCGGCGTGGCGCACACCGAGACAACATCCCGCCGACCGCTGGCATTTCTGCCCGAGCGCTTTATGCCGCCGTATTACCTGAACGGCCGCGATTTTTTGAAGTACATCCTCAAACTGCAGAGCCTGCCCTACAACGAAGCCCTGTCGCTGCAGATGCTGGCCGCGCTCGACCTGGACGCCGCCGCGCTCAGTCGGCCGGTGCGGGCTTACTCCAAGGGCATGACGCAAAAGCTCGGGCTGGCCTCCTGCTTCTTGGCCAACAAAGACATTTACGTGCTGGATGAGCCCATGAGCGGGCTAGACCCGAAAGCGCGTGCTTTGCTGAAAGCGCAACTGATGCGCCAGCGCGAAGCTGGCCGCACCCTGTTTTTCAGCTCGCATGCGCTGGCGGATGTAGAAGAAATCTGCGACCGCATGGCCATCCTGCACCAGGGCGAGCTGCGCTACGTCGGTTCGCCCGCCGGCTGCCGCGAACAGTTTGGCGCGGCTACGTTGGAGCAGGCTTATTTGACTTGCATTGCCTGAGGGGCGCTGCTGTCATTCCCGCGAAAGCGGGAATCCAAGACTTCACGGATCCCCGCGTGCGCGAGGATGACGTGTTTCACTCTCCAACCCGCCGCAGTACCACCGCAATCACCTCCGCCGAGATGCGAAAGTCGGACCGATGCAGGCGCTCGAACACTGGTTTGGCCAGGGCAATCAGCCCGCGTTGTTTGGCCATGCCGATGACCGCTGCGGTGCCTGCTACTTTCAAGCCCTTGGCCGTAGCGATGGCACGGCCGGCGCGCTCGTCCATCAGCAGCAGGGCGGGCTGCGCATCGGCCAGGGCGGTGCGGATGCAGGCAGCTTCGCCCTCGTCCAGGTCAGGCAGTGCAGGCGTAGAAGGTGTTGGCCCGGCCAGGCGCAGCCAGCCGTCGCTTTGTGCCAGCAGCAGGGCAGCCTCGCCGGCAAAGCCCTGTCCGGTGATCAGTTCTGCGTTGACCTCTTGCGGTATCCAGACCGCTCCGAACAGTTGCTGCAGCCAGGGTAGACCATCCACATAGCCCAGCCCGATCAGTGGGCTGGCATCGCTCAGGACGCGGCCAGCCATTCGTCCAGCGTGTCCATATCGCGCGCCGCTTCTTTGGCGTCAAGCCGAACGATGGCTATGCCCAGGCGTGAGACATGTTGCGCAAAATCGGGCACACCCATACCGGCCAATTTGGCGGATCGCACCAGCGACAAATGGCCGTCTCGGAACAGCGCCGTGGCCAGGGCCGGCTTGACCCCGTTGGCGTCGAGCAAACCCGCTGATTCAATGCCGACCATCAGCGCATCGGGTGTGTCGCGGTTCATGACCACCACCACATCCTTGCGCGCCATGCGCAGGGCTTCACTGGGGTTGTTTTTAAGGCCACTCACATTCACCACTTTCATAGGCTTCACTCATAGGAATATTGAAAGGGAATGTAGTATAGGCTATCACCGAATAATTGGGGTCAGATTCCAATTAACCGCATGGATTCCCGCATGCGCGAGGATGACGGATACCTTTCATTCCCTGCTATCTTTCCATCAACTTTGATATTATTGGCTATTAAAATAATGTTTTTAATTATCTTTAAACGGTTATTTAGTCTTTAAAATAGCCAAATAATGTACCCTGCCAAGGCCATCATCGAAGTGCATCACGCCGGGGTTTGGCATCCGGCGGCAGAGTTGCAGGCATTCAGCCACAACCGTGTGCGCTTCAATTACCTGGACAGTTATGTGTTTGGTGACATCCATTTGCCGGTGTCATTGAACCTGCCGGTCGGCTTGTGGCCAGAGCCGATGATGCAAGGCTTGACCGGGCTGGTGCCCGACCACAGGCCGCCTTCATTTTTGTATGACCTGGTACCACAGGGCCAGGGGCGCAAGTTCTTGCTCTCAGTGCTGAATTTGCCAGACAGTGACGACATGGTCATGCCGCTGTTGATGGCAGGAGCGTTCAACCCCATTGGGTGTTTGCGGCTCAACACGGCCATGCTCTTTTTTGCCGAAGAGGCTCGCAAAAATCCCGACCCGCAGTTGGCTCAAGGTGTCAGCCTTGACGACATCACCCAGCGCAGCGACGAGTTTTTGAACCACATTGCGCTGCATGCCATGCTGGCCACCGGCACAACCGGCGTACAAGGTGTTGCCCCCAAATTCTTGCTCACCACAGACCGCCATGGCCGCTGGTTCGCTGACATGGCGCTTCCCGACGAGCTGGCCCACGCGCATTGGCTGGTCAAGTTGCCGCGTGGCAAAAGCGATGAGGACCGTAGTGTGTTGCGCAATGAGGCCGCTTACTTGCGCGTGGCCGACGCTGTTGGCCTGCGGTGCGCCCATGCCCCTGTTTTGCACGGCGACATGCTGTTTCTACGCCGGTTTGACCGGGCGTTGGCGCCCGGCGGCGGCGTGCAGCGCCTGCACCAGGAAAGCCTGGCCAGCGTGGTTGGCCAGCGCGGCTTTAGCGTGGCGCAGTCGCAGCAGGCCCTGCTGGCTGGCCTGCGGCGTGTGGTGACCGACCCCGCTGGGGAAACTCTGGAGTTCATCAAGCGCGATGTGCTCAACCTCGCCCTGCGCAATACCGATAACCAAACCAGAAACACGGCGGTACAGCGCACACCGGAGGGCATTGTTCAACTCACACCGCTGTTTGACTTTGCCCCCATGTTCAAAGACCCCGAGGTCGTGCCGCGCAGCTGCCATTGGCGCGACAAGGCGGGTGTCAGGCAGTCGGACTGGCGCCAGGTGATCGAGCAGCTGGACGTGCCCGACACGGAGCGCGCAGCCATTGCAGCCCATTTGGCCGAGTTTGCCAAAGTGGTGGCCCGACTGGAAGTGATCGCGCTGGATTGCGGTGTCGAGCCGGATGTGATCCACGCCTGCGCCAAGGCCATTGAAACCCAAGCCAGGCAGCTTACAGACCTGGCGGGTAACGCCCATGGATAAGCGCATCAAAAAACCGGTGCCCCCTGAACTGGCCGCCCAACGCCGTGACCAGTTTTACGCCGACATCGCCACCAATGCCCTCACCATTGCAGAAGCCGTGGCCACCATGCGAAAAATCAGCCGATTGACCCAAGCCGAATTTGCCAAACACCGCGGCATCAGTGTGCAAGCGCTCAAACAAATCGAAGCCGGCACCGCCAACCCCACTGTCGCCACCCTGCAAAAGATCGCCGACATCTTCGGTCTGAAAATCGGCTTTGTCCCCCTCAAAAAATTGGGGTCAGATTCCAATTAAATCCCGCCGGCTGCCGCGAGAGGTTTGGTCAAAACTGGCGCGGTTCGAAAAACTGCGCCAAAATTGCGCCACTCCTTATTTCAAACTGCGCCAACACCATCGTGCCCCCTACCACTGACTTACTGAACAGCATTCTGGCATCCCAGAGCGGATTAACGCTTGCCGAGCTCTTAGCTGGGCATCCTGACATGGCCAGACGAACTGCACAACGCCTGATCGCAAAGCTGGTTGAGACCGGCCAAGTCAAGGCGCTGGGTGAGGGCCGGGCAAGACGTTATTTTGTTGTTGGAGCCCCATCTGGCACCCTCACATTAGCTGTCAACGCCGATATTTTTCCCAGCTTTATTCCGCTGTCTGCTGACAGCCAGGACATTCTTGCCTACATCGACCAGCCGCCAGAAGCCCGCAAGCCCGTGGGCTACCAGCGTGATTTTCTGGATGCCTACCGCCCCAATGAGACTTGGTATTTGTCCGAGTCGCTGCGCCGCCAATTGCACAAGATGGGCAGAACGGTTGACGTTGATGCGCCAGCAGGCACTTACAGCCGTGCAATTTTGAGCCGCTTACTGATCGACTTGTCATGGGCATCGAGCCACCTGGAAGGCAACACCTACTCCCGGCTCGACACGCGCGAACTCCTCGAGCACGGCAAGGCTGCACGTGGCAAGGCCGCGATCGAAACGCAGATGATTCTGAACCACCGCACGGCAATCGAAATGCTGGTCGAAAACATCGACAGTGCCGAGTTCAACCGCTACACCTTGATGAACCTGCACAGCGCACTGGCGGAAAACTTGCTGCCCAACCCAGCCGATGAAGGGCGGATTCGTCGGCACGCCGTCGACATAGGGAAAAGCGCCTATCGCCCACTGTCCGCACCGCAGCAAATCGAAGACGCGCTGGATGCACTGCTGAGCAAGGCCAATCAGATTCGAGACCCGTTTGAGCAGTCCTTCTTCATGATGGTGCACTTGCCCTACTTGCAGCCCTTTGCTGACATCAATAAACGGACCTCCCGATTGGCCGCGAATTTGCCGCTGTTTCGCGCTAATTTGTGTCCGCTGACCTTTCTGGATGTACCGGAGCAGGCCTACAGCCGGGCCACGCTTGGCGTGTACGAAATGACCCGAGTCGAACTGATGCGCGACCTGTACGTATGGGCCTACGAACGCTCGACGCAGGAATACCAGGCCATCAAGCAAGATCTGGCTGAGCCCGATCCCCTTCGCTTGGCCTGGCGTGACTTCATCAAGCAGGCCATCCGTGAGGTCATCACGCAACCGGAACTTGACCCACTCACCAGCATTCAGAGATCCGTGGCCGAGCGTATTCCTGAGCAGGAGCAGGCCAACGTGCAGGCACTGCTCATCGAAGAACTCCGGCGCCTGCACGATGGTGTTCTGGCACGTTATGGTTTGCGACCGCCAGAGTTCGCGGCGTGGAAGGCGCGGCGAAAATTGCACAAATTGGGGTCAGATTCCAATTAATCGGCGAGGGCGACAGCTGCTCGTCAGCCTTTATCAGAGCAGGGCTAGAAACTTGGCTGGATCAGCTGACAGCAATGCAAAATTATCAGGGGTCACGATCACCGGGCGGGCATCGGCAAACTGTTGCACGAAGGCACCCAGGCCTTTGGTGGATTTTTTCGGAAATTGGGGTCAGATTCCAATTAATCGCGGCCACGTCCGGCCGCAACCGGCAAGCCAGGGGCACGGATCGCAAGCCGAGCCGGCAATGGCAGACAGCTATGGGCTTGCGGGTATTGGGCGAGAATCCAGGTTCTGGTTGTGAGCGGGCCTTGGAAACTTGCGTGGAATTCGCGGGTTTTGACTGATTGGGCTTGCTTATTTGGTGCGTGCGTTGAACCCGGTTTACAAATGATGCTGCCATGCTTGATATCCGCCGCCTTACGGCACCCTTGTGTGCCGGCTCGGTGCCGGCCGCACCTGGTGGGGGTTTTGCGGCCATGACGCCGCCACGGCATGACTTCTGGCCGTCCTGCGGCTATCGGCTGCTGTCAGTCAACGCCGAGGGGCATCTCGAGCTGACTGACGATTTTTTGCGCCATTTGCTGCAGCGCCCCGAAATCGCGCCGATTGCGGGGTCCTGCCCGGCTGAGCTGGCTTTGCATGATGCCCTGCTGAGCGCGCCCCGCCATGGCGTGGCCGCGGCTGCGTTGCAGGCTATTTTGGACCGGGATGCGGCCGACAACTATGCCGTGTGGTTGCGCTTTCGCGACCGGCTGCTGGCCGCGCCCACGCTGGAGGCGGCTTATCTGGCCCTGTTCCAGGGCGAGGGGGTTGATGTGGCGCCGGTGCTGGTGCAGCAGCTCACCCAGATTCTGCTGCGCCATCTGCTGGGCGACACGGCCTCGGCCATGCAGGCGCGCGTGGCCGAAATGCTGTTCCGGACCCAAAAAATATCGGTGCTCGAAGACGGCGCAGTGATGGCAGCCGACGACGAAACCGTGGAACGTCACGCCTTGTCAGCCGGCTTTGGCAGCGTGGGGGAATTGCTGCGGCGCGAAGGCGTTGCGCTGCGCAGCGTTGACCTCGATGTGCTGGATGCCGACAAGTCCGATCTCTACTGGCCGCGCAGCGAACACTTTGATTTGGTGCTCAACCTCAACCAAGGCCAGCCGGCGCTGCTGGCCTTGGCGGACTTGCTGCAGCGCTGGATCGAGCATTTCCTCAAGGTGCAGGTGCGGGTGCAAACCGATAGAGAAATTGTTGACGAGCACTGGGTCTGGCATGTTGGCCTGGATGCCCAGGCCAGCGCCATACTGAATGATCTCTACCGGGGCGACGAGCCAGAGCAGGAGCGCATGCGCCGCCTGCTGTGCCTGTTTCGTCTGGAGTTTGTCAACCCGAATGACATGCTCGCAGCGGTAGCCGCACGGCCGGTGTACCTGGCTATGGCCATGGACGAGCAGAACCGGCTCAAACTCAAACCCCAAAATCTGCTGCTCAACCTACCCCTTTCGCGCCGCTCCTAAGGCATGCGCACAGGCGCACCAAGCCCTCTGGCCGTACTACACTCAGCGCCATGCCAAGCTCCCATGCCCCTTTTGAAATCCATGTTCACGGCCAGATCGCCCTGCGCCCCGAGGTCGCATTCGAACAGCTGCAAGAGGCGCTCAAGCCGCTCTGGAAGTACGCCGGTGCCCGCTCCCTGGCCGATGCCGCCGAGAGCAGCTACGAGGACGAACCCGGCATCAAGTTCGAGCCCGAGAACCACATGCTGCAAATCTGCTGGACCGTGGCTGGCGACGAGGATTTTCGCCAGGTGCTCGACGAGGTCTGCATGAACCTCAATGAGCTGGCCGCCACCGGAGCGGCTGTCGAGGTGACTTTTTATGACGCAGATTTTGATGATGAAGACGAGGACTCAGAGGACGAGTCGCGCGATGATTTCATGATGCTGTTTGTTGGCCCGGACCCGGCCTCCATCATGCAGGTGCAGCGCGACCTGCTGGTGCAGGATGTGGTCAACATGATGGAGCGCCACTTTGATGGCGCCGAGCTCTCAGGCGTGGTGGCCGAGATTGACAAGCTGTTCGCTCAGCGCTTTGACGACCTGGTGAACTCCATGCAGCTGGGCAAACCACCGCGTGGCTCGGGCGGTGGCTCTGGCGGCGGGCATGGTGGCGGCCACGGCGGCGGTCGCAAGCCGCGGCATTTGCATTGAGCCCCCGGACAGCACCGGCCGATTGAGCCGCCAGGCGCGGCTGCATGCCCGCTCAGCCAGCCGTGCTGGCAACCACCGGGGCGCTGGCCGGAATGGTGAGGGCAAAGTGGATGCCATTGGCATCAATCTCAGCACTCAGGTCACCACCCGCTTCTTGCAGGCTTTTGCGCGCCTGGTACAGGCCAAGCCCGAGCCCGCCGGGTCGTCCGCTGGCAAAGGGCTCAAACAGCTTGGCCGGCGAGATCCGCCGCTGCCCTTGCAGCGATGGGCTGAAGAAGCGCACCTCGGAGGCCGCCGCCTTGAATGGGCCGGCTTCAATGGTCTGCAGGTGGAGCACGGGTTTTTCAGCGCCGGGGTTGCGCCAATTGGGCGACAGATTGGAGAACAGGTTGTCGAGGGCGCGGGCCAGCAGGGCCGGTGCAATCCAGGCTTGCGCCTGGCCCGAGATATGCGCCTCCACCCCGGCCAGATGTGCTGCATTGCCAGCCGCTGCGCGCAAGTCCAGCAGCGCCGCCTGTTGGCTCGACGGGTTGTTGGCGATCGAGGCCACCAAGCGCTGCGCACGCTCGCGGGCCAGCGGCGCATTTTTTTGTAGCCGCCGCGCAGCTGCCAGCAAATTCTCGTCCTGCTGGCAATCATTGAAATCAGAGCAAACCCAGCCAACCCATTGGGCCAGGTTGCGCATGTCGTGCTGAAGATAAAGGGTGAGCCGGGCACGCTCGGCCATGGCCACCGAAATGGCTTCGGTGCGCACCCGCAGGGCGGACTCCAGCAGCAGCACAAAGACCCGGGCGAACTGCTCGGCAAACATGCGGCTCTCCCCGCCAGGGGCGCTGTGGCTCAGGGTCATCACCAGCAGCACATCATTGCCGCTGCTCAACCGGAAAGCCAGGGGGCCCTTGTTTTTTGGGCCCTCTGCCAGCGCTTGTTTCGGCCTCTGGCCCCACTCGGAATCGACCAGGTAACCAAACCAGTCGCCCGAGAGTTGCAGATGCTGCCAACCACCGGCGCTGAGCAGAGGCCAGGCGGCAGGCGGGATATCCAGCGGCTCCAAGCCCTGCGCGCCAAGCTGCAGCAGGCTTTGCATGCCGGCCTGGTAACGCCGGGCACGCTGGGCTAGGCGCCGACTGGTGATGAACAGGGTGACACCAGCGGCCAGACACACCAGCGACAGGTTAGTCAGGACGGCGTAATCCATACTTGTTCAGGTAGTAGTAGACATGCTCTCTGGCCATGCCAAGTTGGCGTGCCACCTCGGCTACGTTGTAACCGGCGGCCACCAGGGTGCGCCGCATGAGCTGCTCTTCAGCGCCCGAGGCCGCCTCTTTGGGGCCCTCCCAAAGGCGTGCTGTCAGGTGCAGGCGGGCTTCGCCAACAGCTGTCATGCGGCTCTCGGTCTGGGTGAATAATTTGGCCCGGTCCAGCGCGCCATGGATGCTCGCCAGGCTGGCTGGCTTGACCAGAAAATCAAAGGCGCCCCGCCGGATGGCCTCCAGAGCGGCGGCATCTTCGTCTTGTCCGGTCAGCACGATGACCTTGAGGGCCGGCGAGTTTCGCAGGGCCTCATCCAGCAGCGCGAGGCCTTCCCCCATGCCGCTGGCATGGGGCGGCAGACCCAGGTCCAGCAGCATGAGTTGCGGCTGGGGCGCCAGCGCCAGCCGCAAGCCAGCCTCGGCCCGGTGGCTGACCGCCTGCACCAAATAGCCGGCATCCGCCAGGGAAGCGGCAAGGTAGCCACTCAGGGCCAGGTCGTCCTCAACCAGCAGCACCGAGCATAGGCCGGGCATCGCATGCTCTCGGGGCTTAGCGGTCGTCACCGACGCTCCTGTTCAAGAACGGCACAACTGCCAGCACAAAACCCGCAAACAAACAGACAAAACCAAGCACCACCCGGGCCACCAGCCAGTCAGCCGGCGTGTCCGGGCTGACCGCCAATAGCGCATACCCAGAGAACAACATAGCCAAGCCGGCCAGGCTGCGGATGCGCCGTCCACGCGCCACTGCCGCCTTCCTCTGACGAAAAATCTCTGTAATGTTCATACTGCTGTACGGCGTTTTGGCTGGCTTGCCGAGCTTTAAGGCACCGTTGCCGCCGGACGCCGGGTGACCGAGCCGGGTGTCAGCAGGTCGATGCTCTGACGATTGGTCAAATCAAGGGTCTCGCCGGGGCGCAGAACCAACTTGTTGACCGTGATGTGGCGCGGCGCAACAGCCATGCTCGCGCCGGGCACCGGCGCCGCACCCTCTGCGAGCGCCTGCCCGTTGATCCAAACCGTGCTCTTGCCACCTTTTCGCACCACCATGCCCGACAGGCTCAGCAGGGTGGGGGCAGCCGGCTGCTCGCTGGGCGAGGTGCGCGCCTGCACAATGGCGCGGCGCTCCGCCCCACTGAAAAAAAGTGTCCCCAACGCATCGGCCGGCTGGGCCTGCGCAGTCGCGTCCAAGCTGGCCAACAGCAGCGCACCCAGCACAGCACAGCGCAGCCTGGTGATCATGACGAGGGGGCTGGGCTCGAGGCGGCCAGCGGTTGCTTGAAAAAACGCAGCTCGCACTTGGCTGTTAGCCCCTGGCTTGCGGGCGAAGACAAATCGCAGGACTGCAGCCTGAACAGGCCTTTGACCTGCGCGCCATAACTGGCCAGCAGGTCGAACAACTCTGGCTCGTGTATACCCTCAAGGGACAGCGCCAGCTCGTGCGTCTGAAACGGCGCAACCGGGTTCGAAGGATCAACTGGCGCTGCGGCAACAGCTGGTTTGAGCGAATAGCTCAGGGTATCGGGCAGGCCGCTGGCCTGGTGAACTTTTATCAAGGTCTCGGCCCAGCCCTCGCGGTCGGCCGGGCCCAGTAGCCCGGCTTTTTTCAGGGCTTCAAAGCGCGGCATTTTGGCCGCAAGCAAGGCCAGCTCTTCTTGCTTGCCTGTCAGGGTGGACTGCAGCTGGGCTTTCTCAGCCTTGGCTGCAGCGACCTCTGGCTGCAGGCTTTGCCCGTACTGCTGCAGGGCCCAAACCAACAGCCCACCCAGCACGGCGATCGCGGCGAACACCAGCAGCGCCCGGCGCGACTGGTAAAGAATGGCGCTCAGGTCTGTCATGGTTTGCCGGGCCCAGGTTTTTCGGCGATGCCCGCCAGGTTGGCAAAGCGCAGGCACCAGCTGTAGGCGCTGGGCTCGGTGGGCTGCTCTTTGCTGCCGCCGCTGATCGATTCAGGGGCCTGGGTTAGCGCCGGGTTTTGCAAAAGCGTCAAGCCCGCCAGCCCGGTAAACCCCTGCGCCAGGTCGCCGAGCAGTGCGCCCCTGGCCTTCACGCCCATGCCGGGCGGTAACTGCAGGTCAAAGCTGATGCGGCTGCCGGGCAAGCTTGGCAGGGCCTCGCTGTTGGCAGTCGGCGCCAGGGCGGGGGCGGGGGCGGGGGCGCGGCCTGCCTCGGTGTTCGCGGCACAGGGGGGTGCCTGGGCCGACTCCACGGCCCAGCTCAAACGGCTCAGGCGCAGCGCCGGGTTGGCAGCAAGCACCGTGGCGAGAGCCTGCAATTGCTTGGGCATCGAGGGGGCAGAGAGAATTTCATCGCGTTCCAGGCGCAACGCGCTTTTGACCAAGCCAACTGACACCGGGTAGGCTGCGAGATCCTTCTCGAGGCCCGCGAGCTGCTGCCCGAGTCGGGAGGACGCGGCCCGGCTTTGCTGCAAATCGGATCGATCCAGGCGCAGCTGCCCATAGGCGCCGAAAAGCGCCCAACACACCAGACTGGCAGTCACGGCTGAGGCGACGTAACTCAGCTGGCTCAAGCCCGCTGCCACATGGCCGGTGCGGCGCGAGAGGGGCGCGAGTTGCCCGGGCGGTGATTTCAGCGCGAGCTCAAAAAGCGCGAATTTGAAATCGCCTGAACCGATACGGCTTATGGCCTTGGGGACTGGGACCACAGCCATCCCCTGTGCCAACAGGGCCTCGGCAATGCGCGGGTCCTGGCCCAGCACCAATACCGGCAGCTTGGCGCCATCGCGCTCAAGCACCTTGGTGTTTTCAAGGTGGCGCAGGGTTCTGGTGATCTCGCTGCTGACAGACTCGGCCGTGCTGGCCTCGCGGATCAGGCGGCTGATGACGGGTGACTGTTTGTGCACAAAGAGGATGCGGCTCGCCTGCGCACTCGGCAAAACAATGAACAGGTCCGCCGGCAAGGACCTGCCCAGCCCCAAACGGGCCAACAGACCCGAGGTGGTCCACACACCGGCAATATTTGCACCGAGCCCGTCGAGCGCCGCATCAACGCGCTGGCGGGCATCGACTGCCAGCAATGCCTGCTGCCTGGGCGCAAGGCGGTCAAGCAAGCCGTCTGCCACCGGCCCGGGCAAACTGGTTTTGTAGGGCGTGTCAGGAAAACGGCTGTTCAGTTGTCGGCTGATGAAGCCCGAGCGGTCAGTCCCAAACAGGCGTGGCACCTGGATTTCGGTGAGAATTTCTTCGGCGAGATCTGAAACCACCCACACAGAGCCCGCCTCGGGGGGATCTACGAGCAGCCATTGGCCGGACTTCTTACGCCAGAACTGGTCGCCGCCGGGCCCGAGGTGCAGTATGGTTTTCAAGGCTGCTCAGATCTTGATGGTCGAGATCGTGTCGTAGATCGGCCCGAGCACGGAGACCATGATCCAACCCAGAATGAGGCCCATGGTGACGGTCAGGGTCGGCTCGATCATGCTTTGGACCTTGCCCACTGATTCGTCGATATCACGGCTGTAAAAATAACTGATGTTGGACAGCGCGACATCGAGCTCGCCGGTTGATTCACCAACCTTGAGCATGCGCAGAACCAACGAGGGAAACAGTTGCTCCTGGGCAAAGCTTTCATGCAGGG